>NZ_BTCK01000007.1:0-176886 GCF_033239625.1 Paenibacillus sp. CCS19
CCAGAACCAGAACCAGAACCAGAACCAGAACCAGAACCAGAACCAGAACCAGAACCAGAACCACAAGTAGTTACAGAGGAAGAAACGTTGTAGCTTTATCTGCTAAATATAACGCTATGTGGATAGTGCCCTATCGGTGTATTTAGCATTTCCAACATCTTTCTACAAAGGATTAAACTATCCTACCCGTTCGGTGAGGTCACCAGATCTTTCTGGTCGACCTCCTTTTTGTAAGATTGCGGTAGCCGGGGATTGAACCCTCCTGCCCGTGGGACTCGGATCCCGAGAGCTATTCTGTTCGTCCCCCTACTTGTTTAACCATGCTTAGGCTAGTTGGGGCTCGACCCCGAATCATATGCGATAATGTGGATGACAAGAAGGTTAGGGGTTACCTGCATACGGTGCATGTGGAGAGTGTGGCTTTGTTGATTTATAAGGGATTTGAGTGATTGAATACCGCAGTTGGGGACGGATTGGAGACGAAAGTTGGAAAGGTACTCGCATTTCTAGTAAGTAAGTTTCAGGATAGGGGTTCAAATCCCTCGCCTAAACCATGAAAAGCCCGACCCCACGCGGTCGGGCTTTTGTTACGGGTTGATCGGCAAGCAGAAGAGGGGCATATGCCTCTTTTTTCTATTTATCGTCAACTTCTTTCGTCTACATATCAATAAATTTAGTAAAATCCCATTTCTGTGCTCAGTCGTAATACTTCCACCATGTTCGTTCAGGTTGAAATGAGTGATTATAGAACCTGTAAGACGCACAGCCTTACATTGGTTCTTATTCAGACCGTCGTAACGAGGCGAGGATATCAAATTATCCCGCAGTGCCGTGCATGCTATGCAGCGGTATCCTGTACGATCGTCGGTAGCAACCCACTATTCGGGGTTCAAATCCCCAATCGCCTAAAAAGCGGTTCTGGTAGGTTACTCGACTTCCAATCGAGAACGAACTAATAGTCAAGACCATAGGATAGAATCCCTAGCGGCTAGTTAAGTGCACTGCAGCAAGGCTTTGTAATCCGTGGATACCGTTAGTGCAGATATTCCGGTATTTTGCTTGGATGGAAGAGAAAGAAGGAAGGCTGAAGTTGGGCCGCCTCTTATTCGAAAGTCCATGTAAATGCCTGATCGATCGTCTAACTCAAACGCGATTCCGCTAGAATTACAGCGGGATTCTAATCCGTTGGTCGAACAACTAAGGGGGTTAATGAAGATGTTCAAGAAAATAACGATTCAAGCAGATGAGCGCGGGTTGCTTTTCGATAAAGGAAGTTATGTTAAGAAATTGATGCCGGGCACCTATCGCTTGTCGTCCTCCCTTTCTTTAGCCATCGTCGGTAATTCAGAGACGATGCTGACGCAGACGATTTATCGATGACCTGACCGAAGTGATACGGACAAGAACAAGGAACCGAGAGGCCAAGGCATTGCGAATAGGTTGATATTCGCGCCAGATGATGTCGCGGCTGCCATTCCGATCGCGGGTCTGGTCGGTGTCTGATATAAGTCTGCGTCGAGATTTTCAACTGGAAGTCCATGATGTAAACGCGTTCCGTTAGTCAACGCGATCATTTATGGTTGTGACCGTTGTAATCGTGACCGCAACGGATGAATAAGAAAGGGGCTACCCCGGAGCAAGCGACTTGGTCGTCGCAATCTCTGGAGCAGCCCCTTTGTCGTATTGTCCTATGCTAATGACTTCTCGTCCTCGGTCTTGACGTCAAGAATATCGAGCAGGAACATGAAGATCGGAATGCCGAGAATTAACCCCCAGATGCCGAAGTAATGCTGGGAGAATACAAGAATGACGAACGTGTAGAACATCGGCAGCTTCGTCTTGTGCGACATCAGCCGAGGATTGAGCACATACGCTTCGACGGCATGGATGACAAGGATCATAACGACCGCCCAGAGAACAAGCATCCATCCACCAGTCTGAAAAGCGATTAGGCTGATTGGAATAAACGAGATAGCGACACCGGCTACCGGGATGAGGCTTAACAGGAATACGAGAATCGTCAGGATGATCAGATAAGGGAAGCCGAGAATCCATAGGCCGATCATCGTAAGAATGGTGTTGACGATCGCGATGATCAGTTGAACCTCGATGACCTTGCCGAACGAAGAGATAAACTTGCGGCCGAAGTATTCCATCTCCTCGTAGAGCCAGCTGATCTTGCTTGTCTTGAACTTTCGCGTGAACTTCATAATCGACGCCTTCTGGAGCAGGAAGAAGAAGCTTAACAGGATAACGACGAGTATGATTTCCAGCCATTCGCCGAGCTTGGAGATATAATTGAGCGCTTCCTTGCCGTAATGCTGGTAATCGATATCGTTGATCGCTTCCGTCAGTTGCTGGGCGACTTTGTCGTCTTTATTGGTGTCCAGGAACTTGATGATGTTGTTGATCAGGTCGGTGACCTGGCTGATGATCTTGGGTACGTAATTCGAAATGCCGATGACCAACGCCGCAATGATGACGATGTACAGCAGGCTGGTGACAACATTGGGGTGAATCGTGAACAAGCGGTTGATCCGCTTCGTGAGGAAGCCGGTCAAGCTGTTCATAACGAAAGTAACGAGGAATAGCAGCAGGATCAGGTTGAGCATGTCTTTAAGACAATAGACTGTGAACAGGACGATGAGGCAGATCGTAATCTTGCGAACCACTGGTGAGGCTAACAACTCTCGAAATATTCCCATGTAATTTCCCTCTTCTAATATTAAACTTCTACATAAGCTAAGTTTACGTATGAGGCAGGCAGAAGTTGCTTCTTTTTTCTAACAAGCTAAGGGGGCACAAATGGCTCTCTTTTTGTCATAAACTTCTTTCTTCCACCCACTGATAAATTTAGTCGAAATGGCATTTTTGTGCTCAGTCGTAATACTTCCGCCATGTTCGTTCCGATTGAAATGAGTGATTATAGAACCTGTAAGACAGACAATCTTACATTGGTTCTTATTCAGACGGTCGTAACGAGGCGTGGATATCGAATTATCCCGCAGTGCCGTGCATCATATGCAGCGGTATCCTGTACGATCGGTCGGTAGGAACCCACACTTATTCGGGGTTCAATTCCCCAATCGCCTGAAAAGCGGTTCTGGTAGAGTACTCGACTTCCAATCGAGCACAAACTTATAGTCAAGACCATAGAATAGAATCCCTAGCGGCTAGTTAAGCGCGCTGCAGCAAGGCTTTGTAATCCGTGGATACCGATAGCGTAGCACCCGGTAGTTTGCTTGATGGAAGAGTAAGAGTGCAGCCTGAAGGCAGGGCAAGCTCTTATTCGACGAAAGTCCATGCAAATGCCTGATCGATCGCCTATCTCAAACGTGATTCCGCCAGAACTGCAGCGGGATTCTAATTTATTGGTCGAACAACTAAGGGGGTTAATGAAGATGTTCAAGAAAATAACGATTCAAGCAGACGAGCGCGGGTTGCTTTTCGATAAAGGAAGTTATGTGAAGAAGCTGATGCCGGGGACTTATCGCCTATCCTCATGGTCTCAATCCACAGTTGTCGTGATGAATATTGCGAAACCGTTTGTTGTTGAGGGCAAAGATTTGCAGCTGTTCCTGCATGATGATGACCTTGTACGTGAGCTCAATGTTGTACGCGTACAGGATTACGAGATCGTTCTGCACTACGAGGACGGACAGTTCCGGCAGCTGCTGAAGCCTGGTACATATGCCTTCTGGAACATGTTCAAGAAACATACCTTCTTGCATGCGGATACCAGACAGCCTGAACTGCCTGCTGAGGTAGACCGTTCTGTTGTTCCAAAGCTAGCAGCTTATTTGCAGTCATTTGAAATTGCGAGCTATGAATCTGGGTTCTTGTTCTACGATCATGTCTTGCAGCGTGAACTGTCTCCCGGCAAGTATTATTTCTGGAGAAGTCCGGTGTCGGTTATGGTGAGGACCATTGATTTGAGACAACAACAAATGGATCTCATCGGCCAAGAGATGATGACAGAGGACAAGGTAACGCTGCGCATAAACTTCGTATGCCAATATAAGATCGTAAGCCCATTGCGAGCATTGGAGCTGAAGTCCTTCGACGAGCAGATCCATATCCAGCTCCAGCTGTTGCTTCGGGAATACGTTGGAACGCTCAAGCTGGACGATCTCTTGAAACGGAAACAGGATGCCGCTTCGTTCGTACTATCTCGGTTGCGTGAACAAGAAGAAGCATTCGGCGTTCAATTCCTGAGTGCGGGAGTTAAGGATGTCATATTGCCAGGCGATATGAAAGATATCCTGAACACCGTCCTTCTCGCAGAGAAGAAGGCGCAGGCCAATCTAATCACTCGTCGGGAGGAAACGGCCTCGACCCGAAGCTTGCTTAACACCGCCAAGCTGATGGACGAGAATGAGACGTTGTTCCGGCTGAAGGAGTTGGAATTCCTCGAGAAAATTTGCGAGAAGATCGGTTCCATCTCGTTGACGGGCGGCGGTGATCTATTGGAGCGGTTGAACTCATTGCTGGGCGAGAAACGGGGAGCAAGCCATTAATAAACTGTCGTGTGTCTAGCAGCATCAGACCAGAGATTTTCATTGTAAAATAGAAGGAGACCCTTCTGGTTGGATATTGTCCAGCCGGAAGGGTCTCCATTGTTCTACGCGCTTTTACTTAGCCAGATATTCGACGAACCTTACAAAGATAGCGGCTACTTCGGCGCGGGTGGCGGTGGCTGTCGGGTCGTAGAGGTTGCCCGGCTTACCCGATACAATGCCGATGCCCTGCAGCGCCTGAACGGCCTCCAATGCCCATGGGCTGATCTCACTCTCGTCCGCGAAGGACTTGGATTGGCTTTCAGGTATCTCATAGCCCTTGTACTTCATGTAGTTGTATAGGATTACCAGCATCTGCTCGCGCGTCATCGGTGAATTGGGTGCAAACAGGTCGGCGTTTATACCGTTGACTATGCCGCTGTCGGCCGCCCACTCGACTGCCGCCATGTACCACTGCCCGTCCGCCACGTCGCTGAAGCGGGAAGTCGTGTAGTCGGAGCTGTCTACGTTCTCAAGATTGGCCAGTACCTGCACGAACATCGCGCGCGTCATTGAGGTGCTAGGTGAGAACGTCGTGGATGTCGTACCGTTGAAAAGACCGTATGTGTAGGCGAAGTTTACGTAGCTGTAGTGCCAGTCGTCCATGTTGACATCCTTGTAAGGATTGCCCGACTTCACGAGGAAGCCCAGCGGAGTGTCTTCATCGAACACAAGCTCCGTACCCTCCTGGATGTTCAGCGACGTGCCGTTGTCTAAGCCGACACTCGCGCCGTCCGGTCCTACTACAATTGTACCGTCGCTCTGAATCTTCGAGCCGTCGTGGATATGCACCTGGCTGCCGTTCAGCAGATTCACATGCGCATCTCCGCCCACGGTGATCGTACCGTCGCCCGCTATCGTCGAGCCGCCCGGAATGGTCACCGTAATGTTGCTGCCTGGTAGTGTCACTTCGGCGCTTTTGCCCGCCGGAATGGTCACCTTATCGCTTGCGTCTATCGTTGTGCCTTCGGGTACCTTAATCTTCGTCCCGCCTTTGGTCGCAATTTCGCCGCCGCCGGGTAGGGTGATGTTGCCGTTGTTGTCCGTGACCGCGGGCTTATCCTTAGGCGTATTCACGGTGTAGTTCGACTTCGACAATACCGTGTTTGTCTCGGTGCCCGTATTGCCGCTGGTGCTGCCAGAAGGACCGGGCACAACAGGAGGCGTCGTCGTTGGCTTCGACGGCGTAGCCGTTGCACGGCTCTCCGCGCCTTCGCCCTTCGCATTGATCGCAACGATCTTGAAGGTGTAGGCTTGGTCGTTGGTCAGGCCAGTGAAGGTATATTGGGTCTCCGCCGCACCCAGTGTGACTAGCGTCACGCTGCCGTACCAGACCTTGTAACCCGATATCGCGCTGCCGCCGTCGTCAGTCGGAGCCTTCCAACTCAATGCGACCTGACCGTCGCCCGCCGTCGCCTTGAAGTCGCTCGGAGCAGCTGGCCCGTCCGTTTTTCTCTGCGCGAACATCCAATCGAAGACGTCTGTGTAGTCATTGTTCCAAGCTGGCAAGTTAGAGGACTGCGCAGTAGGAGCTATGCTCCAAGTTCCCATCGTGATCTGGTTGTAAAGAACCGCAGCTTCAACCTCGTGCGCTACATAATCAGGCAGGGGAGGTGTGATGGCCGGATTCGGTCTCTGACCCGGCTGATCATATTGATTGTAGGGCCATGTAAGAGCCTCATTGCTCTCAAAACGCGAAGCTCTCGCGTTGGTCATTGCCGGCATATTGGTGCTTATATAGGTAGCGAGGTTAGTCTGGTATATGCCAGTGTTATTAGCATTGATAAACATCCAGTAGGCCAGTTTGGCGTGCGCGTCGTTGGTGCTCGCGTTCGGTGATCCGCTTACCGGAGACATAGGTGCGGCGGCCGCGAAGAAGCCGGGGTAGGCGTTAACTAAGGTGTTCGTATATTGGCCGCCCCATGAGAAGCCTGCCGCGTAAATACGGTTAGGATCTACTGCGCCGCTGGCAACCAGTTCGTCTATAACCTTTTTAACATTGGCTGTAGAGGGAGTAGATGTGCCATTATACGAAATATTCAGGATATGGCTGGCGTATTTCTGCGGGTTTTCTTCCATTTTCTTCATTAGAGCAACCGAGCCGTTGGCGGATTTCATGGCCGCTTTGGGATCTGTTTCAGAGTTAGTGCCGCCTCGCGACATGCCGTGGGTATAGACATACAGCGGCAATCGTTGCACCACATTACCGTTGTCATCCTTGTGAAGATAGAGCGCGCGATTGACCGAATCGCCCGTAGGAGTTGTAAACTTGTCAAGGATCGGATTCACAACTTTGTCCTGTTCAAAAACCACGTTGCGAAGCGAACTCCCATCTGTTAGTGAGATCTCGTCGTTCTGGACGATGTTGTAAACCTGCTTGGTCGAGTTACTGGTGCCGTCCAGCGTTGTATTGCCGCCGCTCTCTGTATAAAACTCCAATTCCACTACGATGTAACGGCCGCTTGCCAGTCCTTCCTGATAATCCGGGGAATTGCTTACTGCGCCCTTATAGCCCCGTACCTTTGGTTTGTCATTGGCGTACACCCTTGTGATTTTGCGCGTTCCTTCAAAGGTCACCGCGTCGCCGCTGAGGGTCGTGTTCCTAGCCGAGACGGCGAACAAGCCTGGGTTAAGCGCGGAGCCTAACGCCGCCTTCCCATCGCCTAAGTCGATGATGACAGCCGTCGTGTACTCGCCGCGGGCGAAGTTGTCATTCCATACGATAAAAGGAAGCTGCTTCGCGTCCGGATCGTTCTTGAATGTCACGAGAATGGTATGGTCAGCCTCAATATTTGTAAAGGTATATGTGCCATCAGCAGATAGAGTCACGGCATTGCCGTCTACCATTACGGTATCTACGATTTTGCCGTAATTGGGGGTGAACGTAAATTGTTTGCTTGAGCCCTTAGCTAGTCTCAGAACATCGCCGGGTGGGTTCGGCGTTATCGTACCGCCCGATCCCGCCGTGGCGGTGATTGAGAATCTGTTGTCCGCTTCATTGGCTGCAGAGAGCTGCAGGCTGTCTCTGAATGCAGCATCGCTGGAATAACCCGTGTCCGGAGCTCCGAAGGAGGAAACGACTTCATAACGGTCGCCGCCCTTGTCCGTCGAGTTATTGATATAAACCTCGAAGGTAAGCTTGCCTTCCTCTAAGGTCAAGGTTCTCTTGGGTATTCTCATCTCCACGATATATCCTGTATCCGTGATCTGGGTCCACGCAGCTCTGCCAGGAGCGGCCTGCCCTGAGAACACGCCTGTCGAGCTGACGCGCCATTGGTTCGAGCCGCTGGATCCGTTGCCGACATAAAACTCCAGGCTGTCGTACGTGTGATCTCCGCCGGCTCCCTGATAGAGATTTCCGTCCTTCACAACTACGCGGGCATACAGGTAGTCGTGGTCCCACAGGATTCTGGCTGTGCCCGTGGCATGGGGTCTTGGGTCGTCGGGTACCGTGCTTTTGTTGATAGGATGTTCCATCGTCAAGGCCCACAGCGGGTCGTTTGACCCGAGTTCGGGCGTTCCGAATAGGGCGGTCGGCGTTTCATCGGCCTGCAAGGTTGCAAGAGTTGTAGAACCGGGGTCTCCGTTGTCGGCGGCGGCGGCAAAGCTGGCAGGCAGCAACGAGGCCACCATTACCAAGCAACAGAGAAACGCGAGCACGCTGCTAAATCGTTTTAGCATCAATAATAATCCTCCTTATTGTTCGATCCGGTGGGCCCAGGGCTTACCCGCATCGTATTCGGGCACGTTGTCAATTTGACGAACGCCCAACTATAGGATGTGGTATATTTACTAGGCTTTCAACCTGTCAAAAAATAGAATCTGTGGAAACGCAAATTTAGTGAAAATCCCATTTTTGTGCGCAGTCGTAATACTTCCGCCATGTTCGTTCCGATTGAAAGGTGTAATTATAGAACCTGTAAGACCGATAGTCTTGCATTGGTGCTTATGCAGACGGTCGTAACGAGGCGTGGATATCGAATTGTCCCGCAGTGCCGTGCATGTTATGCAGCGGTATCCTGTACGATCGGTCGGTAAGTATCACCACTTATTTGGGGTTCGAATCCCCAATCGCCTGAAGAGCGATCTTGGTAGAACACTCGACTTTCAATCGAGCACAAACTATTAGTCAAGACCAGAGGATAGAATCCCTAGCGGCTAGTTGAGCGCACTGCGGCAAGGCTTTGTAATCCGTGGATACCGATAGCGCGATATTCCGAGATTTTGCTTGGATGGAAGAATTGGAAGGAAGCCTGAGGGCGGGGCGACCTCTTATTCGAAAGTCCATGCCGAATGACCGGTCGATCGCCTAGCTCAAACGTGATTCCGTCAGAGCTGCAGCGGGATTCTAATCCATTGGTCGAACCACTAAGGGGGTTAATAAAGATGTTTAAGAAAATAACGATTCAAGCTGACGAGCGCGGTTTGCTTTTCGATAAAGGAAGTTATATGAAGAAGCTGATGCCAGGCACTTATCGCTTGTCGTCATGGTCTCAATCCACCGTTGTGGTGTTGAATATTGCGAAACCGTTCGTTGTCGAGGGCAAAGATTTGCAGCTGTTCCTGCATGATGATGACCTCGTGCGAGAGCTCAATGTGGTACGCGTGCAGGACCATGAGTTCGTTCTGCATTACGAGGATGGACAGTTCCGGCAGCTGCTGAAGCCTGGTACATATGCCTTCTGGAACATGTTCAAGAAACATACCTTCTTGCATATGGACACCAGACAGCCTGAATTGCCTGCCGAGGTTGATCGTTCCGTTGTAACGAAGCTGTCAGCTTATGTACAGTCATTTGAAATTGCGAGCTATGAATCCGGATTCTTGTTCTACGATCATGTCTTGCAGCGCGAGCTTGCTCCCGGCAAGTATTATTTCTGGAGAAGCCCGGTGTCGGTTATGGTGAGGACTATAGATCTCAGACAACAACAGATGGATCTCATCGGCCAAGAGATGATGACAGAGGACAAAGTAACGCTGCGAATAAACTTCGTATGCCAATACAAGATCGTAAAGCCATTGCGTGCATTGGAACTGAAGTCCTTCGACGAGCAGATCCATATCCAGCTCCAGCTGCTGCTTCGGGAATACGTTGGAACGCTCAAGCTGGACGATCTCTTGAAACGGAAACAGGATGCGGCTTCGTTCGTACTGTCTCGTCTGCGTGAACAAGAAGAAGCGTTCGGCGTGCAATTCCTGAGTGCGGGTGTTAAGGATGTCGTATTGCCAGGGGACATGAAAGAGATCCTGAACACGGTCCTGCTTGCGGAGAAGAAGGCGCAGGCCAATCTAATCACGCGTCGGGAGGAAACGGCTTCGACCCGAAGCCTGCTGAATACCGCCAAGCTGATGGACGAGAATGAGACGTTGTTCCGACTGAAGGAGCTGGAATTCCTCGAGAAAATTTGCGAGAAAATCGGTTCCATCTCTTTGACGGGCGGCGGCGATCTATTGGAGCGGTTGAACTCCTTGGTGGGCGAGAAAAGGGGAGCGAACCATTCGTAAATGGTCTCCAGCAAACAAGAAACCTGCACACTCGTGGGACTGACCCCCGTTTATGAGACAGGGATCAAAACACCTTATTAAATTAAGCAGCCAGTTGCCGATATTCAATCGGTGACTGGTTGTTTAGTTTCGCTTGAATACGAATTGCGTTATAGTATTGAATGTACTCTTGTACCGTTTGTACAACGATTGCCGTCGTTGTGCAAGTGAGATTCTCAAGGTAGAACGTTTCAGACTTTAGTGTGGAATGAAACGATTCGATCAGGGCATTATCAGCGGGCGTTCCTTTACGGGACATGCTCATGGTAATGCCCTTTTCCTTTACAGCATGTTGGTATGCATACGATGTGTACACGGAACCCTGGTCGCTGTGGAGCATTGCTCCTCCCGCGTCTGGGAGCTGCTGCAGTGTATCCAATACAAAATGTACATCCTGCTTATCTCCAATACTGTAGGCTACAACCTCGCCGTTGTATAAATCCAGAATGCTCGACAGATACATCATGCTGTTGCCATAGGGCAGATAAGTAATGTCGGTGACCAGTTTCTGCAATGGACGTTCAGCTGCGAATTTCCGCTGTAGTAAGTGCTCTGCCACATATGCTGGTTGTCCTGTTTGTTTGCGCTTCTTCACCTTGACGCGACACTGCCATCCATTCTGTTGCATAATACGTTGTACACGTTTGTGATTGACCTTCTCTTGACGCCGTAACTGAGCAGTGATCTTCCGGTAGCCATAACGGAAGCGGTGTCTCTGGCACATTTCTCGAATGCGTGAAACAAGCTCGTCTGATTTTGTTGTTAGGCCTTGTTTCTTCCAGCGATAGTATGTGGAACGGGGTAGCCCGATCCAGTCGCAGGCTTGCTGTACAGTGACTATGGTTTTGATGCTTTCCATCCATGGTATTACGACTTCTGGCGACAGCTCCTTTCCAACTCCTTGAACTTTTTTAGCACTTCGACCTGCTGCTTTAAAAACCGATTCTCCGCACGTAGTTTCTCCGTCTCTGATTCGTATTCCGGACCTTTTCCATAGCTGTACTGTTTGCCGACAGGCTGCTCTAGACGGTGTAGTTCACCTGCATGATACCAACGTAACCACGTCTCTACTTGTGACTTATTTCGAATGTTAAGCTGCTCCATGATCTCACGATTCGTAACACCAGCCAGTCTCAATTCTATAGCCTTCATTTTAACTTCTAACGGATAGCTCACTCTTGTTACCAACGCAAAAACACCTCCAAAGTTGTCCTCCATATCTTACGACATGGAATCTTTCTCTTGAAGGTGTTTTGATTTGTCTTACGTTATGGGGTCAGTCCCCGTGCAGGTTTCTTGTTTTTTATAATTCCAATAATAGAGTAGAGTACGGGTGTCTTATCGGTTTACATGTAGGAGCGTCTCGCTGTAAACCACCAACCGCCGGCGAACAGCAGGCAGGCCACTCCGAATGTCAATCCGAATCCTTGGAGAAGGGAAGGATTGAAGAGAAGTGCCTGCAGCCCATCGGCGAGCTTGCTCCGAAGCGAAGCGATTGCGGTGAAGAGGGGGATCGTCGCAACGAAGACCGCCCAGATCGCCCATCCCGCGGCATGGCGAAGTCCGGAAAATAACAAGTTCAAAAGCGCCAATAGTAATAGGTATGCGCCGAATTGGTACCCGAACATGCCGACGATGCCGAATTGATCCCAGTGAAAAATGACGAGAATGTTGAACGTATGCTCATAGTTGCGAATGACGTTCATCTCCAGCTGCAACCATGCGATGTTGAGCAATGCGAGGAAGGCTGCCGATATCGCATAGACCAGCAAGACACCGACATAGTACTCTTTACGGGTTGCGCCAATATTAATGACCCGCTTGAAGAAGCTTGCGGGAAGAACGCTGCCCACGAAGATCAGAAGCACGTTGAACAAATTGGAGGCCGACACCGAAGAATTGTTCCCCGGTCCCATTGCGAGGCTTATGATGAGGTCCGTAATAACACTGACGGCGATAACGCCTAGAATAATCCACAGATAGAGCCGGAGTTGCAGCAAGGATGCCCTCAACAGTACAGTCGTTTTATTCATTCCGCTGCCCCCCTTCGATCAAATAGGAGAAAAATTTCTGGAGCGGCAGGCTTTCGATGGTAATGCCGAGATGATGCGCCAGCTGGCGATCCGTATCTCCGAGCGTTCCATATACTGCGGCCAGATCGTTGTTGCCGTAAGCCTCTCGATAGATCACTTTCCTGCCATAAGAGAAGCTCTTAACCGATTCATGATCGCCGCTCAACAGATGAGACTGGTTTCGGATGTTGTCTACCTCATCGTGCATCAGAATGGAACCGGCGTCCATGATATAGACCTGTTCAATGACCGTCGCTATTTCGTCAATCAGATGAGTCGAGCACACAATCGTACGAGGATGCGCCGCATAATCCTCAACCAGAATCCGGTAAAACCTTTCCCGCATCAGTACATCTAGACCAAGCACGGGTTCATCATAAATCGTGAGCTTCGCACGGCTCGCCAGGCCGATGATATTCCCGACCAAGGATTCCATTCCTCTGGAGAGCTGGCGGATTTTTTTATTCGGATTCAGGTTGAACATTCTAAGCAGCTCATGGGCGAAGCGCCAATCCCAGTTCCTGTGGAATACAGATGCAAACTGCAGGATCTCGATGACCTTGGCGCTGCCGAAGAACAGGTTCTTCTCTCGGATATAACAAACATCCTTCGGCGTATCACCTCTCTTAAGCCGAGAGCCGGCGACTTCAATCTGACCGTAACTGGGGAATAGGCTGCCGGTTATCATGTTGAGTAAAGTGGTCTTCCCCGCACCGTTCCGGCCGAGGAGTCCATAAATAGTGTTATCGTTCAGCTTCATCTCAAGATTTCGGACGGCATCGTGTTTGCCATAACGCTTCGTTAAGTCCGTGCATGCCAGAATCGTACGCAATTCCGATCATCCCTTTCCAGCTGTTCAACGCTAAATGACCTTAGCGACCCTGGATGCGCGGACCCGCAACAATGCGCATGAGAATGTCCGCATCCGGCATTTGATGACCGTCATCCATGGGCATGTTGAACGTAATTAATGCGGATAACAAGGTAAGGAAGGACGATATGAGCTGGCGGGTGTCGCCTTGCGCGAAATCCCCAATCCGCTGCCCCTCCTCGAACAGAGGAAGCAGCTGCTCAATATAGCGCTTCGCAGAAAATTGTTGGATCAGCTGCACCGCTTCATCCGGCGCATCATCGGCAGTATTGATGTGCTGAATCAGCTTGAATGGATACTGCGCGCTTTCCTCCTTCAACGTGCTTGCGGTAAAGGCGCGAAGCTTGTCAAAAGGAGAACCGGGAAGATCGTAGATCCTCTCCATTGCCTGGGTAGTCTCCTCGGCAACCTGCCGAATAAGAGTCATGAACAGTTCTTCCTTCGATTCGAAAAAGCGGTAGAGCTGGCCAGCGCTTAGTTCAGCTTCGTCGGCGATCATGCTCATCTTGGCTCCATGCAAGCCGCGTACGGCAAATACTTTCAGGGCTGCTTCTACGATTCGCTGCCTCTGAGCTTCTCTCCGTTTAATCAATTGTTCTTCGGACAAGGGCGACAACAGTCAGGCACTCCTTTCAGCTTTAGAAACTTGCGAGAACGAATTATGTTGAAGTCATAAGTTGATCCAAGGCAGCGAAGGAGGCTCCCTGGAATGAAGGGATCGTGTGGGACAATCGCTCAACCAGCGGCTGATCCGACTCCTCCATCCAGCGGTCCAGCCATCGCTTTGCACCGCCGGAGCCGCCTGCAGCCGCCAAGGCTGCGACCATATCCGCATTCAACAATTGCTGCGGGGATAAGAACAGGGAGTGGATGAGCCAATATAATCCGAGTACATCGTAATTGGCGTTTTCCGTAGACCATTGAACAAGATGATCAAAGTAATTCTGCGCGAACGTCAAGCCTTGAATCGGCTGCGCTCCGACATATTCCACGCCTTCCCACCGCATGTCTGACACGACATTCAACCACCAGGCCGGCTCAATGGAATGCTGCATCCGCCGAAGGACATCAAGCTCGAAGCGGGGGTTAGGCTGGTTCAACTGTTCCCGAATACACGCTTCAAGGATCTCGGCTTCAATCGCCGCGAGCGTCATTCCTTGGCCGTAGACAGGATCAAGCTGACAGAACGCGTCTCCCATGACCAGCAGTCCCGACGGCCAATGCTGCATTTGTTCAAAATGCTGCCTGGACAGCTCCATTACCCTGAACCCGCGAGGTTGCCCGATCGGTTCCAGTCCCATCAATGCGTCGTTCAATAACGGGTTCCCTAATTGGCGAACTTCTTGTTCGAATAATGCCGGTTCTGTCGAGGGGTACCGACCATTTAAATTCCAGAGTACCATTTCTGCAATATCGTTTTCAATGACTGAGAAGGCTCCTGCATGTGTTGCAGCAAAGGGATCGCCCTCCATGCGAATCGTATTCAGCTCATTCTTGCGTTCGGCAGGGATGCGGTATCGACGAGTGCTGTAGCCCAGGTCTATCTTTAATCGATCAGGCTGCGGTACCTCGTACCCGAGCTCGGTGAGCCATTGAACGGTTTTGGAGAGTCGTCCGCTAGTGTCGACGATCAGATCTGCCGTCATCGTGAGCCGTTCACGATCGCCCGAAGCACGCTCCCTGATTGCGACGCCGGTGATCCGAGTGCGATCTTCGGATGTATGAAGGTGGGTTACTTCGTTCATGCCGAGTAAGCGAACATTGGCAATCCCCCTAATATAGCTTCGTATGACCCATTCGAACAGCGCCCTGCTGAATGCAGCATCGTGATTGTGCTCGACTGCGGTCATACAACCGTAGGGGTTGAGAAGATGCACGGTTTTCCCTCGAGCGGGATGGGCTCCATTGCTAATTAGATCATCGATAAGGGCAGGGAATAAACGGGTTAGAATCAATCGGCTGCGAGGCGTGAAACGGTGAGGCTGAAAGGCTTGAGGCGTGCCGGGACGGTTCTCGGGTTGCTGTGGAAAGGCATCTCGGTCCACGATCACAACCTCTTCATAGACTGCCGACAGCACCTTCGCTGCCAGCAGTCCAGCGACACCTCCGCCGATAATAATGGCTCGTTTCGTGTTCATTAAGTCACTCACTCCTCCATTATCTTGATTAACGTTCGCTCCACTGTTTGAGAATGAACAGTTCATTCTTAAAATAATCGATTTGAATTGTCCTGTCAATTCCTTCTAGAATTTCCGGGCGGAGGAGAATATCGATTTCGCCAGTTATATTCGTTTGTGAAAAGGTGCTCAAACATGCTATAAGTGTAGAAGAAGCAGAACCAGGAACACGATTGCTTTTATCATTAAGGGATCATGAGTTGTATTGATATCCATAGAGAGGTTTTAAGATATGACGAATAATTTTTGGCGTGATTTGCCGCGGCCTTTTTTTGTACTGGCGCCTATGGAAGATGTGACGGATGTTGTATTCCGCCATGTCGTGAGCGAAGCGGCAAGACCGGATGTTTTCTTTACAGAGTTTGCGAACACAGAGAGCTACTGTCACCCGGAGGGGAACAAAAGCGTGCGCGGGCGTTTGACTTTTACGGAGGATGAGCAGCCCATCGTCGCACACATATGGGGAGATAAGCCGGAATACTTCCGTCAGATGAGCATCGGCATGGCGGAACAAGGATTTAAAGGGATCGATATCAATATGGGCTGTCCTGTATCGAATGTAGCGGAGAATGGCAAAGGCAGCGGCCTGATCTGTCGTCCCGGAGTTGCAGCAGATATCATTCAAGCCGCCAAAGCCGGAGGACTGCCCGTAAGTGTCAAGACAAGGCTCGGTTTCACTGCCGTAGACGAATGGCGTGATTGGCTGACGCACATCTTGAAACAAGATATTGTTAATCTATCCATTCATCTGCGGACAAGAGAGGAAATGAGTAAAGTAGACGCGCATTGGGAACTGATCCCGGAGATCAAGAAGCTTCGTGATGAGGTGGCGCCGGATACGCTGTTGACCATTAACGGAGATATCACTGACCGTCAAGTCGGCCTGAAACTAGCAGAGCAATACGGCGTGGATGGCATTATGATCGGACGCGGCATTTTTCATAATCCATACGCCTTTGAGAAGGAGCCGAGGGATCATAGCAGCGAGGAGCTGCTTGGCCTCTTACGGCTGCATCTGGATCTCCACGATCACTATTCGGCATTGGAACCGCGTCCGTACAAGCCGATTCCTCGTTTCTTCAAAGTATATGTACGTGGATTTAAAGGAGCTAGCGAGTTAAGAAATAACTTAATGAATACCAAGTCGACTAGCGAAGCGCGTGCATTGCTCGACGACTTTGAAAGCAAGCAGCATGATGGGTAGAGGAACAGTAAATTGGGAAAGAGGAGATATCCTCTGGAAATAAGAAGGCGCGTCTCGAATGAGATGCGCCTTCTTTATGTGAAGTGACGGCAGCTTCTCAAGGGAAATAACGGAGTTCGTAAAGTATGGGGGATTGAAAAAAGAGAAGACTAGTGACGGGATTCTTCTCGAGATGGGTATATCAGTAAGCTTGTTTGGTTGTTTTATGTAGTTGAGTATTAAAAACAAGTATGTTATATTCATAACTTAGTTTGTTTAATCAACAAAGAAAGTAATGCAATTTATGGGTTTTGAAAAAAAAGCTTTGGAGGAGAAAAAAATTTAGTCGCCACAGAATATGAACAATGAATTTGTAAAATGTAAGGGCTTTATTTTGTTTTCTGCAAAATTTAGACATCTTAGAAGGAGTACGCATAATGATTGAAAACACACACCATGTTAAGCAAAATGAGTATCATAAGCTCAAACTTAGCGAACGTCTTGGCTACGGTTTTGGTGACTTTGCTCAGAATCTTGTTTTCGGCACAGTCGGCGGCTTTCTTGCCCTCTATTTGACGACTGTGAATGCAATTGGCACGGCAATCGCGGGGTTCATCTTCCTCTTTGTCCGCATCGTTAATGTGATCTGGGATCCGATGGTCGGGACTTTTGTCGATAAGCGCTCATCTAGAGCAGGCAAATATCGTCCTTGGCTGCTGCGCGCGGGTATTCCGATGGTTATCTTGGCTGCACTGCTGTTTGCGCCTATTCCTGCCCTCCAAGGCTCTGTGACTTTTATTTTCATCACTTATTTATTGCTTGATTTGGTTTATTCCGTCGTTAATATTCCTTACGGATCACTGAACGCTTCATTGACCCGTGATCCTGATAGCGTTGATCAAATCACGACGACTCGCATGATGCTTGCGAACGTTGCCAATCTTCTCGTCTATACGATGTTTCCGATGTTTGTTCAGCTGGTTGCGCCGAAGGACCGGGAACTCAAAGATACGGGTTTGTTTGGATTAAAACTAAATATGGGGACTTACACGGACCCTTCCGCAGGTAATTCCTGGTTTGGCGTTTACGCCGTATATATGGTAGTTGGCGCTATTGCGCTGTTCCTGTGCTACAAGCTCACCAAAGAGCGTGTTGTCGCCAACGCCGAACAATCGTCGCATGTTAAAGTCAATGACTTCTTCGTTGAATTTAAAAATAATAAGCCATTGGTCATCTTGGGCATTTTCTTCATGTTGGCATTTACGTTTATGTTCTTCATGAATACGGTTAATGGCTTCTTTACCGAATACACCGTCGATCACTCGGACTGGATGGGTGCCGTAGGGTTGATCGCTTCTATACCGGGAATCGCTTTTACCGTATTCTGGCCGAAACTTAAGAAAACCTTCGGTAAAAAAGGCTTCTTCCATTTCTTCCTCGGCATGTTTGTCGTCGGTGAAATCTTGACTTGGGTATGGAGTCTTGATGGTATGCACGATCAACTGTGGTTGGCTTATGTTTCAACGTTCATCAAGCAATGGGGATTGACTTCGGCGACCGGTTTCATGTGGGCGCTTGTGCCTGAAGTCGTTTCCTATGGCGAACTGAAGTCCGGAAAACGTAACGCTGCGATTATCAACGCGATTATGGGTCTGTTCTTCAAGGTTGGCTTCACGATCGGCGGTGCCGTTCCGTTGTGGTTCCTCGCCGCTTATGGATTCGATGGCGATGCGAAGCAGCAAACAGCTGCCGCGCTTTCAGGCATTAATATGACTGCGATCTGGATACCTGCGGCCCTTGCCGTCGTCTCGATGATTGTCATGCAGCTCTATCCGCTGTCCGATAAAGACGTCGATGACATCAACAAACAACTCGACGCTAAACGCGCTGAGATGAAAGCAGCAGAATAATTAAGAACAGTAAACTTGTGAAAAGAGATGATGGCTCAATGGGCATCATCTTTTTTCTTTTCTCAGTATGTTGTATGGTTCTATTCCATTTAAACGATAGGAAACTTCCGATATTCTCCCTCTTCCTTTACGAGAAGGTTTTTTCTTTTTCAAGTGGAATTCATGTACAATGAAACTTCAGACGTCATTCATTAGATGTCTTTTGTAGTTAGAAGTCATTTCACCATTCATCATACATACAGGGAGTTGTCCGACCGACTATGAACAAGAAGGAATTAGCACATATTCGCAAGCAGCTGAAGCTGGACCATGAGATGTTGAAGTTATTCGAGATATTGAACGTGTACATCATGAAGGACAGCAGTGAGATTTACCATTACGAGCGCCAGCCGTTCGCCCTGTTGGATCGGGAGAAGCAGGAGCTGTACATGGGCAACTTCAAGAAGCTGCTGACCGGCGAATTGGATCAGAAAATGTTCGAACTGAAGTTCCAAGACAATGCGGAGGAGCCATCGAAGGAGCTTCTCCATCAGGCGCTGATCACAGGCGATCCGGACGAATGGCATGATCTGATGATCCTGCTCGTCGAGAAAATGCTGAAGGATACGAAATACGAGAAGGATATGGTCGTAACCTTCGTACGTGGGCAATATGCGCGGCCTACGCGGGTACGGAGCGAGGAGTCCGAAGAGAGCTCGAAGGACGAAATGTTCTCGCATCCGTTCATTCTGTGCAGCGTGAATTCCACAGACCATCAGCGTAAGCTTCTCATGTTCGACTATGTAGAGCGCGTATACAACTATAGTGTGTTCGTCGATCCCATTATTAAGCTGAACACGCCGGAGCAGGGCTTCTTCTATCCAAGCGTGACGGACAACTATTCGGACGTGAACCGTGTGCTGTATTGCTCGGGGAGAGCGCATGAACCGAATTTGCATTTCGTTGAGCAGGTGCTGACGGCAGAGAAGTCCATAACGGCGGTTGAAGAGCGAGCGATCTTCGAGGATATCGTGAAGGAAGTCGCCGGCGAGCAGCTGGATGCTTCAGCGATCGCTGCGGTGTACCAGGAGATTAATCGTGTGATCGAGGAGAACGAGGGCGAAGAACCCGCGAAGCTGGACTTTGTCGATGTGGAACGCATGCTGACGGGCAGCGGCATCGAGAACGTGACGCGCGAGAAGGTGGAGCGGGCTTTCGAGACGGTCGTCGATGACCGCAACTTTGAGCTCAAGGCGAGCAGCGTCATTCCGAAGTACACGACGAAATCGATCAAGATCGATACGAAGGTCGCTACGATTTCGATCAGCCCGCAGGACTTGAAGTATATCAGACAAGTCAATTATCAGGGCAAACGCTGCATCATGATCGAGGTTGACGAGGATACGGTAATCGAAGGGTTCACGCTCAATACGGAGACGTTGTTCCCGGGTTGAGATAGAGGTTAGGCGGAGCCTAAGGGCATGAGTTCGGTACTGTACCGGCTCGTGCCTTTTATTTTTACCTTTATTTGATGAAATTTGTCGAGAAATTGTAGTGTTCGTATGTAATAATAAGGGGAAATTACTGCGCCACTAGAATGAGAAATAGTCTATTCAAATAGCTGCTAGCTGTTGAACAAAGGATGGATGGTATGAACATGGAAGGAAGCTATAACTACTATATCGTTGCGCTCTCGGTATTGATTGCGATATTTGCCTCTTTTTCCGCTTTGAGCATCGCCGCGAAGATTTCGCATTCGAAAGGTAAAACGCGATTCTTCTGGCTGTTATCCGGCGCGTTCGTAATGGGAACCGGCGTTTGGTCGATGCATTTTGTCGGCATGCTGGCGTTTCATCTGCACGCTGGCGTGAAGTATGACGCGCTGCTGACGATTTTATCCATGTTGGCTAGCATCATTTCTTCTTTTATTGCGTTCTATATCACGATGCCGAAGAACATCAATTGGTTGAAAATCGCGATAGGCGGCTTTATTATGGGCAGCGGAATCGTGGCGATGCACTATATAGGCATGGAAGCTATGATGATGGACGCCCGATTAACGTATGACAATTCGCTGTGGGGCTTGTCGGCCGTTATCGCACTGGTTGCTTCATATGCGGCATTATTGTTATTCCTGCGTTTTCGGAATCAGACGTCTTCGAGTTGGTTGAAATGGCTGTCCTCTATTATTATGGGATTCGCGATTTGCGGGATGCATTATACGGGGATGAAAGCAGCTCGGTTCACTTTCGAGAATGGTATGGGGATGGATCATACCGCTTCCGCTTCCGTAGACTTCTTCTTGCTGTACGGCGTGACGATCGCCATATTCGTCATCTTAATGGTATCGTGGGGGGCTATGCTGTTCGATCGGCATGTATTGGCGAAGATGGCCTATGAGGACTCGATAACAGGCTTGCCCAACCGCAACGATATGAACCGATTTTTCGACACGCATCTAGGCAGCGACAGCAGAATCGGCGTTTTGTTTCTTGACTTGGACCGATTCAAAGCGATCAATGACACGCTGGGGCACAACATCGGCGACCTGCTTGTACATGAAGTGGGCTTGCGGCTGCGCCAGTTTATCCACGGCGATCAACAGGCATACCGGATTGGCGGCGACGAGTTTCTATTCATTGTGGAGCGGTGCGACCAGGAACGGGCGGAACAGCTTGCGAACCAAATCCTTCAGAGCATTAAGAAGGTTTATCGAATCGAAGGGAACGAGCTGTATATTACGGGAAGCATAGGGATCAGCATCGGTTCGATCGAGGAATCCGACCACTTGTTTCTGCTGAAGACGGCGGATACGGCCATGTATAAAGCCAAAGGGCTCGGCAAGAACCAGTATTGCGTATACACCGATGAAATGGGCGTCCAAGAAATCCGCAAGATGGAGCTGGAGAAGGATTTGCAAAGAGCGCTTGAGCATAACGAGTTCTTTATCGTGTATCAGCCGAAGTGGAATGTGAAGACGAACCAATTGTTCGGGTTCGAGGCGCTGCTTCGCTGGCAGCATCCAAGGTTAGGCGTCGTCTCGCCGGGAGAATTTATTCCGATCGCAGAAGAGACGGGACTTATTATACCGATGACCAGATGGACATTGGAACAAGCATGCCGCCAATGCAAAGCTTGGAATGCTCGGGGAATCGGCCAGCCGGTTTCGGTCAATTTGTCTGTTCGGCTGTTCCAACCCGACATCCTATTGGAGTGGATCCAGAACGTATTGGAAGCAGCGAAATTAGAGCCGCACTTTCTTGAGCTTGAGATTACGGAATCGATGGTCTTCTATGACGTTAACGATATTATTCGTCAACTCGAGACGATTCGCGAACTGGGCGTGCGAGTGTCGATGGACGATTTTGGAACAGGCTACTCTTCCATCGGGCTCTTGGACCGGATGCCGATCGATGCACTCAAGTTGGATCGCTTATTTACGAATGATCTGGATACGCCAGGCAAACGCGCAATTATTCATGCGATCATATTAATGGCAGAACGTCTTCATCTGGATGTCATAGCCGAAGGTGTGGAGAACGAAGAGCATATTGAATTCCTGACACAATTGGGCTGTTATGTCATGCAAGGGTACTTCTACGGTAAACCGATGAGCAGCGATGAAATGATGACATGGATCGAAGATACGAACAAACAGACAAGCGCTTCCGAGAACCGATTGTGAATAAAAGGCTAAGCAAATTAAGACACTAAGTTTTGTCAAAATGCAAAGTTTAGTGGAGGAAGTACATGACTTTTCAAAAACCTGAAGTTAAACCAACCAATATCGAATTCACCTGTACGGAAATCGGGGGTCTTTGGGGCATCTATCTCCAGGAGAGCATGGCGGTATGTTTTCTGACTTACTTGCGACATCATCTTCAAGACGGACAGATCATTCCGCTCGCTGAAGAGGCGCTGCAAGCTTCGCAATCCCGAATGGATCGAATCAAGCAATTCTTTCTTGCAGAGAATTTCCCGATCCCCGCTGGCTTCTCGGAAGGCGATGTGAATCTGGCCGCTCCTCAACTTTTTCATGATACGTTTACGCTGAGCTTCATTTATATGATGAATCGGTTGGCTATGATTAATTTCTCTTTTGTGGCATCCAATAACGTTCGGCTCGACGTATTGGATTTCTTCAAGGAATGCATCCATACGTCTACCGAGATGTTCGGTAAAGCGGTTCGAATGATGCTGGAGAAAGGCATTTATGACCGTCCGCCCAAAATGAACTACCCAAGTAAAATCGAGTACGTTCAAAAGGAGTCATTCTTAGACGGGATGTTCGGCAAGAAGCGGCCTCTCAATGCGATCGAGTTATCCGAAATATTTTTCAATATCGAGCGCAACTATTTCTCGGTTATTATCACGCTAGGGTTCGCGCAAGTGATGAAAGATAAGAAGATGAAGGATCTTATCAAAGAAGGCAAAAAAATTAGCGAAAAACAAATCGAGCTTTTCAACGATTTGCTTATGCAGGAGGATTTGCTCGGCACGGTAACCGTCAGCATGGAAGTAACGGATTCTACGGTCTCGCCATTCTCGGATAAGTTTATCATGTCGATGATGAACATTCTGAACTCTATTGATGTTCTATTGATCTCGCATGCACTGTCTGTATCGATGCGGGCCGATCTCGCCGCACACTTCGCGAAGATCATTGCTGAGGTGCTGGCGTACGGCAAAGATACCTTCGATATCATGGTGGAGCATGAATGGCTCGAACAGCCGCCTCTTACGACCGATCGGAAGCAGCTGCTTCAATCCTAAGGATATAGGAGTCAGAAGCCTAACCCTCATCAACAAGGGTTAGGCTTTTTTGTTGCGCTTGGCCAGACAGGGAGGATTTGCAGCGGTCCGTCTTGAATTGTGTACCAGTTCTGCAAGGAAAGATGAAAGGGTGAAGGTTGATGGAAGTAAATGTGTTAGAACGTTTGCCAGATCCAATAATCTTACAAAAGCTTATGAAAATCCAAGCATCGTTAACTATTATTCTTTGCCAAGATGAACGGTTTCGTTACCATAGCTTTGTTCAAGATCGGGATGAAGGTTTCTGCATGGCGAAAATAGATAATGGAGCAGGTGATCATCTCATTATTTTGTTTTCCCCTGAAGGCTCCATCATCAAAGGCTTCGATCATGAATCCGAATTAAGCCCATATGCGCAAGATGAACATCAAGTATGGCAAGGGATTTATGATGACGTTCCACAGAAATTATTATCTTTACTTGAAAACGATGCAATCGAAAAAGACGATGTGACGTTTTGTATTTGGCGTGATAACAGTGACACAAACTGGCACAAGGGAAAAGTTGAGATTCCGGAAGGCACAAGCGACGGTTCCGATTTTTTAGTGAACGGTATATTCCAAACGCCAGAGGATTTTGTGGAATTTGCAAGAGATTATTATGAATTATCACCTTCATTGGAGGTTGTTGCGAAGATTTACGATGATTCCCCTATTACGGCTGAGATGATCAATATCTTAAATCCCGACCGTGATGCAGAGGAAGTGCTTCAAGAATTAGAGTCATTACGATTAAGGAGTTAGAGCACCACAAAGATCGCTAACCTGGATTTGCAGGTCAGCGATCTTTTTATATTTATCTACCCGCCGCAAATATTATCTATTTCTTCATCGGTTATTTGATAATAGTAGTAGTGGTCTATCATAGCGGCTATGAAGTTTAGTCCATCCTCAAGCGAGGTTATAGCTTCGGATTGTTGTTGGATGCTTTGTTCTTTTTCCATGGTTACGAGAACCTCTCTTTCATTCAATTATTATTTATAGTTTAGTAATATGCAGAAACGATAAGAAAATAACTGTTTTTGTGTCGAATAAATAAAAATAATTGAATTTGAGGAATACAAACCTGATTATGAAAAGCAGAGAATAAGTACAAGCTTAGTCATGGATGTCTCTGAGACTGGGCTGAACATGCAACGAAAAGCTAGAATCAAACGTAATGATGCCATATAGAAGACGCATTGAATTTAAAGAGTAAAGGAGCATAAAGTATGAATCTAGAAACGGTTATGCAAGAGCTCGAAGCACTCGGCAAAGAACGTTTGAAGAAGATGTACATCACGAACGGTGCGCACGAACCGCTCTTCGGAGTGGCAACGACCGAGATGAAGCCGCTCTTCCGGAAAATCAAAATCAACCAAGCGTTGGCGGACGAGCTGTACGCGACAGGCAATTATGATGCGATGTACTTCGCTGGCATCATTGCCGATCCGAATGGGATGACAGAGGCGGATTACGAGCGTTGGATGGATGGCGCGTACTTCTACATGTTGTCCGACTTCGTCGTGTCCGTCACGTTATCGGAAGCCGATATCGCGCAGCAGGTCGCGGACAAGTGGATCGCTAGCGGCGAAGAACTGAGAAAGTCTGCAGGCTGGAGCTGCTACTGCTGGCTGCTCGGCAACCGTAAGGATACCGAGTTTTCCGAGAGTAAAATCGCCGATATGATTGGCTTGGTACGCGATACGATTCACGACGCGCCGATGCGCGCGAAGTATTCGATGGCGAACTTCCTATATACAGTGGCTGTATCCTATGTGCCGCTTCATGAGATGGCCGTTCAGACCGTCGAAGCGATTGGTCCAGTCGAGGTCGTCAATAATGGAAAAAGCAGCTTCCTGAGCACGGCCTCTAATATTCAGAAAGCCGTCGATAAAAACCGGCTGGGGTTCAAACGTAAGCATGTACGGTGTTAAGAGAATAGAGCTGTAGGACTGGTTTGAAGGGATTCCCGTTGCACGAACTGCAACGGGACGAATCCAGCCATTGGGCAGGACTGGCTCCTCCGTGCTCATAAATACGAGGTTGTCCCACTCGGGACAGCCTCGTTTCGTTTGGTTAATGCGTATGACAGGTCCTAAGACGTCTCGCATGTCTCGCATCTGATCGGTTCGTCAACACGACACCGCCGTTAACGCGGGCGGGGCCGTATGGAAACCGAAGTAAACAGAAGTAGAGACAACAAAATTGATGTATAATAAGCTCTGGCGAACATCCATCAATATACGAAGCAGCGAGGAGAACGTAGACAATGGAAGACAACAATAAATCAAATGGCGAGCAATCGACGGAGCCGAAGAAAATCAGCCTGGCGGAAGCGATGAAACGCAAGCTGCAGGAGAAGAAGCAGGCCCAGTCCCAGAACAACCGACAACAATCCCACCAGAGCACCGGCGTTCAGAAGATGACGAGCCAGATCAAGAAGAAGCCGAACAATCAGAAGAAGCGGACGGGCGTATAGGTCCTGTCTAAGCTGAAATAACAACAACAAGACGCCAGGATCTCCTGCGCGTCTTATTTGTTATTCCTGACAAATCATTATGTTGAGGCACTAAGGTACTAGCGGATTCAAACAAAACATGATAGATTTATTGTGATACAAATTGTATCATTTAACATTGGCCAAGGAGCTGATTCGTGTGTTTAATCGCAGCAGGATCAAGGTAGTTCTCATTATGCTTTCCATTGTTTCGCTTGTATGTGCATGGCCGATGGCCGCATCCGCTGCCGGGACAGTCAATCATCATTCGATTCTGTTGAAGCTGGACGGGATCAAGGGAGAATCGAAGGATGCTAACAAACTGTATCAAGATGCAATCGAGATCAACAGCTATTCATTCGGCCTGACCGTCCCTTTTAATGTAAGCAAGGGCAGCGGCGCAAACACAGCGAAACCGGAATATTCCGATATTCAACTAACCAAATATTTGGACACCGCATCAATCTCTCTCCTTCAGACGGCGGCTGCCGGAAAAGCCATCAAGAGCGGCACGCTTTACTTCTTCAAGAACGGTCAGGATAAGCCGTACCTCACGATCCAGCTATCGAACATTTACGTGACATCCCAGGAGCAATACGTTGAAGATGACGGGGATCCCATGGAGGAAACGATAACGTTGTCAGCACTCGAGATGTCGTTCACCTACACGCTGATCGGAGCGGATGGACGTGAAACGAATCAGACGGTCACGATCGATCGCGTGAAGAACCAAGTCAAATAAGCATCGGAGGAGAAGAGACGATGAATAACGATGTCACGAAGCCGTCTGCTGCTCCCGCTTGTAAGCTGGCATGGACGGCACCAAGTCTAACTGTGCTGGATGTCCGTGCCACAATGGCCGACGGGCCGATATGGGAATTCACCTCGGAGGGGGAATTCTGGAAGCGGCAGCTGCTGATAACAGAGAGCTGAAGGGAGTAGATCGGTTTGTCGAGATTTGGTTACCGGAGCTTGCTGGCCGCCCTGCTGACAGCTGCTCTATTGTTACTCATACAGCCTGTCAGCGCGCAAGCCGCCTCGAGCGGAACGGCATTTCAGTTTCTTCAATTGGATGGAATCAAAGGCAGCTACACGGTCGACCCGTACAAAGGCGCCAGCCTTATATCGTCCTATTCGTTAGGATCTATAAGCCCTGTGAGTGTTCTCAAAGGCGCGCTTGCCCCATCCAAGCAAGTCTATTCGGATATCCATATTACGAAGCCGGTAGACGCAGCAGCATCCCCAGCGCTTCTGAAAGCAGCGGCGAAGGGTACCGTTATTCCGAATGGTTATTTGTATCTGGTTAGCCCGGGTCAGGAGCAGTTGAAACCGTACATGATCATTCATTTCACCAATTTGGTCATAACCGGCTATTCTGTCGATGTAGATCAGGGAGACATGACGGAGTCGATCTCGCTGCATGCCGAATCCGTACTGTACAAATACACAAGTGCGGATTCTACAGACAATCCGCCGCCGGATGACCCTGTCGTCTCGTCCGTTACGACGCTCTACCACTTCGACCCTCTCTACGCAACAACGGAGCAAGGCTATCGTTATGTCGAGGGCTTCCAGGTGTCGTTGAAGGCTGCCAGTACGAACAGTACGATCGCGTCGACGCATTACCGGATTAATGGCGGCAGCTGGATCACCTATGAGGGTCCCTTCGACATCTATGCCGCAACGACGCATACGGTCGAATATTACAGCACCGATGCGAACGGCAATGTCGAAAGCACCAACGTCATGAACTTCGATGACGGGACGTTTACTGGTAAAGGCAAGTATTAACGAATCCCAATGGATTTGGAATCGAACAGGATTAGCAGAGACTGCTCTACGATCACGGGGGCAGTCTTTGCTATGTACACCTTGGCAGGTCCTCGGCTCGTACGGACAATGCATGAATCGCTTGCGTCGCATCGCATCAACGCGTCTTTGCCACCATGATCGTATCCATGATATGATCATCATGACCGTGCGTTAGTTGAACCTATTGGACGATAACGCGCGCTTCCTGAACGACGGCCAGTATAAACGACAGAGAGGGCACGGAATAGATACCAGTAAGATATAGATGGAATTTACACCATGTATGATAACATTGGAGTTAGGGTAACCCGATAGTATAACAGGTGTCTGCATCATGCAGTTGCATATGTGTAGCAGCAGCTTAATAACGGAGTGATTGTGGAAAGATGGCTAAGGGCAAGGGTACAGGTAGGGGAACGGATAAGAAGGGCTGGAACCGCTGGCAGGCGAGTGCGAATCGAGCGAAGAATGCGCCTAAGCCGTATAAGAGCAAAGGCACGAAGGGCAAGAGCAACGGAGCACCCGCTGCAGCAAGTTCCAAGCCAGAGGCACAGAAGTAAGTAACTTCATATACAATATTGAGGGGTGATCGTCTGGGTAAGCATAAACCGATGTCATTTGATGATTTGCTGCTGGAGTTGAAAGGTCAGAAGACGGTGCAAGAGGATCCGAAGCTTGTGCCTTTCGAGAAGCTGTTCCACGAATCGTTCATGACGAAGTATACGAATGTGGACAGCTTTGCGGCGTTTATGGAGAAAGGGAATTTCCAAGGGAATACGCGCGAGGAAATTAAGAACATCCAAGACGAGTTATTCGATCGTCACGTAGCCAGAGAGACGAAGTTCTCGAGCTGGCAAGCGATGCTGGACACAGCGACGAAGGAATATGAAGCGAAGTAATAGGAGCTGCAAGGATAAGAAGCGTTCGAACATCCACGAGCAATGGCTCGGGTGTTGCGGACGCTTTTTTTTCATTTTGAGAGAAAAAGCAGCCTTCTTATCCTTCTGACACATCATGTGAAAAAAGTAAGGTCAAATCAATAATTTGATTAGGTGATTTTGTATGCGCTTACTTGGTAATATCTAGTTGCGCTTGATGTGGATGACATGGTCACTGTGGAGCGTATGAGAGAAGATGATTCGTCAGAGGAATCCTCTTCTGAGTTCTGTTCTAAGGGGGGACAAGCCTATAACTTGAACTGTCACGGAAAGATAAATGCTCTGCAACATCTGCAGCCAGAATCGGCCGACCAGGCAAGTGACAGCTTAACCAACCAAATTAAATTTTAGGAGGCAATAATGATGATCAAATGGTCGAAGAAAGTGATTGTTACGGCATTGGCAGCTACAATGAGCTTGGGTATGTTCGCGGCAACTTCGAGTGCGGCGACGGACTATTGGCAGAATTGGACGGACGGCGGCGGCACGGTCAATGCAACGAACGGTTCGGGCGGCAATTATAGCGTCAACTGGAGCAATACAGGCAACTTCGTCGTCGGCAAGGGTTGGAACACGGGTTCTGCTTCCCGCGTCATCAACTACAATGCCGGCGTATGGGCTCCATCCGGTAACGGCTATCTGACGCTCTATGGCTGGACGCGCAATTCGCTCATCGAATATTATGTCGTGGATAGCTGGGGCACTTATCGTCCTACGGGAACGTACAAAGGGACGGTATCGAGCGATGGCGGCACGTATGATATCTACACGACTACGCGTACGAATGCACCATCCATCGACGGTACGGCAACGTTCACGCAATTCTGGAGCGTTCGTCAGTCGAAGCGCCCAACAGGCAGCAACGTTGCGATCACGTTCAGCAATCATGTTAACGCATGGAAGAGCAAAGGCATGAATTTGGGCAGCAGCTGGTCCTATCAAGTACTCGCAACGGAAGGCTACCAAAGCAGCGGCAGCTCGAACGTAACGGTCTGGTAATCCATTAACCAATAAGATATCGCTAAGGACTGCCGGCCTAACAGCCGGCGGTCTTATGCATTTCTAATGCCTCATACAATAGGAGACAAGCCCATGGGAGATAGCGCGATGAGAAGGGGATCGATTATCTTAGTCATCATGGTAATGACGATGAGCGCTTGCTCGCAAGCCGCGTCAACGAATGAATCCACGAAGCAGTCGGATAACAATCAACCGCAGACAGGTGAGCTTATACTCGTCAAAGGTGGGACGTTTATAGACACGAAGTCCAATTTCTTTGGACATTCGATCAATCTGCCCGATTACTATATCGGCCAATATGAAGTGACCCAGCGAGAATGGATCGAGATCATGGGCGGCAATCCCTCGCAATTCAAAGGCAGCAACCTGCCTGTCGAGATGGTGAGCTGGTATGACGCCATTACGTACTGCAATAAGAGAAGCGTCGCAGAGGGCTTGAAGCCGTATTATACAATCGATAAGGATAACAAAGACCCGAACAATAAGAGCGAACATGATACGGTCAAATGGACCGTTACGATCAATGAAGGTGCTAACGGCTACCGATTGCCGACAGAAGCAGAGTGGGAATATGCTGCAAGCGGCGGTCAACTGAGCAACAGTTACACCTATAGCGGGGGCAATGAGCCGGACGAAGTCTCGTGGAACTGGCGGAACGCGGGGACGAAGTATCTATCCGGTGATTGGGCCTGGCCGAATATTGAATCCAACCGCAATACGACCAAGCCGATCGGCGGCAAGAAGCCTAATGAGCTGGGGCTGTACGATATGTCGGGCAACGTCAGAGAATGGGTCTGGGGCTGGTATGGAGATGGCCTCGACAACAGCAGCGGATCGCTTCAAATTGTAAAAGGCGGCGGCTGGCTCGGCGACGTCGTGAGCACAGAGGTTTCTTACCGAGGCAAGTTCGAAGCGAATGGCTTCGGACCCGACCAAGGCTTTCGCGTCGTTCGGAGTAAGTAGCTGCATGGCTGGCGCGACGGTGTTCGGTCCATGCAGGGAATGATCCGCACCATTTTCCCCATTACATGAGAGTCTGTTCAGACAGCGATGACAACCCTGAAGATTGCGAGTATAGTATAGCTGAACATGATGCCAAGCAGATGCTCGAAGCGCGATTCTAAGCTTGGAAACGGATCTCTTCATGTGACCAAAATGACCGCGGAAGCAGGGGATGTAATGGTGGAAATGGTGTTAATCGTTCTGAATCTCGTCACTTTGCTTGCAGTCATGCTGCTGTGGTTGAAGCTGCGTACCGCGGGTGGCTCGGATGTGGTTCATAAGCAGCTGAGATTGGAGCTTGATCGGACCCGAGAGGACATTAACAAGTTCCAGATGGATCAGTCGGCGCTGAATCGGCAGGAGGCAGGCACAGCCGCAAGGCAGAATCGCGAAGAGCTGACCGGATCGATGCAGAAGATGAATCAGATGATCGTCGGAACGATCAGCGAGATATCCGCGCAGCAGAAGCACTTGCTCGACAGCTTCTCGAAGCAGCTGGCTGAGCTGACGATCATGAACGAGACGAAGCTGGAGAAGATCCGAAGCACAGTCGAGGAGAAGCTTGTACTTCTGCAAGAGGACAACAACAAGAAGCTGGAGCAAATGCGCGCAACCGTCGATGAGAAGCTGCATGCGACGCTGGAGCAGCGGCTTGGCGATTCGTTCAAGCTGGTGAGCGAGCGGCTGGAGCTGGTACATAAAGGACTTGGCGAGATGAAGACGCTGGCCAATGGCGTCGGCGACCTGCGCAAGGTGCTGACGAACGTGAAGACGCGCGGAACGCTCGGGGAGCTTCAGCTTGAGAACCTGCTGGAGCAGACATTGACGGTGGAGCAGTATGACAAGAACGTTGCGACGAAGAAGGGCAGCGCAGACCGTGTCGAGTTTGCGGTGAAGATCCCGGATAAGAACAGCAGAGATCAATACATTCATCTGCCGATCGACTCCAAGTTCCCGATCGAGGATTATCAGCGTCTGCTCGATGCCATCGAAGAGGACGACAGCCAAGCGGCGGCGGAGTATAGCAAACAGCTGGATGCGCGCATCAAGAACGAGGCGCGAACGATCAAGGAGAAATATATCGATCCGCCGAATACGACCGACTTCGCGATCATGTTCCTTCCGCTCGAAGGGTTGTTCGCAGAGGTGCTGCGCAAGCCAGGGCTGTGGGAATCGATTCAGCGGGAGTATCGCGTTGTAATCGCAGGTCCGACGACGTTGTCCGCCGTACTGAACAGCTTGCAGCTTGGCTTCCAGACGCTCGCCATTCAGAAGCGGTCGAGCGAAGTATGGCAGCTGCTCGGCGCGGTCAAGACCGAGTTCGGCAAGTTCGGGGACGTGCTCGATAAGACGCAGAAGAAGCTTCAGGAAGCAAGCAACACGATCGATCAAGCGACGACACGGACAAGGGCGATCGAGCGCAAGCTGCGTCAGGTGCAGGAGCTGCCGGCGGCGGAGTCCAGCCAGATTTTGCTCGAAGTCGGCATGGATTGAAAATAAAGGCGTACCTATCACTATCATAACTTATAGCATTTTCGAACTTATCTTTCATTGTTCCGTATGCACGCCTAGTTATAGAGGCCCCCAATCTCATCCGAGATCGGGGGCCTCTTCTTTTGCCACCAAATGTTCATATCATTTTTTTCTAGGCTGCACCAAACATTTCGCGCATCTCGTTTGTGTTACTAGAGAAGGGGGTCATTCACCATGGAGGAGCCCTTGCGGCGTACGAGCAAGGACATCACTCAAATCTATCAGCGTCATGTCCACACCGTCTATAAAGTCAGCTTCATGCTGCTGAGGAACGTGGTCGACGCGGAAGAAGTGACGCAGACCGTCTTCCTGAAGCTGATGCAGTCGGATATCGCTTTTCGCGATCATGAACATGAGAAGGCCTGGCTTATCGTTACTGCCCGCAACCACTGCCGCAATGTACTGAAGCACTGGTGGAGACGAATGAGGACATCGCTTGAGGAGACCGATCAGAAGCTGCTTACCGAGCAGCATAAGCAAGACGATACACTTGGCGAGGTACTGGCCCTGCCTGCCAAATACCGGCTTCCGATATATTTGTTTTATTACGAAGGGTACAAGACGAAGGAGATCGCGGAGCTGCTTGCCGTGAATGAGGCGACGGTCCGCACGCAGCTGCATACGGGCAGAAAGCTCTTGAAGCTGAGGATAGGCGGTGATAGCGATGACTGAAGAGGAACTGCTCGAACGCCTGGCCCGTATAGGTCCTACGAAGACGCAGACGGAGAGAATGCTGCAGCGGATATTGAATCCTTCCGAAGCCAAGTCGAAGCCGAAGCGGCAATGGAGATGGAGTTATCGCATTGCGATGCCTGCTATGTTGGGTATGCTGCTCCTCGCAATCGGCCTGCCATTCATGATGAACGGGAAAGAGGAGCCTGCCATTGTCGTGCTTAAACCTGCGGTTGCTATTAGTCCGATGGCAGTGTCTATCACTCCCCGAGGGTTTAGCCTGCCTCAGGCTGGCGAGATCCGAAAGTTTCTGAATTATAACGGCAGTCGGTACGAGTTCTTGAACAAAGGCGAACCGTATGACCTGTCGGAGTTGAAGCTCGGGGAGAGCGAGCCGCTCGGGAAGCTGGAATATGACATTGCTGCGGATATGCTGATCGGTGGAACGAATGGATATGCGAGCCGGGACTTCGGCACGACATACCTGACAGGGGGTACGCTTTACGAGCTGCCAGGCTATGACCCTGCTTTCCGATTGGCTGTCGAACGGGATGATCGCTACTATATCGTTCAATTAGTCGGCCATACAGACGACAGCGTTATCGCGGCTGATGATTATGCGGCGGTTGCTCACTTGGACAAGCTGGCTGAGCGGGTGGAGCTGTTGGATGGTACCGGCAGTCAGCTGCTGCATGCGTGGAGCATCGAGAAGGAAGTTCGCGAATGGATCAAGCATATCGCCTCTTTCGAACCGTCAGGCAAGCTGACGAATGAGCAATACGAGCAGCTGGCGAAGGCGGAGGCCTCGGGCGAAGCGTATACGCTTCGTGTGGCATTGAGGGATGGCACAGCCATCGATATGCCGCTGACTCCTGAGATGTGTCTTATCGCTATAGGGGATAACCGATACAAGCTGTCTGACGATTGGCTTACAACTTATTCGTATCTATTTCAAACCAAATGATAATTGAGAGGATGAATGACAATGAACAAGAAGATGAAGAAAGCTTTTGTAGTCCTTACAACGGTATCCTGCCTGACGGGTGGAGCTTCCATTGCAGCTGCGCAGCAAGTGGAGATCATGCCGATTAGCGCGCCAATCACAGCAGTACCAATCAGTGCGCCGGTCGAAGCGGTGCCAATCAGCGCGCCGGTCTATGAGATCGGACAGACGCATCGACTGCCATCCGTCCAAGTCTATGGCGAGGCGACCAAGATTGAAGAGAACAGAATCATGCTCGGCCATGATAAAGAGAATGGCGATATTCCGAAGATCATTGTGAACATCAGCGAAGATACGCGAATTCTGAATGCCGTAACGGGCATGCCGATGAAGCTGGAAGACATTCGCGAGAATGAGATTCTGTATGCTTACGTAGGTCCGGCGATGACGATGAGCTTGCCGCCAATGTCCCATGCGGAGCTGATCCTCGCAGGTATCCCGGCCGACTTCGCTGTACCGACATTTGCGGAGATCGAGCGCGTAACGAAAGGCGAGGACGGCACCGTTGTAGTGGAAACGAATCGCGACGAGGAGTTTACGGTAACGGCGGACACGACATTGACCCCTTATCTGACGAAAAACATCATTACAGCCGATATGCTGATTCCAGGTCAGAAGGTGCTGGTCTGGGAGACGGCGGCAATCGATGGCGAGAAGGCGTCGAACGCCGCTAGCAAGGTCATGGTATTCCCTTACGGCTACAAAGGCTATGTATCTGCGAATCTCGATGGCATCTCCGTGAATGGCGAGAAGGTAGAACTGTCTGCAGGCGAAGCGCCGTTCGTGAAGGACGGTCAGCTCATGCTGCCGCTGCGCAAGCTGGCAGAATCGCTTGGCTACGAGATCAAGTGGAATGGCGAAACGCGCAACATCGAGGTTGTGAACGGCGAGGATGTGCTGTACAGCCTGAAGCTGCGCGGCACGGAGGTAACGACGGCGGATGGCGAGACGCGCGAGCTTCGCGCAGCTGCAGCCCTTGAAGGCGGCAACACCTTCCTTGCAGCGGACGACTTGATTGAGCTGAGCAAGATCAAATTCGCGGAGTAATAGACCTGTAATCGCGGGCTGCCCGTATACGAGGTCTCGAAGACAGACGTTTGCGCTGCATGGGACCTAACACTTTGTACACGAAAGGCCATCAAGTTCCACTGTCATGTGGAACTTGATGGCCTTTTTCTCGATTAGAGATAGACTGCGGAACAACACCCTTAACTTAAGATGCAGAACAACACATTTAACCATTGATGATTCCTGCGAATATACAGTTTTATTGCGTTGGAATGGGGTCGAAGCTCCCAATACGTGCAAATGTGCAGGTTTCGAGGTCTGATTAGGCGTTATCGATTAACTTCGGTCGAAATACCTGCACTTTGACAGGTTTGTTCCCGTGGATGCACAAGTGCCCCGTGATTCCTGCATTCTCGCAGGTTTGTATCATCGACATTTGGTGAATACATGCACGCATGCGCTCCAGAGCCGATTATGAGACAACCTCTTGCTGCATTGCTCGAGTATATACGGACCTACGCCTTAAAATGCACAACCGCGCTATAATGCATCTTTTTATGGTTCGGATCAAACACGACGTTGTGCGTGATCGCATGAACCTGCAGCATGAGCGCCTTATTCTTATCGATCTGCTCCTCGATCTTCTTCTCCAGCGTCTTCATATCATAGGCCTCAAACAACTCGACCTTATCCGTAATCCGTTCCAGCATGAAGCTCATCGATAATCACCTCTATATAATGTCGTTACAAAAGCCCCCAATCTCAGCCGAGATCGGGGGCCTCTTGTTTATATTCTACCAAAACCAATCTTAAGCTTCCATCTTCTGCGCCGTGCCTTACCATGATACATGGAATCCGCTACATTAGCTTCGTAATACTTCCGCCCTGTTCAACGAAGATAATATTTGCAAAAATGATAAATATCAACTGACTTGATTGGACGCCGATTGGTGATAAATATAGGAAAAAGAGAGGGGAACATGCACATGGAAACAAACTATCTAGAAGATAGAGGGCCATCATTACATTCATTCAGGGTCTATATTGAGAGTAAATATAATAGGGTTACTGATAAGAACTATATTAAAGTACAAAAGGATTTATTAAAAGCCTCAGGAATTAATCCTAACCTCAGTAATAAGAAGACAGATGAGATTCGAATAAAATGTAAGCTTATTGGGGAATCGGGGTGGGTTATCTCACCCTTTTGGGAACCTAATAAGAATGAAACCTGGTATGATACTTGGTTCTGGATCGCATTTCATGGATCATCAGATTCAATTCTTGATTTTTTCAAACAAGATAATTACTATTTGTTGAAAAATATAAATGGCTATTCTCGGTTTGAAGTAGATAGAAGTGATTGGTTTCAGGAAGCTGAAATGCTATTTGAGCAAGGGTTTTATACATCGTGTGCTATGCTACTATCTGCTATAATAGATCAAAGTATTAGAAAGAGCCCAATCGATAGCTGGAAACGAAGAATAAAAATAACCGACTATTTTGATAAAGCTGTCAAATCTACGGTGGAAGATTATTACATTAATAAAAGCATAGAACCGTTAAGTAGATACATTGAAACATCCCTTTTATTGCCTTCATTAGACGGATTTATTCAACGTTATTTTAACGGTAAGTATACTTTTGAAAAAAAGGTTGAGCCTAATTATCTGGAACGCAATTGGCTAATGCACGGAGAAACAAGGAGAGTAGTCTCTGAGGCGGATTGCATTAAACTGTTTAATGCAATCTGTACCCTTCATTATGTTTTACATACAGTTACAGGAACATTTTATGGTCACTAGGGCATTCGTTAGTTCAGATTCACATGGAGAGTGTGCACCTAAGAACGATACACAAAGTTGCTAATGGAATATAAAACGGTAAAAAGCCCCCAATCTCAGCCGAGATCGGGGGCCTTTTGTGTTCATTCTACCTTAATCCATCTTAAGCTTCCATCTTCTGCGCCGTGTACAGCTTGTAGTAGCGGCCGCGCATCGCGATCAGCTCATCGTGCGAGCCGGACTCGGCAATGCCCTTGTCCGCGACATACATGATGCGGTCGCAGTTCTTAACCGTCGAGAGACGGTGGGCGATGATGAACGAAGTACGACCCTTGAGCAGCTCGTTCAGACCTTTCTGCAGCAGGCGCTCGGTCCGTGCATCGATCGACGAAGTCGCCTCGTCGAGAATGAGGATGCGAGGGTTTGCGAGCAGCGTGCGGGCGAATGAGATGAGCTGGCGCTGACCTTGGGACAGCTTGGAGCCGCGCTCGTTAACCTCTGTCAGATAGCCTTTCTCGAACTCACGAATGAATTCATCGGCGCACACCGTCTTCGCAGCGGTGATTATTTCTTCTTCGGTAGCATCGAGTCGGCCGTAACGGATGTTGTCCATAATCGTGCCGGAGAAAATAAAGCTGTCCTGCAGCATGATGCCCATCTGGCTGCGCAGCGATTCCAGCTTCACTTCTGCAATGTCGTGGCCATCGATAAGGATGCGGCCGTCCGACACGTTGTAGAAGCGGGAGATCAGGTTGACGACCGTCGTCTTGCCGGCGCCTGTCGGGCCGACGAGCGCGATGCTCTCGCCCGCTTTTACATCAAAGCTCAGGTTCTCCAAGATGTTATGACCCGGATCGTAAGCGAACGTCATGTTGTCGAATGTAATGCGGCCTTGGATCGGCGGCAGTGCGCGTGCATTCGGAACATCGCTGACTGTTACTGGCTCATCCAGCGTCTCGAAGATCCGTTCCAGGTACGAGACGGCGTTGATGAAGCTGTTGTACAAGTTGGACAAGTTGAGAATCGGCTGCCAGAAGCGCGCCGCGTAGCTGCTCATCGCGAGAATGACGCCGAAGGTGACCTCTTCCGGTCCAAGCGTAAGCAAGCCGACGAAATAGATGGCCGTTGTCACGATCGTTGCCAGGTTATCGACCGAGAACGGGATCAGGAAGTTGAAGTACATCGCCCGCATCCACACATTGCGATAGTTCGTGGACAGACGCGTGAACGTGCCTTCGTTGCGCTTCTCCCGCGTGAAAATTTGCGTAACGCGAATGCCGCTGATGCTCTCCTGCATATAAGCATTCATGTTCGAGCTCTTATTCGATACCGCCTGCCAAGCGCGGCGCTGCTTGTTCTTGATGAGCAGAATAACGACCGCGAAGATCGGCAGACCGCCAAGAATGACGAGCGACAGCTTCGCATCCACCGCGAACATGAATGCCGCGATGAAAATCAAGTTCAAGATCTCGAGAATGAAGTTGATGATACCGTTCGATAGGACGTCGGATACCGAGTTGACGTAGTTGACGACGCGGATCAGGATTTTGCCCTGCGGGCGATCGTCATAGTATTGGAACGGCAGCTTCTGCAAGTGTTTGAACAAGTCGGTCCTTATATCGAAAATAATATCTTGTCCGACTCGCGTCATGATCCGCGAACGGATCGTTGCGAGAATAACGCTGACGATGATCGTCAGCAGCGTCATCATCGACCAGAAGATCAGCCCGGACTTATCCTTCTCCGGGATCGTCACGTCAACGACGTGCTGGATGATGAGCGGCGCCGAGAGCGCGATTCCTGCCGAGAGCGTACTCAGCAGGAAGGCGATGAGCATCGGTTTCTGCTGCTTCCGGATGTAGACGAGAGCGCGTCTGAAGTGCTTGATATTGAAGGGGGACTCCAGATTCTCGTCGATGTCGAATTTATTTCTAGCCATGCGTAGTCGCCTGCCTTCCGATGCCTTCGTTCTGCAGCTTGAATACTTCGTAATAGTAGCCGCGTTTCGCCACCAGCTCGCTATGCGTGCCTTCCTCGATTACGCGGCCGTTATCCAAGATGAGGATACGATCCGCTTCTGCCGTCGTAGATACACGCTGAGCGATGATGATCTTCGTGCAATCGAAGTCCAGCTCGCGCAGGCTCTTCTGAATGTGCTCTTCCGTCTCGTTGTCGACGGCCGAAGTCGTGTCGTCGAGAATGAGGATCGGAGGCTGCACCGCCATTGCGCGAGCGAGGGCGATCCGCTGCTTCTGACCGCCGGACAAGCCGACGCCGCGTTCGCCGACGATCGTGTTGTAGCTCTCCGGCATTTTGCGAATGAAGTCATCGGCTGCTGCCAGCTTAGCGAAGCTTTCAACTTCCTCTTCCGGCATGTCCGGGTCGCCGTAGGCGATGTTGCCGTCGATCGTGTCAGAGAAGAGCAGGACGTCTTGGGTAGCGACACCAATGTTGCCGCGCAGCTCATCGAGCTCGAGCTCGCGCACGTCCTTGCCATCAACGAGCACGCGTCCCTTCGTTACGTCGTAGAAGCGCGGAATCAGGTTGATGAGCGTTGTTTTGCCAGAGCCGGTTGCGCCCATGATTGCGATCGTCTCGCCTGGCTTGACGGTGAAGCTGATATTGTCCAGAACCGTTGCATTATCGTACTTGAAGCTGACGTTGTCGAATTGGATGGAGCCTTTGTAACGGCGTTTCGCTTCCATCTTGTGTTCGTTCACGATGCGCGGTTCTGCGTAATAGACGTCGACGATCTTCGTAAGGCTGGCGAAGAAACGTTGAATATCGTTGATAATGATGCCGATGTTGCGCATCGGGTTGGACAGACCCCAGATCAGCGCGGAGAAAGCCGAGAATTCACCGAACGTAATGCGGCCGTCCATGACGAACAAACCGCCGACGATCATCAGAATAACGTTGAACGCTTGCGCGAACGTCTCCAGGTACGGGAAGTAATCGAGCCATACCATCGCCGCAGCCTTATTGGCTTTGGAATAATTGACGTTCTTATCCGTGAACTTCTGAACTTCATACTCTTCGCGCGCGAACGCTTTGACCACGCGGTTGCCCGCGATATTCTCCTGCGTAATCGTGTTGAGCTGGGACAGCTTCTCCCGCAGGTCGCCATACATCGGGCGAACGCGTCTTGCGAAGATGAACGCGACAATGAAGATCGGCGGCGACAGAATGAGCAGCCACCAAGTCAGCGCAGCATCTATATAGAAGAAATAGACGACGGCCGCGAGGAACACGGTGAGCGATTCGATGATCGTCTTAATGATCCACGCCATCGTGTGACGGACCATATCGAGGTCACCAGTCATCTTGGTCATCAGGTCGCCCGTACGGTTATGATCGTAGTAGTGCATGTCTTGCCCTTGAATCTTGTTGTACAGGAAGATGCGAACGCGGTATAGCATGTTCTGCGACGAACGCTCGTATAACAGCGTTGTAAAATACGCCAGACCTGTACGCAGCAGCGAGAAGCCGACCATGCCTAAACATAGAGCGATAAGCAGCGACCGCTTGTCGGTCAGGTTCTGTACGGCGTCATCACCCGCGATGAACGTATCCACGATGCGCTGGCCGATGTACGGGTTGATGATGGTAAGCGAACAGCCTACTACAGAGAGGATAAGCGCGATGATGTACCGTGCCCGGTCTCCTCGCAAATTGTGCCAAAGCCACTTCAGTTGAAACATTGTTTGATCACCAGCTTCTGTAAGTTGTGGTTTCTCTACCCCCGGGAATACTGCTCCCGAATTGCAAACTATGGAGATTATAACACGCTTACAAAGAAAGCCACCCGACACAATTCCGACACAGAACGGATAGGGGGGCAAAATATCGGAAGGCGGGAATTGAGGAGGGGTAAACCTTACTTTTTCGCAAAATGTTTCGTATATGCTTCCGATTCCTCACTAGTTCTATATTATTACGATGGGGCTAAGGATTATTATATTTTCCAGCTTCGGAATCGCTAAAATATGGGAGATTTGACGGAGGAAAGTGAGAGGAGAGAATTGGTCGGCTGCGCCTATTGGAATATACTTGCAGGTAGAGGTGAGACGATGAACACCATTAACGTGGATCTGGTAACCAAGCTTATACGCAAGCAATTTCCGCAGTGGTCGCATCTGCCGATTATGCCTGTCGAGAAGGGCGGGTACGATAATTTTACGTTTCATCTGGGAGATGAGATGAGCGTTCGGCTGCCGAGAGACGCGGGACATGCTCCGCAGGCGGAGAAGGAAGCCTATTGGCTTCCGAAGTTGGCGCCTCGCTTGTCGCTTCCGATTCCTGCTCCTCTGGCCAAGGGCGTACCGGATGAGGACTATCCGTTCCACTGGTCCGTCAATCGATGGATCGAAGGGGAGACGCTGCGGCGGGACAATATCTCGGATATGAGGGCGCTCGCTGTTGATCTAGCTTCATTCCTGAAGGAGCTGCAGGCTATTGATGCATCGGACGGTCCGCCTGGCGCGGAGCACAACTACTTCAGAGGTTGTCCTTTAACGGTGTACCTATTCGATGAATGGACGCTCGGAGCATGTAAGGCGCTTGGAGATGTGATAGACGCTGAGAAGTGTCAGCGAAGCTGGGAACGGGCCAAGGCAACGCAGTGGACGAGGGAGCCGGTATGGCTTCACGGAGATATTGCGCCAGGCAATCTGTTAGTCACTGACGGAAAGCTATCCAGTGTGATTGATTTCGGCGTGATGGCTGTCGGTGACCCTGCGGCTGATCTAGCGATAGCTTGGACATTCTTCGATAAGGAAAGCAGAGATGTGTTCTTGCGTGAGCTGGATCTTGGGGAAGACACCGTGGATCGGGCAAGAGGCTGGGCATTGTGGAAGGCGCTCGTCACATGCTGGTGGGACGGGATCGAGTCCGACACTGGTAGAGAGGCGAAGCGGGTTATTGAGGTGTTGGTAAGTGAATAATGGGATTTAGGAGTCCTCGCTTACGAGGGCTCCTTTATTTGTGAGAATAATAGCGATTCAAATCACCATCCCTAACATTGCGGCTAAGTTGGCAAAAGGAAGATGTTTCGCCTCGTCGGTCGCGTAAACAAGCTTGGTTGAGTAATGAGACAGCTCAGGTGCCTCGTTCTGTTCCAGTATATAGCGTGAGTGTAACAACGGGCTGTGACAGCGGGCAGCCATGGAACGGGTGTTCTGGAGGGAAAAGATGGATTTTGTCGAAATACACTTCTTGTAGGGGTTTCCTACAGACTGCCAATGAGGAGTGTCATCATGATCGATAAAGTCATCCGAATCTTCAACATTATTAATGCGATTCAAGCCAACCCTGGCATCTCAGCAGCGGATCTCGCGCTTAAGTGCGATGTGAATATACGAACGATTTATCGCGATCTCGATACGGTGAGCCTGATTGCCCCGATCGTCAATGAAGGCAGGGGGACGGGGTACCGTTTCATGGGCAGGTTCTTCCTGTATCCGCTCAACTTCTCCGAACAGGAGGCGCTCGTATTCTCGCTGCTGCCCTCCGTACTGGATCGGGACAAGCTCCCGCCTGGCTTCGAGTCGGCCTACGATAAAGTGATGGCGACGCACTTGAAGGAGAAGTCGCGGCAGAACAATATTATCGAAGATATCTCCAACATCATTCAGATGGGGACGCCTGCTTATCGCAAGGAAAGTCCGAACTATCTGCAGCCGATCATCCAAGCGATTCTGGAGCAGCGAACCATCCATACCGTCTACCATACCCAGTCGCGGAATAAGACAACGGAACGGCAGATCGATCCGTACTATCTCGTGCCTCGGGATCAGAAGTTTTATTTGATCGGCTACTGTCACTTGAAGCAGGACATTCGGACGTTTCGTATCAGCCGCTTCCAGAAGGTGGAGATTGCGAGCGAGACTTTTGACAAGGGCGGTTTCAACATCAAGAAGTATTTGAAGAATACATGGTCCATCGAGAGCGGCGACCGCAATATTACGTTTAAAGTCCGGTTCAACGCCGAAGTGGCGCGGTATATCAAGGAAGAGGAGCTGTTCGTTCATCCGCGGATGAAAGACAACAAGGACGGCAGCATGACGTTCGAGGTGACCGTGAACAACGAGAAGGAGTTCATGCGCTGGGTTCTGCAATATGGTCCTGCGGCAGAGATTCTGGAGCCTAAGTCGGCGCGGGAGCAGTTGAAGAATCAATTGGCAGAGTGGAATAACATGTACCAATAGATTAATTTGTGTGGGCCTCGCGGATGCGGGGTCTTTTCTTTTTGTGCATAGAAATCGAACGTTTATTCGCTGACATCAAGGTGTCTATAGGAGAAGTTAAGATAGGGGTACAAGAGCGGTGCAGCAGCACGCCTGCACGCAGATCGGGAGGAACAACGAATGAAACAGCCTATTCACATTGCCATTACAGGAACGAGACATTATTACGGTACGGACTTCTTGAAGCCAGGACAGTCCGTCTGTCTGGTGAAGGAGCCAGAGAACGGCCGCGATCAGGAAGCCATACGAGTCGAGCTGCCGCCAATCGGCAAGATCGGCTATGTAGCGAACAGCGTACATACCGTCCCCAAGGGATGCAGCAGTGCGGGCAGGATCTATGATCGGATCGGACAGCGGACGGATGGCGTTATTCGATTCGTGGTCAAGGATCAAGCGATTGTCGAATTGGCGCGGGGTGGGAGTGCGAACGAAATGGAGGACCAGTTAGAGAGCGAGATTTTCTGTACGATCATTCGGACGACGGATAACAATGAGTGGCTGCGTTAACTGTAGTGGAAATGCAGGATTAATGTTGAAATATACATGATTTAACAAAGGGATATAGTGGATGATAGCGAAAATAATAGGATAGTACTTAGGGCTATAAGTCCTAGTTCTAATTAAGTATAAAACTATTATTCGAACAAACGTTTGAGACATACGCCTGTCATCTAAGCTTTGCTAAGCTCGGTGTACGATGATGAGGAGTGAATCTGAATGCTGTCACATGAAGTATCCCCGGAACTGCAGTCGATGCTGGCAGATCTCCAATGGACGATAGAGATTGCGCAGGAGGCTTTCGATAGAGGTTACGAGGCAGAGGGGCGCCTTATTCTAAGGTCCCGCGCGGATGATATATTGCGGCTCGCGGTACTTACGGATGACGTGGAGATTCGGAGAGAATTGTTGTTGATGGTTGAAGGGTTGGGGCGTTTTGGTTAGCGGGTTAATATTTGTAATTCGTAAGAAGAAGGAAATGTTGTTTTATCGGTGAATGTTAATAAGTTTCCGAGTTTTAAACGATAAAGAAATTCAAATTGGTGAGAAAACCTACCTTATGCTTTATGAAGCTGCATTGCTCTGCTAAGTGGTAGGTCACTAATCTTCGATAAGCTTCGACAGAGGTTTTTTATATGAATAAGGGGGTTACAGGATTGTCAGCATTCGAGTTCTTACACGCCATCAATGAACATCTAGCCCAACTCGCTGAACAGTCTGAGCAAGAGATTTGGTCGAATCCAAGAGCGGCACTCATAGAGGGTCGATTGTTCGGAGAACAATTGGCTTCTCTTATTTCGCATACAGAGAAAGTGGAGCCGGTTTATGCAATTAGACAGATCGACCGAATTCATCTACTCGCGCGTAAGGATATAATCTCCGATGTGATTCGTAGCAGCTTCGAGTGGCTGAGGATGAATGGGAATACGGCTGCGCATGATGCCAAGGAGGTCCTGCCGGAGCTAGCGCTTGCGGCTCATCGACAAATCTTCATGTTGGCAGCGTGGTATGCAGAGGCTTACGGACCACTAGAGCTAACTATTCCAGAATATCAACTACCGATGCCGGTTGATTCTGCTAAGGACCAAGAGAGCCTAGATCATAAGCAGGTATCCCAAGAGGAGATCAGTGAACGGTTGGAAAAGCTTCTACAAGCTCAGCTTGCTGACAAACTGCTGCCTACTATAGATGAGCGGTTTCGAGAAATGAATGAATTGATTGCTAAGTTTGCAGGGCAGATGGATACATGGGCGCAGAAAAGGCCTGTGTCTCCTGTACGGAACCTTCAATCTGATAGCAAAGGGAATAAACCATCCAAGGCGAATCCGCAGGTTGAGGGACAAGGGATCGAAATTGCTCAATACCTAGCGGGCAAGTCATTGAACATCGTTGATAAAAGGGAAAACGGCGGCGCTTTGTGGGTTATCGGCGGATGGGAATTGAATCCTATTCTGCTGGGGTTGAAAGAGCAAGGGGTTTACTTCCGTTTTGCCCGCAATGGCAGCCAGTCCACCAAGCGTGAACCTGCATGGTTTCTTGCAGGGAAGAATCAGTCGGAGCTGCGCTACGTAACTGAGATGCTGCAGGCCGACAGTGTAGAACAGTTAGAATCAGAGGTTCCTCAAGTCGAAGAAGTAGAAGTAGTAGAAGAAGCTGCGCAAGTCGAGAAGCGGGATTTGGTTGAATCAACAGTACCTGCTGTTCAACCTCTACTGACGGAAGTGGAAGACGCCTCGGATGTTGACGGGACTGACGGGGATACATCGGTCCACGTTCCTTCCTATCTGCAGTGGAGGAAGGTTGCCTCCTACCCAAGTCGAATGAGTGACATTGCAGAGAGCTTGGGCATTGTTTATTTTAATGACTGGTCTGAGGACCGGCTGCGGGAGTTATACCGCCATCAGCCTAAGTTGCTCCATGAGGTGCTTGTGCAGCTATGGTTTTTCGGATTCGAATTTGAAGATGAACTAAGCCGATTTATCAAGCTGGACCGTCCTCAAGACTGGATCGCGGTTCCATCATTGAAACATGGCATTCATCTAGAAAATATATTTAGCGTAGATATCCTACGCCAACTAGAGCGTTTCGGTATCTCGACAACAGACCAACTGATTGGACTGCCTGATGCTTCATTAATGTGGTTGTTCCGGTCCAAATACGATGCGATACAGACAGCACTGCAGCCTTACATACTAGTTGAGGATGCTGGAGAGGCTCATCGGCAGGCGGAACGTGTGGAACCAGCAGGGGACAGTCGCATCGTTCGCTCGGCAGATTACGTAATCGAAATTCCAGCATCGTTATTCGGTTATCCGATTCAGGATTTGCCGATCTATGGCTGTTCTGCGTTGATAACAGGAATTCGGAGAGATTGTAATCTTCACCTGCTGGGTCAGCTGCCGGAGGATCTAACCAGTTTGCTCCCTCATATTAAGGGGGCTGGTCCAGGTGCGCTGGAGAAAATGGCTAAGCAGCTGCAAGGGTTTATTGTGACGCTGGGGAGTTCAAAGCAAGAGGTGGCCGCTTCAGCTAGCCCTGTTCCTTCAGCCTACACTGCTCAAACGGCAGCAGAGAGCTTGAAGTTAGTCTGGAATGAACAAGTTATTGAACTAGATCAAAGCGACCTGGCGATGCCTCTTATTTCAGCGGAATATGCTGCAGTGGGCCGGGTGGCTCGTTACTTGGATGAAGCGAAGCTGACCACGGTCGGCAGCCTACCGATGCTGCTTGAACAGCTGTCCAAGGGCGAAAGCGTCGGCAGAGCATCCATCGATAAGTTTGTTTCAATGCTTCAAATTCGATTGGATGAATATCGGACGGATCTGCTGATGCAGGAACAGCTTCAAGCCATGACGATAACGGAACGAATCGACTACTTCCTAGCTAAGACGGAGAAGAAGCTCGGGGTGAGCGCGTCTGAAGATGAGCTTCGCGTTAATCGTAATCTGCAGATGCTCCACACTCGTTGGCATGAGCGTGTTCAGGGAAGAAAGGCGACATTAGAGTCGTTAGGCCAACAATTCGGATTAACGAGAGAACGAGTTAGACAGATTTTGTCGAAGCTGTTGCGTACTTTCTATCCCGATGTGTTGGAGCTTGAATCGGTACTCCGAGCAGCGTGTGACACGCAGCAGTCGTTCTGTCACTACCCGCTTAAGGTAAATGAGAATTTCATACATGGGCTCTTGGAGCAGATCATAGAAGAGCACGAAGGGCTAGTCTATCTCGAGCGCTATGGTTGGTGGACCACGCTAACGCAAGAGGAAGTGGATGAGAAGGAGGCAGCGCTTCGTAAACACGTGAATACGAAGCTGCGAGGACGGCTGTGGGACCATGCCTCGATTCAAGCATGTATTGAAGAAGCGCTCGGTCTCAGTCCTCTCCCGATGGAACTAGCTAGACAGATGACGGCATCTGAATTCGCGGTGACAGCGGAAGGGGAAGTCTACCTTGCTAATTCCAAGAAGTTCGAGATTGTCGAGATGGTGCTTCGTCAATTCCCGGAAGGCGTAGAAATCTACAAGCGTGAAGAGGAGTTAATGGCGCTCGCGAATAGGATCAGGCCAGGTGAATACGTCAAGGAACGTGACTTCGCAGCCGTATTTTCTCGAGATGAGTTCATGGACACTGCTTACCTATGGGGACGAGGGACTTTCATTCACAGGGATCATGTCCGTGTAGATGAAGGTCTAGTTCGAGAGGTGTCAGATCGGACGCTTGAGTTTCTAAGCAAAAGAAGTCCGATATCGGTAAATCGACTGTTCCCTATCTATGAGCAGCGTTTGGTTACGGGAGGTATCCCTAACGAGTATGCGTTGTATACGATGCTGAGGAAGTATGGTTCAAGCAAGCTGGCACCGAATAAATTCCCGCATATTTGGCATGAGGAGGATTCCTTCCAGCTTACGAATGCGGAGCAGATTAAGATGTATATTCGGGAGCATTCTGAACCGGTTACGATGGAGCATCTACGCGATGAATTCGTCGATAAGCGGGGTTGGAAGAAGTTCACGCTGGAGTTCTCGATTCAGACTGATTCTGATTTTGTAAGTGCCGAATTTGGCGTGGTGGGACTAAGAGAATTTTATCCGTTCACCCGTTCGGATTTGGCTCCGATTAAGACTACACTTCAAACCTTATTAGTCGAAACTGGCGTCATTCACGTGAAGAGACTGTTCGAGCTAATGACAGCTGTGTGCACAACGTTAGGTATTGGTTCATCCTATCTGCTGTACGACTTGTTAAAGGGGCTGGCCACAGAGAAGGACGGGTACCGGATGGTTCGCTATCCGCTTATTATTTCCGTTGATCATCCGGCAGAAGAGCTAACACTCCAGACGCTCGTAGAGCAGTACTTGGAAGAACAAGAAGCCGAAGTGGCGCGTGAGGTCGTCTATCATTGGGTTACGGAGGAAGTTGGGGCAAGAGCGGTAACGTTGGACCATGTGCTTGCGAATAGCGAAGACATTTTCTATTACCAAGAAGGTCAATTCGGCGAATACATTCACCGCACACGTCTCGGCTGGACGGCAGAGAAAGAGAAGCTGCTGGTCAAAATGGTCAATTGGGAGCTGGAGGTCCAGAACGTTCTTGGTGCGCCTTATGTAACGATAAAGCGATTAATGAACTGGCTGTCTTTGCCTGAGCTGGAGAACGATGTGACTTGGTCTGAGGATTTGTTGAAGGACTGTTTGCGGAAGAGCAATAGATTCCAGATGCTCGGCTCGTATGACTGTATCGTCGTCAGACGAGATGAGGAATCGATTACGAGTGAGACAGACTGGCTGAAATGCCTACTAGTGAATGAGTTTAATGGGCGAGCACCGCGGGTCCAGTGGCATCGTAGACTAGCGGAGCTGAAGTACTCCATGGACGGCAGGTTCCTGACGGAGACGCTAACGAAGCTTGAAAACGGGAGTGCGCCGTTTGTGGTGAGGGATGATGAGGTTGTGTTGGTGGGGATGGAGTAACTAGAGTTTGTTGACAATGGTTTTTGGCCTTGTATGATGCAGGGCCTTTTTTATACTGGATCAATTACCGAGCATCTCCTATAGGTTGATGAGGTTGGGTTCGTATAACTAAACTAAGCATCATGAAATACTGAACCTATGTGGGGGCATATACGATGACAAAACAAGTTAGAAGTTGGTCTAATGATGGAACTCCAAACTTGATTGGACGAAAGAAAGTTGACTGGTCAATATTTGAGAGTGGTACACAAATACCAAATGAATTCTATGAAGACTTCTACGCTGCTAACAATGAAAGTTTAGATGTAGGAGATTCACATGAAGTTACATTTATTGTTCAAGACACCCGTTTTCAGGGGAAGTTGGAACAGATACAGCGTTCCCAAGATTCCACTCAATCCAATTTACAAATCCGTTACACAGATAAAGTGTTTAAAGAACTACTAATAAATACTTTTCGAGCATCATATGAGAGTATCATTTCTTTAAGAAATCAGACAGAGGAACGTAAGAAATCTTATATACAAGTTCCTGATGAAATTGCAGAGTATATTGAATTTTATGCAACCGGGATGCCATATAATTATGAGTTAAAATTTATAGTCTACAATGAACGAGTAAAAGCAGATGATGACTTACCATCGGTATGGTGGGTAAATCAAGGTATTTCTTTTTCAGGGGAGATAGAAGAAGGGATATTATGGGCTCCTTTAGCAAATAGTGCAGGTCGATCTTTTTTTCATTGGAACACGATGGATGAGGTCAAGGTCGGAGATATTATCGTTCATTATGCGCAAGGCTATGTTCGTTGTGTAAGTAAGGTAATAGCAGAGGCAGTTCCTGCCCCTAAGCCTGATGCGAAAACTTCTGATAATTGGGAAGAAAATGGCCGTCTTATTCGTGTTCAATACAATCAATTAGACCCGTCTATTTCTTTAAAACTCTTCGCGGAAGACCTGCAAAGGATACGAATCTTCCAAGGACCAATAAATAAGAATGGTGCAGTACAATTAGGCTATTTATTCCGATTTTCAATAGAGGGTTTGGCTATTATACAAAGTAAGTCTCAAAATTCTAATTGGCCAGATTACACAAAATTCAGTAATTCATTCATTTCGGGCCTGTTTGAGGAGGAGAAGGTTGTGGATGATACTGATATAAAATCTCAAATAGATGAAATAAAATTGTATATCGCTGCGCGAGGCTTCAGTTACCCTGGTCACCTGATCGAAAACTTCTACCTCTCACTCAAAACGAAGCCTTTTGTCATCTTAGCCGGTATTTCCGGCACGGGCAAAACGAAGCTCGTTAAGCTATTCGCCGAAGCGCTGGGCGCCACTGAACAGAACAATCAGTTTGCACTCATTCCCGTTCGTCCAGACTGGAGCGATCCGAGCGACCTAATTGGCTACCAAGATCTTGCTGGAAAATTCCGTCCTGGACCGCTTACCAAGGTGCTTCTTGAAGCTATGCAGCCAGGCAACCGGAACAAGCCATATTTTATCTGCCTAGATGAAATGAACCTTGCGCGCGTGGAGCACTACTTCAGTGATATGCTCAGCATTCTCGAGACCCAGCGCCGTGATGGAGACCGTATTGTTACGGATACAATCGTTTCAGAAGAACAGCTTCTTACAGGAACATATGAGGAGGATCTCATCATATCGAATTTGGTCATTCCCGATAACGTATTTTTGATCGGTACGGTCAATATGGATGAGACGACGCATCCTTTCAGCAAGAAGGTGCTCGATCGCGCGAATACGCTAGAGTTCAACTACATTCGATTAGATGATTTTCCGATGGGGCGCTCAGATGATTCGCAACAGGAGCAATCTGAAATCGTTCCTGTAAGCTTCTTAAAGTCCGACTATCTTGCACTTCAAGATGCTTTCACAGAGTACCAACCGCTCGTTAGAAGTACGACCGAGAAGCTCGTGAAAGTGAATGAGATTCTTGAGGAGCTGCATGCCCATGTTGGTTTCCGTGTTCGTGACGCGATCTGCTTCTATATGATTTATAATGATCGATTCCAACTTCTAGATGAGGAAGCGGCATTCGATACACAATTGCTGCAGAAGATCCTTCCTCGTATTCAAGGCAGCAGCCAGTCGGTGAAGCGAGTTCTTATTTCCCTACTACATTTTTGTAACGGGAAGTCTAAGGGGAACATGGATGATTTATTAATGGATGCGTCGGAACTATATAAGCCATGGCGAAGCTATAGTGAAACACCTGAAGCTCGCTATCCTCAGAGTGCTCGCAAGCTAGCCTATATGCTGCGGAGGTTAGAAGAAGATGGATTCACTTCTTTCTGGCTCTCCTAATGAAAGCCGCGAGCTACTGCAGCTACGAACGAATTTGTTCGATGTATATATCAAAGGTAAACCGTATCACCCAACGGTAGAAACACTCCAGCTTCATCGCGAGAACGAAGGGATGCGGATGAAGACAGAGATCGCGGCAACTGTATTGAATCAACAGATTCAGCTTCAAGAGTACAAGCTATTCTCGGTAGCGTCACAGGATTGGGTAGACGGTCTCACGGATCAAGCAGAACCATGCTTCTACGAGACACAATCCTATGAGCTTTTTATTGAGAGTCATACGGATCAAAGGATTGAGTTTTTCCATGTGAGTCCGTATCTACGACAAGCCGTGAAGCCCGTCGGACGAAGTGGGAGACTGTTCTCAGGCGTGCTCCAGTTCCAGAATGAAATTGGATATACAGATCTGGAGATCCGCTTGAACGGTCAGGCTGGACTTAGGCTGCAATTAGAGATTTATCCAACGAAGCTAGATTATAAGCGTGATTACCATGCGATTCTAAACGAGGTCAATCAACAGATCTATAACCTGTCATTTGACTTCATGCGCAAAACCTATCAGGCTACGGGGCTGACGCAGACAAGCACACAGAGCTTGACGGAGTATTTTACAATCCTGCGTAATGTGTTTGATCAGTTAACAGGAGCGGTGGAGCGCATCGATAAGATGCCCCACCATCGGATGAATCAGGAACAGCACATTCGAACTGCGGATAAAGTGAAGCGGGCAGGTAGAGAAAATAACGCGTTTCTTACTAAACGTCCGAATTTGTTAGTTCAAGACCATACGAATGGATTCATTCCTATTGGTTCCGAAATGTACCGTCCCACGCAGTTACTTGAGACGAAGCGTAAGCTAGACTACAACACGAACGAGAATCGGTTTCTCCGATGGATGTTAGAACGGATTGACCGTAAGCTAGGCGATCTTCAAGCGATTGTCATGGATAAAAAGCGTCGTTCTCAGAGTCCGGACCCTGCTCTCCTCGACCAGATTAAACGAATGAAGACGGTACTGAGAAGATTGCTTCAGTTCGATTTTCTCCAGCAGGCGGGGCAAATGCGGCATTTTAACATATCGATGGTGCTTCAGATGGCTCCAGGGTATCGGGAAGCTTACCGGATCTATCTGATGCTAATGAAGGGGTTGTCGATTCAGAGCGACCTGTTCCATGTATCGATGAAGGACCTAGCACAGCTTTATGAATATTGGTGCTTCCTCAAGATTCACGAATTACTAGCGAAGAAGTATCGATTGCTGAAGCATGATATTATTCGGGTGAACCGCAGCGGACTCTTCGTTACATTAGATCGAACGCAACGAGCGAAGGTGGATTATGAGAACCCGACTAATGGTGAACGGTTCACGCTCTATTACAATGCATTGCCGTCGGAGGATCAACATAAGGAGCCGCCAACACTAGCACAACGACCGGATAATGTACTCACGCTTCATAAGCATGATGGTCTTGGTCAATCGAAGGTTTACAAGTATGTATTCGATGCCAAATATCGGATAAACCCTGCTTTCGAGGGTTCTTGGTATCATCGCCAATATGGTCAACCGGGGCCGGAGGAAGATGATATTAATACGATGCATCGCTACCGGGATTCGATCGTCTACCAGGAGAAGGGTTCACTGGAGTTCGAGCGGAGCATGTTCGGCGCGTACGTGTTGTTCCCTTATGCGGATGAGGAGAAGTTCAAGTCGCATCGTTTCTATCGAAGTATCGATTTGATCAATATCGGTGCTTTCCCGTTATTGCCTGGCAGTACGTCTTTGCTGGAAGCTTTTCTAGACGAGCTCATACTCGATAGTCCGGAAAAAGCATTCGAGCGTTCCACCCAGCCTCGTGGTACGAAGCCTTATTACGAGAACAAATTAAGCGGACGCAACATGCTTGTTGGCTCAATGCGTACGGGGCAGCTAGAAGCTGTGCTGCGGAGCAGCAGCTACTATATGCCTCTGAAGAATTTGACGGACCACAAGGTTCTGACTTCGTTAGAGTACATTGCCCTATATCAATCTAGGAAGCAATTTGAGCATGAGGCTGGCGTTCAATGGTATGGTCGTATAGCAGACTGGCGAATCGTCAAGAGACGAGAAATAAAGGAACGGCCTGCTAAACTTGGAACGGAAGAAGAATTATATGTGTACTACGTAATTGAGAAATGGCAGCAGCGTAAAACGACCATTGAGCCTGGTGGACAAAGTGTATACACCTGTCTATACACGACCAAGTATTTGTTCGATCGTGCAGTTGAGCTAGCTGAGCTTCGTTTGGACAACGAGGAGCAGCTACAGGAATGGCGAGAGAAGCGTCGACAGGGAAGGGTTAAGGTTCGGTTGGATCGAGAATATGTTGATTTGGCAGAGAATGTGATGGGGATAGAGCTAGAGTAACTAAAGGAGCCGCTGCATGTTATCCAAACTGTTAGCACTGTTTAAGAATGAACCGTCCAAGAAGAAAGTGACTACTTCCGCTAATACTGCTGGAGCTAAGAAGAAGCCGCCGCATAGGAAGGTTGAAGCCGGACGTATCGGGGAGATTGGCGAATACAAAATTAACATCCAATTGGACCAACTTCCCAAGGAATGTATGTATCTAAGCGATATACTACTTCCAAACTCGAAGTCACGGACGGGCTTTTCGCAGATTGATCATTTAGTTATTTCACCTTATGGGATGTTCGTCATCGAAACCAAAAACTATAATGGGGAGATTAAAGGTGCTCGTTCTGATAAGTATTGGAGTGTAAGTAATCGTTTCAAAATGTACAATCCGCTAATGCAAAACTATGGACATATTAAGGCGCTTGAGGCTCAACTTGGTGAATATAAGTCGGCGAAGTACATATCGATGATAAGCTTTACGATGCGGTGCAGATTCAGCATTGATCCCGAGCTGCGCAAAATTCATTCGGATGAGCTTATCGTTTACGATGTGGAGTTGTCAGAGTTTATTAACCGAAAAATACTTCGTCTAAAGGCTGAGCTGCCTGATGCGATATTCTCAGGTGATGACATCCGAAGCATATATGAGGGAATCAATAAAATAAATATCACTGATCCTGGAATTAGAGCTGAGCATGTAAGTAGGATCAAAGGTGAAAAAACGGAATAAGGCCTAAGTTGGTGATGCCATCAAAATAAAACGGAGTGTGGCGAATGACACTAGAAGAGTTATTGGCACAAGCGGCAGTCTTTTTAGCGGATGAAAACAGGCTAGAGCTAAGTGAAGCGGAGAGAAAGGCCTTCATAGGAAAATTTCCAATCGAATCACTTAGCAAGATGACAGTTGAACAATATGCAGATACGCAGTCAAAGGACTGTTTCATCTATTGGCTGGAGCAAAAAACGTTAATCGGCAGCATTCGTGGCGGGAATCAATCCAAGTACGGAATCTACCGCTCGTCAAATGGCGATTATTGTATGGGCTATGGCAATAAGCGTGTGTCATTAATCGGCGATGCACTGCAAGTTGAATTCCGTAAGCTGATCGACGGATTCTTAAGAGCGCTCGAACTAGCAGCAGCCGACCGCTATGAGGAAATCCAGGCTGTTCAGATGCCAATTTTTAATACGGTGCTGTTGAAGGTGCTGTACATCTATTACCCGGAGAAGTTTCTCAACGTATTCAAAGCTCCTGTACTTATGAAAATCGGTGAGACACTTAAGGTCGATCCTTCTCTATTTGAACCTAACCATCTTGTGCAGCTTAACCATTCTATTCTCGAGACAGTTAAGCAGAACAAGTCGTTCGAGGGTTGGCAGACGGCGAAGATAGGGAGAATGCTATGGGATACCTATTCTCCTGTCACGTCAATCGATAATGAAGACGTTGATCGGAATTACTGGCTGATGGGCCATTCTTATGCAACGGAGGGCTCGCAGCGGGATTATTTCACACAGCATGGATGCGTCGGTACAGACTTTCTGCCGGAGGACTTGTCTGAATTCGTAGGTCAAGACAATCTGCTGGACATTATCGAGTCGAAGGCAACCGAGGACAAGGAGAAGCAGGCTTTGAGATCCTTCTTCGAGATCAAGAACGGAGATTTGATCGCGTTGAAGTCGACCTACACCCGTAAGGAGAACGGCGTGACGAAGTCGGTGCTGAAGGTGAGCGCCATTGGTCGTGCAGCGGCTGATGCAGTAGAAGGGTATCGATTCGATCCCCAACGCGGCCACTTGATTCCGGTCGAATGGTATAACCTTCACGAGAAAGAGTACCTCGGCTATGGGGGCTATCGTAAAACAATTGCGAGACTCCAAAATCAGAACACGATCAATCTACTGTTCCTTGGACAATCGCAGCCTGTGGTTGTAACTAAGCCCGCAACGGTCGAGCCACTCAGAACTACGCGTAACCTGATTCTATATGGCCCTCCCGGAACAGGTAAAACGTATATCGTCGCCCGCAAGTCTCTTGAACTGACGACAGATGCAAAGACATTCGCAGAGCTTGATAACAGCGGGCAGGAAGCGATCCAACAGGAGTATACCCGTCTCGCGCGTACGGGAAGCGTGAAGTTCGTCACGTTCCATCAATCTTATTCGTATGAGGACTTCATTGAAGGATTACGCTCGGATGGCCACGGCAATTTTGTGCCGGAAGACGGGCTCTTTAAACGTGCCGCTATCGAGGCGCTTTATGCGGGGTTAGTGAGTAACGTCCAGGAGCTGTCAGATGAGGTCCGCTTCGAGCAGGCGTATCGTCAGCTTGCGGAACGTAGCAAGGGTGAGCGGGTAAATTTGATGTCCAAGACCGGTGCCGTCAGCCATATTGCCAGTGTGTCCGCTCAAGGTAACTTAATCGTTACAAACGAAGGTGCCTTATCGGAGAGCACCGTTTCGAAGGATCGCCTTCTTCGTATTTATCGGTTTGTGCAGGAACATAAGGTGTTGTGGCAGGATGAGGTTTCTTTTATTAGAGAAGCCATTGGAGGTAGCAACGAATCGCGCTACTGGTCGGTCTTCAACTGGATTATGAATCATATGGAAGAGGACGAGGACATTAACCTCCCAAGCAACAACACGGCACCCACGCTCTCCTACCAAGAGAAGAAGGAAGTTGTTCTCAAAGCATTGGAGCAAGGCGAGAAGTTTGACTTCACGCATGCAGAATCATTTGTACTTATTATTGATGAGATCAACCGAGGGAATATTTCCAAGATCTTCGGCGAGCTGCTGACGCTCATCGAAGAAGACAAACGACTAACTAGACCTAACCAGCTTGTTGTCGAGCTGCCATATTCGCGCGAGCGGTTCACCTTACCGCCAAATTTGCACTTAATCGGTACAATGAACACGGCAGACCGTTCTATTGCCTTACTCGACACAGCATTGCGCCGTCGTTTTCATTTCGAAGAAATGATGCCTAATCCGCAACTGCTGGACTCGGTAGGCAGCTTGGCTTTAGATGAGTTGCTTACCGTTATTAATAAGCGTATCGAAGTGTTGTATGACCGAAACCATACAATTGGCCATGCTTATCTAATTCATGCGAAGACGGAAGAAGAAGTCATAGAAGTGATGCAGCACAAGATCATTCCGCTGCTTCAGGAATATTTTTATGACGACTGGGAGAAGATCGGTATGATTCTTGGTGGCATCGGCAAGAGCAAGGATGACACATTCCTGATCTATGAAGAACAGCATGATTATGCGAAACTGTTCAAGCAATCGCTTAGTCATTCGCTACGCAAGCAGTATCGCGTGAAGAGCAAAATATCAAGTCAAGATATAGCGGCGGTCTATGAAGCCTGAGTGGAAATCAGATAGCATTACGATAAGGGAAGCTTACGACTGGATCAAGGCAGACATGCTTCCCGCAGGATACTGGGTCAGGTTATGTGAATATATTCAGGACAAGTATCCTGGAGATGACGTTGTGGAGTACGGGGCAAATAATACGTTAAGGTTTATCAACTTTGTTGGTGTCATTTATCTAGAGGGCTTTATTATCGAGGTCGTGCCGAAGGTCGCTCTATCTGCTGAGGACAATCGGAAGGCGCTCATATCCATGCTGCATCACGCCCGTTATTTGTCCGTTGATTTCTACGATCGGATAGCCAGCGGCATGAGACAGGATCATCTTCTCGATGCGTTGCTGGCTGCTTACGTCCATCGGCTGCAGGATGAGCTGCAACGGGGCAGTTATAAGGGGTATATAGAGCATGTCGAGAATCGCGGGATGCTCCGTGGCAAAGTGCTTGTGACCGAGCATCTGCGAATGAACGCCTTCACGCCGTCACGCGTGGTATGCCAGTTCGACGAGCATTCAGACAATAACCGGTTGAATCAAATCTTGAAGTTCGCGCTTCGTATTGCCCAGCGGCGTGTCTCCGATCGTTTATATATGCAGATTGAGCGGTGCCTTGCACTCATGAGCGATGTCGAGGACCGTCTCATCACGAGGGATGACTTCGACCGGTTGGTATGGAATCGGCAAAATGAACGGTTTCGTGATGTCGTGCTATTCGCAAAGCTCATAATCGATAAGGTGTCTATCCATCACATTGGCGATCGGCATCAGTCCTTCTCCTTCCTCTTCGAGATGAACATGCTATTCGAGGCTTATATCGGTGCAGCGCTGATGGAGATCGCAGGGCCAGCCAATGTGCACAGCCAACATACGGAGAAGAAGCTGCTATTGAACAAAAAGACGAATCGGATGAACATTCAACTCAAGCCTGATTTTGTAATAGGCGATAGTGAAATGATATTGGATACGAAGTGGAAGAGTGCAGTCTACAATGGACGCCTTGCCTATCAGCAATCGGACCTCTATCAGATGTATGCTTATGTTACGGCATATGAGAAAGCGACTCGATGCATTCTGGTCTATCCCTATCAGGAAGAGTTCGAGGCTCCCGTCTGGCAAGTTATCGACACGAACAAATCGATTGAGATGGCATGGGTCAGGCTTCATGATTACGAGGCTACGAAGGAAGATCTATGGCGAATATTGAACTATGCTCCTTGATAAATGAGGACATTTTTTATAACCTACAGCTACCATCCCATTCTTCCCACCCCCACCGAAAGGAGACCCCTCAAATGAGCATCATCAAACTGTCAGGCGTGGAGCTTACCCAGTCCCCACCGTCCAAATGCAAGCATTGTAAGGGCCTCCTGGCGGTCCGCAAGCTCGAGGTGCTGTACGAGTCCAATCAGCGGAAGGGGCATACGGCGTATCTTGTGACGGACGTATGGTACTGTGCGCGGTGTGATCGTGGTTATCTGCTGGATGCGCTGAAGACTGTATTGGACTCCTCGAATCGCAGCTGGCGGGCTGTGGAGATCGGTGTGACGAAGTCAGCAGGCTCGGACACACGCCCGCAAACCCAGCAGGCTAAAGTCACGCAGCAAAGCGGCCAAGCCGCTCCCGTCTCTAAACTCCCGCGCATTGAGGCGATCGACTTTGTTATCGGGGATCAGCTGCGGAATTGTGTGAACTGCGGAGGATCGCTTACCAAGCATAATATCGAGCTCCGAATCGCACGAGAGGATCATGCGGTGTACGTTCCGTGCGAGGCCTACCAGTGCGACTCGTGCCGACGGTGGATGCTGCGCAGACAGCAGTACGCTACGCTCCAGACGAGCAACAGCCCTTATGTTATCCATGTCTTACATAACGATCGGATTTACGAGTCCTTATCCCATCTTACGAACCGATCGAAGCTTGCGCAGAGGTCGGATGCTGGTCTCAAGTCTCCAGGACAACAACCGACCGATAAACTCAACAATCAGTTCAACAAATACGGCGTGTTCATTCCGGCCCCGACGAACAAAAAGGGTTATTTCGACGAGTAGGGAATGAAATGACCTTAGTCGCTCGATCTCTCATCCGGCCACTCGGTTCATCAATCCGACACGCGGGTCATCCGGCTCACCGCACTCCGACGCACACCGATCTCTATCCATCCTCATCCAGGGCTGTCCCCCGACAGCCCTTTTTTATCCGTACCCCTTGACCCTCACACCAATGTCACGGTTTATAATCGATTCGAATCGACCATGCAGGAGGCGTTGTGTTATGAAAATCGGTGAACTATCGGCTCGGACAGGCGCCAGCATTCGTTCGCTTCGGTATTATGAAGAGCAGGGACTGCTCTCTCCGATACGGAGCGATAACGGATATCGGGAATATTCTCCGCTCGCGGAGGAGCAGGTGCGGACGATCCAGCTGTACCTGCAGCTCGGGTTGTCCACGGAGCAGATCGCCGGTTTCCTGCATTGCGTCTTGAAGAACAGGGAATCGTTCTGCAATGAGGTGCTCCCGATCTATCGGGAGAAGCTTGCGGAGATCGACAAGCAGATCCATCAGCTGCAGAGCATTAAGATGAACCTGGAGGATCGCATTCGGTCGATTCTAGTTGAACGGCCTGAGGGTCAAGTGGAGGAATGAGAGATGAGCCTGCCTGTCGTTAACGGGAGCAGCTTCAAGCGTACGATAGAAGCGAATAAGCTTACGTTTATTGAGTTTAGCGCAAAATGGTGCCCGCCATGCCGCGTGCTGCATCCGATTCTGGAGGAGCTTCAGCAGGAGCAGAAGGGCAAGGTGAAGATCTATCAAGTCGATTGCGACGAGTCGCCGGAGCTGTCCTCGCGGTACAGTGTGATGTCGATGCCGACGGTTATTTTGTTCCATAACGGTGTGCCGGTGGAGAAGCTGGTCGGTCTGAGGCCGAAGGAAGTGTATCGGACGCTGCTGGGACGATATGCGAATGAACGAGCAACAAGTTCCGAAGACGCCAGTGAGTAAGAGCTAGCCCCACCTACCCGTCAGCCAAACCAAAGAGCACTTATCCCCCTGTGGATAAGTGCTCTCTTCCATCTATCACCAAATTAATCCCCAATTCGCACATATACCCGGTCGCCATGCGTCTCCACCACAACGGGCGAATCATAGAAACCGCTCAGCACATCCGACGTCAGCACGTCCTCGTTCCGGCCGCTGCGCACGATCTCCCCTTGCCGAATGAGCAGCGTATGCGTGAACACGGGCAGAATCTCCTCGGTGTGATGCGTGACGAAGATGATCGTCGGTGCGTCCGGACTCTCTGTCAGTTCCTTGATGCTCTCCAATAATCGCTCTCTCGAAAATAAATCCAACCCATTACAAGGCTCATCCAGTATAAGAATACGAGGCTTGGCCATAAGCGCGCGGGCGATGAGAAGCTTCTGCTTCTCGCCTTGAGAGCAAGTGCGGTACTCGCGGTCCCACAGATGCGAGCAGCCAAGCTTGGCGATCAAGGAGCGAGCCAGCTCGACATCTTCCTCTTCGACGCGGTCGTACAGACCGATGGTTGCATATTTGCCGCTCAACACGATATTTTGCACACGGTCGGACGCATACAGCTTCTCCTGCAGCGAGGTGCTGACCCACCCGATCTCTTTGCGAAGCTCGCGCAGGTCGATTTCCCCGAATCGATGCCCCAGCACGCTGACCTTTCCTTCCGATGGCCAGAAATAGCCGTTGATCAGATTCAACAGCGTCGTCTTCCCGGACCCGTTAAGCCCAAGCAGCGCCCAGTGCTCGCCCGGTGCTACCTGCCAGCTGACATCCTTCAGCAGCGTCAGCCCTTCCCGTCGATAGGTTGCATGTTCGATCTCGATAATCATTTTGAAGTCATACTCCTTCCGCACAATCTTCGATCTATTATTCGTTCTACTGGACAATAGGCATAAGTAATTAAATTATTGTATCATAAGCTGCGAGGATTCGACGATAGTCGCCGCATTCTATAGGAAATAATATCCAATTAACGTATAATGAAGCATATAGTAAGTGTTCATAAAGTTCGGTTTTCGTCCGCCGAGAAGTTTGCGAGAACCATTTTTTGAACTTCCTTTATATTCATACACGGAGAGGTAGAGGTCGGATGGAGCAAGACAACACGCAGCGGTTAAGCTTTGAATGGATTCGGTATGACGTGATCAACTATGCGATGCAGCACAATTTTGTCCCTATTATTCGTAAGCTGACCCTTCACAACCATTCGGATGCCAACCTGTCCGGTGTTCAGATTCGATTGAAGACAGAACCGGAAATCACGATCGACTGGTCGCTTGATATAGATCATGTGCCGCCGGGGCAGCCGCTTGAGCTGGGACCGATTCATTTGGAGCTGAACGGACCTTTGCTGGCAAGCTTAACCGAACGGCTGACAGGTGTTCTACTACTAGAAGTAACGCATGAAGGACAGACGCTCATTCAGGAGCGGGTCAATCTCACGGTGCTCGCCTATGATCAATGGAGCGGGCTGGCTGTCATGCCTGAGATGGTGACCGCCTTCATTATGCCGAATCATCCAGTCGTCGCACAGCTTCTTCGAGAGGCATCGAATTGGCTCGGCAAGTGGACGGACAATCCGTCGCTTGATGCGTATCAGAGCCGCAATCCGAACCGCGTGCTTCAGCAGGCTGCTGCAATCTATAACGCCATACAGTCGCACCAGCCAACCTATTGCGTGGCGCCTGCGAGTTTCGAAGAGCTCGGTCAGCGGGTTCGGCTGCCGGACGCGATCATCAGCTCGCCGAAGATGGGCAACTGTCTGGACCTATCGCTGCTGTACACCGCATGTCTGGAGGCGGCGGGTCTGCATCCGCTTCTTATTTTCACAGATGGACATGCTTTCCCCGGCGTTTGGCTCGTGGAGGAGACGTTCGCCGAGAGCGTTCAGGATGATATTTCTCTTCTTAGCAAAAAGCTCGCTTCAGGCGTGCACGACATCAGCATTGTGGAAGCAACCGCCATGTGCGCAGGCAGCCAATCGACTTATCAGGACGCAGCCGGATTGGCTGTCAAACATCTCAACCAGCCGGACCGATTCGTCGGCTTCATCGATGTGAAACGCGCCCGTTCCAGCGGCATACGGCCGATTCCGATTCGGATCGCGTCCGCAGCAGGCGGATTCGAATTTCTAGAGGATGATGCCCACAAGACCAAGTCAGCCTCAGGAGAAGCGCCCGACGAGATTACGATTCAGTCGCGTCCAACCGAGGTTGACGCGATCTCGATGACCAAGCTGAAGCAGTGGGAGCGCAAGCTGCTCGATCTTACGCTTCGCAATACGCTGCTCAACTTCCGCATGACGAAGTCAGCTCTGCCGCTGCTGCATACGCGTCTTGGCGAATTAGAGGATGCGCTTGCGGATGGTCAAGAGTTTCAACTGATGCCGAAGCCTGCTGACTGGGATCGTTCGGCTAGAAGCGCTGAACTGTTCCAACAGGCGAGCAGCGAGCATCCGCTTAACTTGCTCGTTTATGAGGAGTTTAAGAGCAAGCGGCTGCGTGCCGATGCGGATGAACGGCTGCTGCTGGAGAAGGCGATCCATCTGTACCGGTCGGCGAGAGTGTCGCTGGAGGAGAATGGCGCCAATACGCTGTACCTCGCCCTAGGGCTGCTGAAGTGGTACGAATCCGCAGCAAGTGAACAGCCGAGGTATGCGCCAATCGTGCTTATTCCAGTTGAGTTGGTGCGGAAGACATCGCGTGCCGGCTTCGTCCTTCGCATAAGAGACGAAGAGCCGCAGGTCAATATTACGCTGCTGGAGATGCTCCGGCAGGACTTCGGCATACAGATTAGCGGCCTGGATCCGCTGCCGCGCGATGAACATGGCATTGATCTGGCTGCCGTGTTCACGACGATCCGTCATGTCATTATGAATCTATCGCGTTGGGATGTAGTAGAGACAGCTATCATTGGTCTATTCTCGTTCAATCGATTCGTGATGTGGAACGATATTCGCAGTCGGGCGGAGGATCTGGCCAAGAACAAAGTCGTGGCCAGTCTCATCGGAGGCCGGCTCAACTGGACGCCTGAGGACGCATTCCCGCAAGCGGCGGAGCTCGATCAGCGCTATGCACCCGATCAACTGATGCTGCCGATCAGCGCCGATTCCTCGCAGATTGCAGCAATCAGCGCGGCGAACGCGGGACAGAGCTTCGTCCTGCACGGCCCGCCGGGAACAGGGAAGTCGCAGACGATTACGAATATGATTGCTTCTGCTCTTGCAGGAGGGAAGACGGTCTTGTTCGTTGCGGAGAAAATGGCCGCGCTCAGCGTCGTGCAAAGCCGCCTAGAAGCGATCGGCCTTGGCCCATTCTGCTTGGAGCTGCATTCGAACAAGAGTACGAAGAAGGCGGTATTGGAGCAACTGCGCTTGTCGCTGGAGGCTGCTCATCAAGCCTCGCCAGAAGAGTGGAAGCAGGAAGCCGCGCGGCTGGCTAAGGCCAGAAGCGAGCTTAACGCCTATGTGGATGCGCTGCACCGCCGATATGATTTTGGCGCGACGCTTTATGAAGCGATCGGCCATTACGGCCGAGTGAAGTCGGCTGCTTCAATCAAACCGATCGATCCAGCTGTCGCAGGTGGGATGACACGCGAGCAGTGGCTGAATTGGGACAGCTGCGTGAAGGAGCTTCGCATTGCAGGCGAAGCGGCGGGCCATCCGTTCGGTAACGCATGGACAGATGCCGCATGCAGCATTTATACACCTTCGATGCGATCGCAGGTGGTGGAATGGCTTACGGCGTATGCGAACACGCTGGCAGAGCTTCGCCTTGCCTATGCGGACCTAACCGAGTGGCTGGGATATACGCACCTCGATCCAACAGAGCGCGAATTCACTCTGTTAGCAGATGTCGCGGAGTGTTTGCGCTCGATGCCGGCTGCTGCACCGCACAGCCTGCTGCGTGCACAAGATTGGAGCAGCGCCAGCGAACAGTTAACGAAGGCGATCGAGCAAGGCCGTACCCGTCAGATGTTGCGGGCAGGGCTGCTCTCGCGGTTCTCCTCGGATGTATTAACGCTGGATGCGTCTTCTGTGCTCGCCGAATGGCGAAGCTCCGAGTTGAAATGGTTCCTGCCTAAGCTGTTCAAGCAGAATCGGATCTTCAAGCTGCTGCGCAAGCTGGCGCTTCCAAGTGGAGGGTTCGCTAAGACCGATGTCGCGCAAGTATTAACGCAAGTCGTTCAGTACCAAGAGGCATCGGCTGCAATCAAACAGCTGGAGTCCGCGACAGCGCCTCTTCTTGGCTCCCTATGGAACAACGGGGAAGCGGATTGGGAAGGCGTTCAGCAGCTGAATGAGTGGGGCGGCAGACTGCAGCAGTCGCTCTTGCGTTTATATCAAGATACGGCACAGGCCAATCTGGCCGCTGTTAGATTAGCAGATCAGCTGGCAGGTGGAGCGGATACGTTCCTGAGACAGCGGGGTTCTTCCTGCGACAAGCTCGTGAGCGTTAATCGTGAACGGGCGAAGCTTGAGCAGCAGCTGTCGGAGCTGCTCAAGCTGGACTGGACGAAGATTGATGCGAAGCGGGGCGGTCAGCTCTGGCTGGATTATCGTGCGGGAATGACAGCGCAGTGGAGCGGAGCGGTTGACGATCTGCGCGAATGGTGCAGCTGGCGTCTCGTTCGGGATCGGGCGGAGCAAGCGGGGCTGTCCATGGTCGTTCAAGCCTATGAGGCTGGCGAGCTGCAGCATGAGGATGTCGTGCCTGCGTTCCAGCGTGCGTGGTGGCAGGCGGTTATTCATTATATTGTCGGAACGGATCAGCAGCTGGCTTCATTCTCAGGGCGGTTATTTGAGGAGAAAATCAGAGCCTTCCGCGAGATCGACAACCGCTTCGAGCAGCTGACGAGGCAGGAGATTGCTGCGCGTTTGGCTGCGAATGTACCGCCACTGAGCAGCGCGGCGGCTTCGAGCTCCGAGGCAGGCATTCTGCTTCGGGCGATTCGGAGCGGCGGCAGAGGGCTGTCGCTGCGCAAGCTGTTCGAGCAGATTCCGAATCTATTGAATCGGTTATGCCCTTGTGTGCTGATGAGCCCGATGTCAGTCGCTCAGTTCCTCGATCCGAAGTACGCGCCGTTCGACCTTGTCGTATTCGACGAAGCTTCGCAGATGCCGACGAGCGAGGCCGTTGGTGCAATGGCAAGAGGCCGCAATGTCGTGGTCGTAGGCGATCCCAAGCAGCTGCCGCCGACAAGCTTCTTCTCCGCGCAGACGAGCGAAGAGGATGCAGCCGATACGGCGGTGCCGGAAGATCTGGAGAGCATTCTTGATGACTGCCTTGCACTGGGGATGCCGCAGGAGCATCTGCTCTGGCACTATCGGAGCCGGCATGAGAGTCTGATTGCATTCAGCAACCGGTATTTCTATGAGAATAAGCTGCTTACATTCCCGTCTCCGCATGAACGCAGATCGAATGTGCAGTGGCATCCGGTTGAAGGCTACTATGACCGCGGCAGAACGAAGCAGAACCGGGCGGAAGCCGAACAGGTCGTCGCAGACATAGTCCGCAGACTACGCAGCACGGATTCGCCGAAGCATAGCATCGGCGTCGTAACGTTCAATTCGATTCAGCAAGGGCTGATCGAGGATCTGCTCGACGATGCATTCCGACAGGATCATGAATTGGAGCAGCTGGCGTCGCAGTTGAAAGAACCAATTTTCGTCAAAAATCTAGAAAACGTCCAAGGGGACGAACGAGATGTCATCCTCTTCTCGATCGGTTACGGACCGGATGCGAGCGGCAAAGTGGTGCTGAACTTCGGGCCGCTCAACCGCGAAGGCGGCTGGCGACGGTTGAACGTCGCGGTATCTCGGGCGAGACATGAGATGCATGTCTACTCTACGCTTCGGGCGGACCAGCTGGACGTATCCAGAACGCAGTCCCAAGGTGTCGCCATGCTGCGATCATTCCTGGAATATGCGGAGAGAGGTCATACGGCACTCGGCATCCAGGCCGATCAACTGACGACCCGTCAGATGGGCTTCGAGGCGCAGATCGCAGAGCAGCTAAGGGAACGAGGTTACAGGGTGGATCTGCATGTCGGCACTTCGGGCTATCGAATGGACTTGGCGGTTGTTGATCCAACCGATCCAGGGCATTACGTACTAGCGGTTCTGACTGATGGCATGAGCTATCGCGAAGGGGCGACGGCGAGGGACCGTGAGGTGCTGCGCGAGCAGGTGCTTCGCCAGCTCGGCTGGCGGATTCACCGCGTATGGTCGCTGGACTGGCTGGACAATCCGGGCAAGGTGATTGGACAGATTGTGGATGCAATCCAAGCCGCACAGACGGAGGAACGTTCGTCGGAGAGCAAGCTGAAGAAGGATTCTGCCTACGCAGCTATCTTGGATAAGCTCCCACGGCAACCCGTTGTCGGCGAGATAGAGACAGAGGTAAAACCACCACCAGCGCCTTCGTCATCAGCAACTTCGAAGACAGCTAACGTTTCATCGACCGCTAGTCAGATCAGCGCTGCGGCGGGACATGTCGGCAGTCAGCAGTCATGGCGGATGCCGTATAAGTCCGTGACACTCGGCCGAGTATCGCTGCCTGCGGAAGAGATCTACAACCCGATTAATGCAAGAACGATTCGCAAGCAGATCCAGCAAGTCATTCAAGGCGAAGGACCGATCAGCCGATCGCTGCTGGTGAAGCGGGTGCTGCAGTCATGGGGCGTGACACGGACAACTTCGCGCGTGGAGCGGCATTTGGACGAATTGATGCGTGAGCTGGAGCTGCAGACGACGACTTACGAGGAGACGGTGTTCTATTGGCCGCAGGAGGTCGATCCGCAGCGATATGAGCATTTCCGTGTTGCAGAGGATGAGCAGGAACGACGAAATGCGGAGGATCTGCCTCCGGACGAGGTTGCCAATGCGCTGAAGGAGCTGTTGTTCAATCAAGGCAGTCTGCCGATCGAAGACATGACGCGGGAAACCGTTAGGCTGCTGGGCTACTCCCGTTCAGGCAGCGCGCTAGAGCGTGCGGTGCAGGCGGGACTTCAGGTAGCGATCAGCAGGGGCAACGCGGAGATCGAGAACGGGCGGATCAGCTATCGGCGCGGGTAATCTACAGCCGACCTATTGAAACCACTGAGATCCAGCAATACGTGAGGTAAGTTGTCTCTCTAAGAGTAAGGAAAGTTGGTTCTCGAACACCCCTAGGTGCAAGCATCTGGGGGTGTTTGTCTAGTCGAATGGGTCTCGAACAAACGTCAATGTGGATAGATACCTGCAAAAGTGCACCTTTCCAGCGAACAAGTGGACAATTCGCTCCGAAACCTGCACGAATGCAGGCTTTTGGCTCAAATCATACCCAAGTTAGTCACATTAGACTTAATTCCTGCATTTTCGTAGTTTTGCGATATTACGTACGGACTGGACTACATATTCATGTACTTTTGCAGCTTTCGTGTAACTCATACCGAGGAGCACGGAGCGCGCTAGTTCTTAATCGCGGTCTTGAGCATCGTTCCCCAGCTTTTTGCCCCCGTATGTGATTGCCTGCCCCTGTGTTCCAAACCGTAATCGTGTACAATGAACACATGATGTTTCGTACTAATCCTAACGAGGATTTAATTCACATAAGGAGGAGCAGCATGATTGAAGTAGCGGCTGCCATTATTGAGAATGCAGAGGGCAAGCTGTTGATCGCGAGGCGCAGAGCGGGCAAGTCGCAAGCCGGCATGTGGGAGTTTCCCGGCGGCAAGATCGAGCCAGGCGAGTCGCCGGAAGGCTGTCTGCGGCGGGAGCTGCGCGAGGAGATGCAGATCGAGGTCGAGCCGTATGCCTACTATGGCGTGAACGATCATCACTACGGCAGCGCCCATATCCGACTGTTCGCATACCGCGCACGATATGTCAGCGGGGAGATCATTCTGACTGATCATGATGCATACCGCTGGGCTGCTGCCGAAGAGCTGCACGCGTACACGTTTGCACCAGCAGATATAAGCTTCGTAGAATCGTTAGCAAGCTCGGGCATACTTAGACAACAATAAAACGCAAAGGCAGGAGACACGCACGTGATCCCATTATTACTTATTATCGTTGCCGTTATCGTTATCGCCGCACTCATCCTCCGCTACTATCCGCCGCTCGGCGCCCGCGCCTCGAAGGAGAAGCGGCTGCGGTTCGAGCAGTCACCCCAATACGACAAGCAGAAGCGGAAGTTCGTCAATCAAATCCCAACCAGCATGTCGATGAATGCGAAGGAAGGCACCGATCTGCTGAAGCAATACATCAAGGGTAATCCGCGCAAAAGGCCGCCGAAGCCGCTTCAACTGGCTCCGCTCCGCCTGCATGCAACCGAGAACAAGAGCAGCGAGCCGAAGGTGACATGGTTCGGCCATTCGGCCGCGCTGCTCGAGCTGGACGGGGTCATGCTGTTGCTGGACCCGATGCTGGGACGTGCGCCGTCTCCCGTGCCGTTCATCGGCGGCAAGCGCTACAGCGAGCCAATGTCAGGCGTCATCGACTCGCTCCCGGCCATCGATGCGATCATCATGTCGCATGACCATTATGATCATCTTGATTATGGCTCGATCCAGCGGCTGAAGGGCAAGGTCGGCCATTTCATCGTGCCGCTTGGCGTAGGCAGCCATTTCGAGCGCTGGGGCATTAGTCCGGATCGCATCCATGAGTTTGATTGGTGGAGCGAGTATACGTTCCGCGGGCTGGCGCTGGCCTGCACGCCAGCGCGGCATTTCTCGGGGCGGAGTGTGAACGACCGCAATTCCACGCTTTGGTGTTCGTGGGTCATCAAGGGGCAAGGAGCAAGCGTGTTCTTCAGCGGCGACAGCGGGTACGGGCCCCATTTTGCCGAGATCGGGAAGAAGTATGGTCCGTTCGATCTGACGCTGATGGAGTGCGGGCAGTATAACGAGCGTTGGGCGGCGATTCATATGATGCCGGAGCAGACGGTGCAGGCGCATCTCGATGTGCAGGGCAGCGTGCTGATTCCGATTCACTGGGCAGGCTTCACGCTGGCGCTGCATGATTGGACCGATCCAGTCGAACGTGCGGTTCGCAGCGCGAAGGAGCGGGACGTGCAAATATGCACACCGAGAATTGGACAGACCGTCCGAATAAACGCGGATTCGTATCCAAACTCCCCGTGGTGGAAGGAATAACGCCATTTTGCTCGACCGCATGCGGTGGGATTTAAAAAAATAAATTTATTTTTCGCCATCACAACTCGACAAGTCCTGTACAAGCTTTGCGATATACTTTCTCTTATGCAATGGAAGAAAGGAGTTAGAGCATGGGTAACGATTCCTTAGACTCAGGGCAAATCCCTCCTGAGGGGGACGAGCTCTATCAGTTGATCAGAGAAGGTACAATTCTAATGCTTGTGATGCGAAGCGGTAACTATGAGCCAGAACGGGAAATAAAGTTGGAGGACAATGAAGAGGAATTTAGACGAATCCTCGAGACTTACAAGTTAATTAATAAATAATTTGAACCAAATAGAATTCCTCGTCCCTGATGGGACGAGGAAGGAATTTTATATATTCTTTCGAAGTACCTATTTAACAGAACCAACATAACAGATATGATGGAATCAAGGTTTAGGCATTTATTTGATAAGGATCAAAGATCTGGGTCGGTATAAATCTTCATAATCGAATAAATCACTGATGCAATCCTCGCAAACATGGGTTTCTCGATCATTCTTAGTTGTCCGGATGCAAATCATGTTGCGTCTGCAGCGGTCGCATTGACTGTGTAGAATAGTGAGCATCGTTTCTACCAACTCCTAATATCTAAGAATAAAATGAACACTTTAGTAGAATAATGGATTAGATTCTAAGAGTCAACGGGTGTAAATTGTCTAATTTTAGCAAGAAAAAGGAGGCGCGTTCGTGAAAATTGCGGAGCGACTAAAATATGCAAGAACGAAGAAAGAAGTAACGCAAGTAGAAGTTCAACTAGCAACTCAAATTCATGCCAAAACATTAAGCGGATATGAGAATGGCGTCAGCGAGCCTGATTTGGAAACGATAAAGAAATTAGCTATGTTTTATCATGTGACCGTGGATTGGCTGTTAAGCGATAACGATTCGGATCATTCGATAAACGAACCTATTTATATTGAATTAAATGAATATGAACCTGTTAATTCGCAAGCTATTATATTGGTGAATGGGGAACCTGTAACGAAGAAAGAGCTAGATTATATACTCGTAGGCGTATCCACCATACGGAGTATGGGATAAGTTTATTTAATTATTCTTAATGAATTTAATAGATAGTGAGCTTCTATATTAAAAAGTTGAATAGTCCTGCATGCAGAAGCAAACGATGGTGCACTTGAATGCGAAGCAATAAAGATAACGATAACGAGCCATACAATTTCACAAAGCGCCGTCCTCCGGGACGGCGCTTCTGCTTCTTGTCGTGCTATACTGGGGATAATAGCTAATAACGGACAGGTCAGTATGGATTCGAGGAGGCACATATGGCAGCGTCATTCACAACGACAGATGAATATATCGCAAGCTTCGCGCCGGACATTCAGCAGAAGCTGCAGTCGATCAGAAGTTTGATCAAAGAGCTTGTACCGGAGGAGACGGTTGAGAAAATCAGCTACGCGATGCCGGCTTATGCCCTGCACGGCAACCTCGTCTTCTTCGCCGCATTCAAGAATCACATCGGTTTCTACCCGAGCGGCAGCGGCATTAAGGCATTCGAGCATGAGCTGACCGGGCTGCAATGGTCCAAGGGCGCCATTCAATTCCCGCTGGACAAGCCGATTCCTTATGATCTGATCAGCCGAATCGTGAAGTTCCGAGTCGCTGAGAACCGCGAGAAGGCGGAAGCGAAGAAGCTGGCGAAGAAGGTCGCGAAGAAATCGTAGCTGATTGCTTTGCGCACTCCACCTATGAGCGTCATCAGCAAGACACGAGAAAATGCCTGCAAGCCTGCAGGCATTTTTGTTGTTTTTACACCTATTCGTATGCACCTATATTAATCAAAACGTGCAGTCGGCATCGGTTTGCCGGTCAGCGCATTGTCGAACATATCGATAATGAACAGGAACCTCTCTGCCTCGCGGAATACGTGATCTGCCAGCAGCGGATGGATAATGCTCTTGATCCGGCAGGCCTCGATGAGATCGCGAGCTGTTTTCTTGAAGTCGCGCAGCGATTTGACAGAGACCCGGTTCTGATCAAGGAATTGATCAAGCAGCGGCACGGTCTGCGATTGCGGACGCATATGATCCAAGTCTTGTGCCTGGAATAGCAGTTTGTCGAAATCATCACTGAACTGCCGTGCCTGATCGACGAGCTTCCGCTCCGAAGGGTCGAGCAAGTGTCCAATGAACTTCGCGTGGTCAGCCATGATTTTGAGGAAGAAGACGTTCTCATTAATGATGGCATCCGGCAAAGGATCCAGCTTGCCTGCGTTAAGCTGTTCGAGGCGAGTTCTGAAGTAGAAGGCTTCCCGGCTCGTATGATCGACCAGCAAAGGGAAATTGTTGGCTCCAGGAAGCTTGCATGTCAGAATTAGACCGAGTATTTTGCGTTTGAAAACCCAAATGTGTGACGCAGCGTTATGCACTTCTACATTGAACTGTTGGATCGTCTGCGGGTCGGTCGCAGCGGTATACGAGTTAGCTTTGTTCTCGATCGCCTCGAATAAGGAGTAGAATTGATTCGCCTCATTAATCAGCTGTGTGTCCTCACATCGGAAACCAAGCTTTAGAAATAAGGAATGCTCTTTCATGATGCGAGACCAGAATCTGATTTCATCTAAAGATCGAGTGACGAATGCATTCGACACTTTATCCCCTCCTCATTATAAAGGCCCAGTAGATATGTATAGACGGCTTGAAGAGACTTATGTCTGTTGGCTGGAAACCGCTCTATTACCCTCCTGAATAGTGGGGTCCGCAGTATTCGTCTGTTGTGTTTATCTAACATTTATCAAACATTTACGCCTCATTTTTATTAATACTTCTCCTGTAAAATAAATCCTCGAGATTGTTCTACAGTGGAGGTAAAGTAATGAACTCAAGCATCAAGCCGAAACAAATGCTAAGCACCATAAGCAAGCTGACCGTGCAATCGTTCAAAGTAAAGATGATCGCGATGTATTTGTTAATATCAATCATCCCGATGTTAGTTAGCTCCATCTTCTTCTCGTATTATTTGAAGGATGTCGTGACGAAGGAAATTCACACGAAGGAACAAGACGTCGTCAATACCAACACGGTAGCGATTGAATACGCGATTCAGCGCAACGTCACGTTCTTGCAGCAGATAGCGAAGAACAATACCGATATTAAGAATGGCAATGAGCAAGGCATTATGGATTATTTCGCCAAGCTTGAAGACTCTGATCTTGAAGTTGAAGAATATGTATACGTGAATGGGCACAATATGGCGCTTACTTCAGCGGGCAAGAAGATCGACGTATCCGACCGCGATTACGTGAAGAAGGCGAGAGATACCAAGCAGACGGTCATCACCGATCTTTTGGTCAGCAAATCGACCGGCAATCACATCATCGTCATTTTCGTTCCGATTCTGGACCAACTGAATAACTATAACGGCGGTGTCTTCAGCACCGTGACAACCGAGAATCTGGATATCTTCACCGACATGATTAAGATCGGAGAAACAGGCTTCGGCTATCTGATGTCGTCTACCGGCATGCTGCTCAATTATCCGGATAAAAACATGGTTGGCAAGAACGTCAATGAAGTGTTAACACCCGAACAAGCAGCCAAGCTTGAGGAGGTTGCTGCGAAGCAATCCAATGGGATCGTTGATGTAATGGATGAACATGGCGAAATGCGGGAAATCAGCTTCAACACGATTCCATCGACGGGATGGCGGCTGATCTCAACCGTGGAATATGACGAAGTATACCGTTCAGTTGCGACCGCGAGGACGATTTCGATATGGCTGACGGTCATTACAGCAGCCGTAGCTGCGTTGTTCGCACTGGCGATGTCGCTCGGTATGACGAAGCTGGTGTCCAAGCTTACGGATTCCGTTAAGAGGCTGGCGACCGGCGATTTGACCCCGCGCCTTGCGATTAATCGCAAGGATGAGTTGGGACAGCTCGCACTTGATTTTAATGACATGGTGGATTCGTTCTCCTTAATCGTAGGGAAAGCGAGCCAAGCCGCAGAGCAAGTCGCAGCCTCCTCGGAGGAGCTGACAGCCTCTGCGCAGGAATCGGTCGCCATATCGAACCGCATTGTGCAATCGACGCAAGAAGTGCTGCGCGCAGGAGAAAGCCAGCTGCAGGGAGCGGAGCAGACCTCTATAGCGATGGGAGAGATGGCTGCAGGCGTGCAGCGGATCGCAGAATCTTCGTCTGCGGTGACGGAGCTGTCACAAGACTCGCTGGTTGAGGTTCACAAGGGATCCATTGCGATTCGTGAAGCGATTGAACAGATGAAGCTGATTCACCAATCCTCCGGCAGATCGGCAGAAGACATGCGGACGTTGGAGTCTTATTCGCAGCAGATCGGCGATATCGTAACGCTCATCACCGATATTACGAACCAGACGCAGCTGCTATCGCTTAACGCTTCTATTGAAGCGGCGCGAGCGGGCGAGCAGGGCCGCGGTTTCGCCGTTGTAGCGAACGAAGTGAAGAAGCTCGCGGAGCAATCGTCATCCGCAGCCGCGAATATCGGCAATCTGATTCGAGAGGTGCAGGCTTCAACGGCAAGAGCGGCAGCGGAGATGAATCAAGGGGTACGGAACGTCGATCGTGGCTCGGATCTGATCAATACCGCGGGTCAAGCGTTCACTCGGATAACGGGCATCTTCCAGGAGGTTTCGAATCAGATTCAGGAAGTGTCCGCGGCATCGCAGCAGATGTCGGCCGGAACGCAGCAGGTGACGGCATCGATGACTGAGATCGTGGCGATGACCGATGGCACGTATCGTCATACGCAAGGCATAACCCAAGGATCGGAGCAGCAGCAGCAGTCCATGCAGGAAATCTCGTCGGCAGCCGAGCATCTGAGCGGCATGGCGCTGGAGCTGCAAGAGTCGCTGGCACAGTTTAAGACGAAGTAACGGATCAAGAGTTCGGTGAGTAATGAGAAGAGGGGCTTGCGCTGAGCAAGCCCCTCTTCTTATTCGCTTAAATGGCCGACCAATGGCTGATTTGCTGTGGGCGGCATTCGTCTAACGGACCGTACGAACCTTATTGCGTATGTTCAACCCGCATCTATACGCTAACGGACCCAGGTGATGCTATTTCGCGGTAAACCTCCGATTTTGGCCCATAACTCTTATCATAGTGTCCCTCCAGTCCGTTACAGTCGAACGAGCACGCTCTCATGCCGAATAAGGCCTCCTCTAGTCCGTTAGCGCATCAGCTCGGCCCCTATGCAAATCCGCTAACTCAGCCGCTAGCACTATCGCAGCTCCCAGGTTAATTCAGCCGTTAACGCACCAGTGCTCCTGTTACCAATCCCCCCCATGCCCCAATCCTGGCCCTGAGTCCCCTCAAGTCAGACCAAGGGTCCTAGCCTTCCGCTGCAGCTCCATTACCCGCGTCCTATAGCCGCAATTCGTTCTTGTGCAGGCGGGCTCTCTCCAGTAGACTAAGGAAATGAACGATGGCATTAAATGATGGACCGCCCAGTATTAGGGAGGCCCCAATTCGACACGAGAGGGTGTACGTGATGTTCAAAAAGCTTGCATCAGAGGCGTTCGGTCTCAGCGATATCGGGCAGATTATTCCGCCGCAAGATTATGATAAGGTCGACTCGGATGACTACGTCTTCCATGAGGATAACGAGAAGATTTACTTCGTTATTAAATCCAAGAAGGATGAGTACTGTTTCACGAATCTCGCCCTCATTCATCTGGATGGCGACAGTGCGCTCAGCTCCAAACGTATATTGAAGCGTTACGCTTATTCGTCCTACTCGGTGTCCGATGTACTGCTGGAGACGGCGGGCACGGTCGATATGGACGTCGAGATCAAGTTCGCAATCGGCGACACGCCATTCTCGATCGATGTGCGCAAGAGCCAGCTGGAGCAGCTCAAGGACCTGTACAAGGCGCTCTACAAAATCTCCGAAATCAAGAAACACAACAGCGCGTACCTGAGACTGTCCGATGAGAGCGTCGAAGTGACGAAGGAAACGCTCAGCCACGCGATGCCGCAAAGCGCTGCGCTCTCGACGCAGTTCGATCAGATCAACCTGTCCGTCTTCAACTGGAAGAAGGATAAACTCGACGAGTACAAGGTGCGGGATTTCGGCTTTGTTTTCGAGAAATATATTAACAACTAATAGCCATCATTCATCATTCGAGGGCCCGAGCGATCGGGCTCTTTTTGCTGTTTCTATGACGGTTTAATCAGAGTTAATAGAGGGAATGCTAGAGTTAAGAGACAGATCCGCGAGCAGAAGGGTGTCATGGAATGGCCGCCTGCTGTATATATTCTCCGAGTGGAACTATGCAGAGGTGTCGTTGTTGTCCGATCCGATTAAAGATGGGGATGCGCATGGTTTAATGGCATTTCCGTACACAAAGGAGACCACGCGATGCGCAAGCTGGAACGCGATTTACTCGAACTGCTGACCATTACGGCCCCGAGCGGGCAGGAGCGGCCGGTAGCGGATTATTTGATCGAACGGCTGCGGACGCAGACGGATCGAATCGAGAGCGATCATTACGGCAATGTCATTGCCGAACGTATATATGGCACCGGAATCGGGCCGACGATCTTGTTATGTGCGCATATGGATACCGTGTGGGTGGATCCGGCGCGGACAATTTTGCAGGACGGGGACATCTGGCACAGCAGCATCGGTCCGCTTGGCGCGGACGACCGAGCAGGGATTGCGATCATCTTGGCGGTGCTGCGCAGTCTGGCAAGGAGCGGGGCGTTCCGCGGGCGGATCAAGCTTGCTTTTACCCGTGAGGAAGAGATTGGTCGGCTTGGTTCGGAGCAGCTGAGCCTTGCTTGGCTGAGCGGGGTGGACATGTGTGTCGTCGTTGATCGGAGAGGGAGCCGGGACATCGTCGTGCGCAACAGCAGGATGGCGTTCTGTGACTGGGGGCTGGCGTCGTATTGGGAGACGATCGGCTCGATGTGCGGGATGAAAGGTTGGCGTGCCGTTGAGGGCGGCCTGAGCGATGCGGTCACGTTCGCTGCGTATGGGATACCTTCTGTCAACGTGTCCGCAGGATATGAGTATGAGCACACGGAGCAGGAATATGTGAACGTGCGTTATTGCAAAGATTCGGTCCGGCTCATCGTGCAGTCCTTAACGAACTATGCGACGGCGCAGCAGACGGCGGCAGCGATGACCCCGACAGTAACAACGAGCCTGTAGCCAGCGCCTGAGCTGGGATGAAGCAGGTGGGCAAAAGTGCCGACAGGAAGACATGTCGGAATTAGACAAAAAGTCACAAAATACGACAAACGACCTATATAATAGAGTCTCAGTTATGGAATATAATTCCCTCTAGCAACTAATTTTTATCAAAATTAGTAGAGCTATAACCGATAATGGCAAACCCGTCGCAAGGCGGGGACGCAAAGTCATGGGTCCCACGTTGGATCGCCAGACCGCCGAAGCAGCTGCTGCATAGAGATCTGCCAATCGATGAGCATCGATTGACGGTTATTGCGAACCGCATGCGTAATTCGGCATGCGGTTTATTGTCGTTGTCGGGCTCATAAGGGGGAGCAGAGAGAATTGAAGAAGAGGTACGAGAAAGGAATCGCGGTGCTGCTGACCGCTGCGCTTGGTGTCGGGCTTATGCCGGCCACCTCTTGGGCGGCCGTTGGGCAGGAGACCGCGAATGCAGCATCATTCGCAGGCCGTGCATTCGTATCCGGCGTGCAAAGCGCAGCCAGCTGGATGAGTGGAGCTGCGACGCAGCTCGCGGCAGGCAGTGCGTCGACGGCATCGGTCGTTCCGACGATTCCGCAGGATTGGACGGATCAACCGGACGCGACCGAAGCGCCGGCTTATTTTACATTCGATGGGGAGCAAATCTTAAAGGGCAAGGCTGATGCTGGCGATGCCAAGGGCGGCACGGGCGGTTCGTACTTGTCGTTGTCGGATCGTATGAAGACGACGTTCCCAGTCGCGGAAGGCAAGCTTGCGATCGAGTGGAAGGACCAACTGAGCGACTGGATCAAGGCGCAGGACGGCACGGCGATCAGCCCGCCTTCCGGCTATAAAGTGACGCTGAAGGTGAAGGATGTCGTCAGCAATAAAGTGTATACACTCTTCGAGGATCGTCTATCGCATTCGGGCACGAACAGTTACGACTGGGATGGCAAGGACGGGCAGGGCAATCCGCTGCCGGACGGCTTCTACTATGTGCAACTGAGCGCTGACGGCGGGACTGTGAATTTCAAGGTAGAGGCCGCTGATCCGAGTGATCCGCCGACCATTGTGCCGAAGAACATTCCGTCCTACTATGGCGAATATGTCCGGGTAGCGCTTGATCGTACGGCGCCGATATTGACGGCGGTTCATCCGCTGGGCAACGGCAAGCTGGCGATCGAAGCGCGCGACGGTGTCACAGGCGTGAAGCAGCTCGTGGCGACAGGCAGCTCGCAAGAAGCGAACCATACGTTCAGCGATCAGCCTCAGCAGGCGGCGTATGCGTGGGCGCCAGGCAATGGCGAGAAGCTGATTGTCACGCTGACGGACGATGCCGGCAATAAACAGACCGAGACGGTTCCGCTCAAGCCGTACGTACCGGATACCGGCAAGCAGGATTACCAGGCGCAAGCGGAAGCGACCGTCGCTGGTCAGACCGTTACGGTCGGCCTCGCGCAGGGCAACGGGCATCAGGTGTTCCAAGGCTTCTCGCAGCAGGGGCCAGGCGTCGACTTGGACGTTTATTTTACATATAACCATCAGAATCGGGTGAACGGCTCGCTCGGCTACGGCTGGAGCTTCAACCTGGATTCGCGCTTGACCAAATGGAATGAAGGCAATGACATCACGTGGACAGGCTTCGATGGCGCCTCCTACTGGTTCCATAACGAGAACGGCAAGTTCGTCACGTATATCGGCGGCCAGAAGCAGGCATATCCGAAACTGACGATCGATCCGAACGCGTCGAACCCGGAGGATCTGAACGCCTACGTCATGGAGTGGCCGGACCAGCTTCGCTACCGGTTCAAGAATGACGGCCGATTCTGGCTCATTCAAGACCGCGACCAGAACGAAGTGTACTTCTCGTGGATCTATTGGCCGACCTCGTACGGCTACGATCACCGGATTCAGTCAGTGAAGGATACGGCAGGACATGAGGTAACGTTCACCTATACGCCGGATTCGGGCGATCTGTATTCGACGACGATTACAGAGCTGGACGGGGTCGGCAATACGCCGGGAACGCTCAAGAAATTTTTCTTCATGTACAATGCCAAGGGCGAATTCGTCGGCTACCGAGATCCATCTCAGAAAATTACGCGTTTCGTCTACGACGGACTGCACCGGCTGAAGCAAGTAATCGACAACGGCAGCAACGTCCGCGAAGAAAGCGGCGAGACGGCCGAGTCCGTGACGACGCAGTGGGCGTACGACACGGACAACCGTGTAACGCGCATCGGCATGACGCGGAAGCAGGACAATGTGCAGGAATTCATTGCGGTTGATTACGGCAATGGCGAAGCGAAAGTGGACAAGCCTTCGGGCAGCTATACGCTGCGGTGGAACGATGCGTTCCGTCCGACGGAGAAGGCGCAGACGGTATCGACGCTTGAGGGTAAGAAGGAAGCTGTTACGACCTATTCTTACAGCGGCAACCTGAAGACCGAGGAGACCGATCCGCTAGGACGTACGCATCGCTATCGTTATGATGCAGACGGGCATGTAATAGCGGAATTGAAGCCGAATGGCTCCGTTCTTTCCTATGAGTACGACAGCCAAGGCGATTTGAAATCCGAGACGGGACCTGACGGCTACAAGGTCGATTATACGTATGTGAAGAACGGTCGTCATATCCAGAGCAAGACGACAACGAAGGATGTCAGCGATCCGGCAGGGATTAATGCACCGTATACGGTCGTGACGAAGGAGCAGTTCAACGATAAAGGGCTTCTGGCATCGCAGATCGATGGCGAAGGCAATACGTTCGCTTACTCCTATGATGCGAACGGCTTCCTGACGTCGGATGGCACTGATACGACCTACGAGAACGACCTGCATGGCAACGTCGTGAAGCAGATCGAGTTCGCGGGTACGGATGACGAGTCGTTCGCGATCAAAGATTATGATGCGGTTGGACGTTTGAAGCATTCAGAATCCGCAACAGGCTTGGTCGAGGACTTCGAGTACGACGCGTTTGGTCGCCAGGTTAAGCATGTCCAGCAGGACGAGAGCGATCCTGCACACATTATTACACGTACCAAAGCGTACAACGACGGCGGCCATCTCGTTCGCGAGTCCGACGGCTTGACGGAGACGACGTATACGGTCGACGGCGAAGGCCGCGTAACGGCAGCGAAGACGAAGGCTCTGGAGGCAGGCACGACCGGCGAGACGACGTCGACGACGGAGTACGATTCACGCGGGCTTGTGACGAAGTCGGTTGATGCGCGTGGCTTAGTGACGCTCACCTCGTATAACTTGGCAGGCGAGCCGGTGAAAACAGTTGTATCACCGGATGACAAGCCGCTTGTGACGTTGAATGAATATGATGGTGCGGGCAGGCTGAAATCTGTGACGGCGCCGGACGACGGTATTACGTCGTATGATTATGATGCATGGGATCGCGTGACGGAAGAGACGGTTATCGCGAAAGCCATTATTCCGGATTCATTCCCGGTAGATGTCGGCACGCTGCCGGATCAGTCGTTGACGACGAAGTCGGTGTATGACACGCTGGGGCAGCTCGTTCAGCAGACGCGCGCAGACGGTTCATGGAGCCGGTATGCGTATGATGCCAACGGCAATCGGAACAACGAGTCGTCTGGCGGTCCGATTCCGGTCTATGAAGCCGAGGAGCTTGAATCGGAATCAGGTACGGCGGATACGATCAACCCAGGGCATGAGCTGCTTCGCAAGCGTACGTTTGTTTTCGATAAAGAAGGTCGGACGACCCGCGAAATAAACGGAAACGGCGAGGAAATTCAATATAGCTACGACGGCGCTGCAACGGCGACGGAAGAAAAGGCGCTCGATGAATCGGGGCAGTTGGTTACCGTAACGACCGCGGAGAAGGTAGATCCAGACGGCAACGTTGTCGAGACGGTCAATGAAGCGGGCGAGAAAACGAGCGCAGTGTTCGATGCTTTCGGCTCGGAGACGGAGTCGGTGAACGAGGAAGGCCAGCGCGTCGAGAACCGTTACGATGCTTACGGCCGATTGACCGAATCGTTGGAAACGATTGACGCGACAGGCGCGACGCAGACGTTGAAGTACGAGACGGATGCATGGGGCAACACGGTCAGCGAGAAGCGCCAAGTAGGCGCTAACGAATGGGCGACGACGAAGTTCGAGTATACGCCGGATGGCGATCTTGAGCGGCAGACGGATCCATCGGGTCTTGTAACGGAGTACAAATACGACGAGCAGGGACGCGTGACGGAGGAGACGGAGCGCAATACGCTGCCGGGCGGCGCGCTGCAGCTGCGTACGACGCGAACGTTCTATGATGCGGCTGGCAACGTAATTGAGCGCCGACTGCCGGACGGCAGCTCGGAGCGATTCATTTATGACACGAACGGCAATCCGCTCGTTGCGCTGGATGCTGAAGGCAATGCGGTGCGCATGGTTTATGGCAACGGCGAAGCCGTTACGGAGCTGATTGAATACCGTACAGATGCGACGGAGCTGAGCGCGGCGAATGAAGTATCTCATTCCCGTTTCGTGTTGGATGGTCTTGGCCAAGTCGTGCTCATGCAGGATCCGAATGGCAACCTTGTTCGAATGGCATACGACGCCGAAGGCCAGACGATAGCCGAGACGCGCAGCGGTCCTAGCCTGAACGGCGAATCGATTACGGAACGCAGCGAATACGGTCCGCGTGGCGTGCTGCTCAAGGAAATCGACGGCAACGGTCACGAGACCACCTATGCGTACGATGTGAAAGGTCAGCAGGTACGGGTGACCGATCCATCCGGGCATTGGACGACCTATGCATATAGCCCTGCCGGCTACACGACGGCGGAGCGCCATCCGCTAGGACGCGACACACTGACGAAGAGCAACTATCGCGGTAATGTGCTCGAGGAGCGTGACGGCCTCGGCAACGTCAGCAAGTTCACCTACGATGCGGACGGCAGAAAGCTGACCGAGGCAAACAAGGAAGGCGACAAGTCTATTTTCCGTTATGACCGGGCGGGCCGGATGACGGAGAATACGACGCCGAACGAAGGCACGCATACGTATCAGTACGATTCCGTTGGCAATACGCGAGTCGAGAACCGTCCGGAAGGCATCGTCGTCAAGAGCGACTACGATAATCGCGACAGACTGACGTCGGTGACGGAGCAGGGATCGGTTGGAGAGCTCGTGACCAGATATACGTACGACAAGGTTGGCAACCAGACATCGCAGCAGGACCCGAACGGGCAGACGACGATAACGAAGTATGACGGTTCCGGGCAGAAGATTCTGGAGATGTTCACCCGCTTGACGGCGCAAGGACTTGTCCAGGACATTTTCGAATATGCTTACGATCCTAACGGCAACTTGATCCAAGAGAAGAAGCCGGGCGGCTTGACGACCGTCTATACGTACGATTTCATGAATCGCAAGACAAGCGAGACGTACGGCGATGGCAGCAAAATTACGTACACGTACGACAAGGCGGGCAACGTGCTCACCATGGCGGGCCCTGAAGGCACGATTCATTACGAGTACTTCGACAACAATCAGCTCAAGAAGACGACCTACCCGAACGGCGATACGCTTGAGAATGTGTACGACGAGAACGGCGACATCGCCTCCGAGATCGTCAACGGCAAGACAACCGCTGTCGAGCGGGATTCGGCGGGACGGGCAACGAGCTATACGGATACGAGCGGCTATCGCTATTCGTTCGTCTATGATGCGGACGGCTTCGTGAAATCGCTTATCTATCCGAACGGCACAGTAACGAACACGACGTTCAAGCCTGGCCATATCATCGGTGAGCGAGAGACGGTTAAACAGGCGGACAACTCCGTTCTGCAGACGGCTAAGTATGAGCACGATAAGCGCGATTACGTCACGAGCGTCATGGAGAACGATCGCAAGTCGGTATATGGCTATGATCCGCGCGAGCAGCTGGGTCAATACACGACGCCGGCCGGCGATATTATCGCCTATGAGTACGACGGCGCAGGCAATCGGACGGTCCGCAAGGCGATTATCCAAGGGTCAGTCGCGGACAAGCACGAAGAGATTGACATCGAGAAGCTGCTTGAGCTGGTGCTGGGCAAGGAGCTTGAGAGTACGGTGACGCCTGATCCGGGCAACGGTACCGAACCAGAGCAGCCGGAAACGCCGATCTGTACGCCGAACAACGGCGACGATGCTGATTCGAACCAAGGGAAAGGCAATAACGGCAACGGTAATGGCAATGGGAACGGCAACGGCAACGGTAATGGTAACAACGGAAATAATGGAAATAACGGGAACGGAAACAACGGAAATGGTAACAACGGAAATAGTGGAAATGGCAACAACGGAAACGGAAACGGAAACGGGAATGGCAGCAACGGAAAGAGCGGCAATAGCGCTGGCAATAGCGGAAATGGCAGCAGCGGAAATAGCAGCAATGGCAATAGCGCTGGCAACAGCGGAAACAGTGGAAGTGGAAACAGCGGCAATGGTAATGCCGGCAATGGAGGCGGTAACGGCAAGGGCAGCAGCAAGAGCGCGTCTCTGGCTGCGACGACCAGCTCCCCGATTAGCGGTGCTTCCCTGTACAGCAATGGCAACGGAAACAGCGGCAACGCCGGCAAAGACAACAATGGCGACGGTCCAGGCAACAATGGTCAAGGCAATGCCAATGGCCACAACAAGGACGGCGGCAATGACGGCTGCAGCAGCGCTGGCAACGGTAAAGGTAAAGGCAATGGCAATGGAAATGGGAATGCGAACAGCAACGGCAAAGGTAACGAGAATGCGCTTGCCAATGGCAATGGCAAGAAGCTAGGACTGTACAAAAAGCTGGGCGAGAAGCTTGGTGAGACGTATGGAGATAACTATGTCGAAGCGATGTTCGGCAAAGAAACGGGTCAAGTCGAGCACATTCTCGCGGCGATAGACCAGATTGTCAATGGCGAAGTCAACCTTCCGCCAGGCGAGCATCCGAAGCTGTTCCAGCGCATTCGCGAGGTTGCAGCGGGCTACACCATTGTCGGGACGAAGTGGACGTACAACGAGAAGAACGAAATAACGACCCGAGAGAACCTCATTCGCCTCGAGGACTACGCGTACAAATATGATGCCGACGGCAACCTGCTGTCCGATGGTCGAAGCAAGTATGAGTGGAATGCGCGCGGTCAATTGACGAAAGTGACGTTCCCGGATGGCTTCGGCGAGAAGTATACGTACGATATGTTCGGGCGCCGAATGACGAAGTCTCAGTTCAATCATCAGGGCAATGTTCAAGATAGGACCGTTTATCACTACAAGGGCGATTCTTGGGTCATCACGGACGAGAAGGACGGAGCAGGCAATACGGTACTGTCGTACACGTTCAATGAAGAAGGTCGTCCGCTATCGGTGACGTACAAAGGCCAAACGTTCTGGTACGTTTACAACGGGCATGGCGATGTAACCGCGCTGACCGACAAGAACGGAGAAGTAGCGGTACGCTACGAATATGACGATTGGGGCCTCGTAAGCCGGATGTACAATCGCTATGGCGAGCGCGTACGCGAGGGCATCGGCTGGATCGGCGATCTGGAGAGCGGCAACGGCAGCCCAGGTTCGCTGCAAGGGCCAGAGGACGGCAACGGCAATACCGAGCCGGACTACCATCCAGGCATCGGCAATGCGCCGGCTGACGGAACCTCCGCGGCAACGTCGATGGATGCTTCGGCAGATGCAGCAACGGCAGATGCATTCGCGTGGCTGGAAGGCGAACCGCTGGCTGGAATCGAGGAAGAGCCGAGCGAAGACATTACGACCGAGCTTGCGAAGGTGAACCCATACCGCTACGCGGGCTACTATTGGGATCGCAAGACGCAAATGTACTTCCTGCAGGCGCGATACTACGATCCGCGTGAAGCACGCTTTATTTCGGCGGATAGCTATCGAGGTGAAGATGAGCACCCGCTGAGCTTGAACTTGTACACCTACGCGCTGAACAATCCGGTGAATCTTGTAGACCCGACGGGTCATATGAGCTGGTACCAGATCGACGACTTGGCTAAGGGTATTCTGTCCTCACTGGGCGATATATCTGGTCTGTTCAAGTTCAAGACGCTGGATGCGCTGTGGGATACGGTTAAGGCGATTGCGAAGGGCAAAATCTCGTTCAAGGATATCGCACGTTCCTTTGTTTCCTCGGTTACGGGACCGTTCATGTACCTGTACAACAACACGAAATGGGTATGGAAAGGCGATCCGAGCAACAAGGAAGTGAAGTATTACGGCAACCAGCTAGGTACAGCGTTCCAGTTGGTAGTTGGTAGCGCGGGCGCAATGAAAGCCATCGTTAAGTTCGTACCGAAGTTGACCAAGCTACTGGATAAGATTAAGACAAAGAAGAATAGCAGCAGTAGTAATAGCAAAAGCGATTATGGCTGTAACCAGTGCTTTACTGCAGGTACGAGGGTCCTTACTGAAGATGGAGAGAAGCCGATTGAGGATATCCAGTTAGGAGATAAGGTTCTTTCCAAGGATGAGGAAACCGGGGAGGTGGCGTATAAAGAGGTCGTGGGGCTGTTCATTAAACAAGCCCATGAGATCTATTACGTTTATATCGGGGAAGAGATCATCGAGGTGACAGGTGAGCATCCATTCTATATAGACGGTAAGGGATGGACGTTTGTAAAAGACCTTCAAGTCGGCGACTTGCTTGTTTCCAGCACTGGCTCTACACTAGCGGTAGACAAGATCGAAAAAGAGGCAAGAGAAGCGACTGTCTACAACTTTGAAGTTGCGGATTACTTCTCATACTTCGTTTCAAATCTAGGGGTCTGGGTGCATAACTGTAAGACGAAGGTAAAATACCCTAAGACTATAAAATTTGAAAACGGTAATGCCGATTGGGGAGTAATTCATGTTGAGAGAAGGCACGTATCGACTTCAAATCGAGATTTTGCACATAAAAGCAAATTCCTTGGTGGTGGCCAATGGAGAACGTGGGCAAGAGATACCTTCAAAAAACCTGATCGAGTTTCAACTCAAAGTAACGGATTTATTGTTTACGAGAAGCAGTTTAAAAAGCAAGTTGGATACGAGTCAGATGGTACTAAACTATATAAAATACGGGTAATTCTAACTCCAGAAGGAAAGGTCTGGACGGCTTTTCCTCAGAAGGATTGGAAGTAACGGAAAGGAGAGTAGGAATGGGTCTAGATGTATTGCTATATGATAAGCACGACAAACTACTGGAAAAGTTTATAATTGAAGAAGAGCTTCATAGTGAAATATTTTACAGAACAAATAATTGGGGTAGTTATCAGTATCTTAGAAAAATAAACGATTATTATTCTCCTAATCTTCATCTGAATCTGGCAGAGGTGGAATTGCTCAAGAATGATTTGGGACAATATCAAATCTTTGTTGAAAGAAAATATTCATTGAAGATTTCTGATATTATTGAAAAGTTATCTAACCAAAAAATTCATAGGGTTCATATTGTCGGAGACTAGTTTCAGTAAAATGAGGTAAGGGTTGTCCCCAAAGTCATAAGACTTTGGGGTGGCCTTTTTTTTTGTACCTTATTACTCTTACTATGTTTCAAATCTTTGGGTCTGTGCCAACTGTGTGGCGAATTTCCTAGAAGTATTGCTAGAGAATTTTGAGGCATTAGCTGTGAAACATATAGTAGCAAAGTAAAAAAAGATTGTTCCAAGTAAAACTGGGCTTACGCGGGATCGTTCAAAACGGGGTACTCGTCCAATCAGAAAGGTATTATTTAACTTTATTTCACCTCATAAGGTTGACTGGTGCGAAGCATGTAATCAGGGTTGGATTGAGATTAAAAGAAATAGTGTTAGCAATAATATTCATTTTAGGTGTGCGGAGTGCCTCAATGAGTACGAAAAGTACGAGGATATCAATAGCGAAAAAGTCTTACAAACTGAAGCGGATTGGTATGCAATGGACTTATCTGAAGAGGAAACCCATCAATACGATCATTGGAAGTATATTATAAAAGAGTGGAAGAACTATAAGTTAGTTAGAAATGATGGGGTAATTATTAAAGTCTGGTCTAAAGAAAAGATGAAATTCATCAAGACTTAGCAAGGTTGACCTTGAAGGTGGCGATCCTTAAGTATGGATAGTAGGGAGCTAATCAAAAAGCTTAAGGCGGTGTGTAAGATGGTATGTCATGTTATGCGAATTGTTGATGAATCGGTGCAAAACAATTCAGAACGATCGTTTGTTGGAGGACACCCAGTAATCCCACAAGAACATGATCTTCCGACGTGTAGATTGTGTGATGCACAATTAACTTTCTTCTTTCAAATCGCGTTTCCAACAGGACATGCGTGGGCCGAGAAGTCTATGGCTGTTTTTGCCTGTACGTGTTGTGTTAATGAGGACCACTATATTCCCCAAATGCTAGAAGGACAGCTGTCTGGGGCGATAATCCCTCATAATTTTATTCGCGATTATCAGAATAACTTTAGAATCATAGTCTTTCCAACGCAAGATGGCGTGATGAGAACAGATTATGTACCTCTTGTGAAATATAAGACGATTCAGTTGCTAGATACAGAGGATGAGGATGTCTCTGAGAATAAGGTGGGTGGAAATCCAAACAGGCTGTTGGAGGACGAGTCGCCAGCTAAGCTGGAGAATAGTACGCCTATGGTGTTCATTATGCAGTTGCTTGAGGGGTTAACATTTGAAACGATGCCTTCGGCCCAGCCGCAAGCCAAATTGAATCTGTTCGGGGAAGTACATTATCCGAATAGTGACTGTTATGAATTGTTTATTGCGAATCAGGTGTATTTTTTCGGAACTGCTTCAGGTGAATCAGAGGTATACATTCTGACACAAATTGATTAGAACAGCTGCATCATGAGAGATCTTCAATAACGTTGGATTTAGGCTGAGTTGAAAAGTTCTATAAAAAGGGATACGAGCAAAGATTGTTGAAATCTATCGAGCGTAATCCTACAAAATATACACTATGGATGTTAAATAGAATCATTAATGGAGAAGAGGATAAATCATCATACATAGCTATACTAGAGCGTGTAGTTAACAATAAAGATAGGAACGAAGAAATTATCTTATTAGCATCAGAGTTTCTATCACAACATAACTAGAAAAGTAAGTAGAAAATGGCGAGGGCGAAAGAAAAATGGGTAAATTTGTATTCGACACTGACAATTCCACATATAAATTTTGTGAATGTATTGTAAATCGTATGATAACGAGTTTTGGATTATCTGATGAAGAGGCTGTAGGTCGAATTAATAATTTATGGGCGAAATTAGGGTCAATTCTTGAGGGTGATATCATGTTCCATGAAACACCTGAATTCTGGGCATATGATATTTATTATGGTCATGACTCTAGTTGGTGGCATAGACTTGATGATCCTTCCTTACGCCCTATTAAGTATTAATAAAATATAGGCTTCGCTATGGGACTGCTGTTCATTTTGGGAACTGAGTAATTCTTTAAAGGCGGTGTTAAAGTTGAAACCCACTAAAGAAGAATTAATTGAAATCGTTCAGAAGATCATGTGCGCGGAAGGATCAGAAGAAGAACTTGATAGTTTGATTTTATTATTGGAACAAAATGTTCCGCATCCTAATGTGAGTGACTTGATATTCTGGAATGAAGAAGAGCTAAGTGCTGAAGATGTCGTTGAACAGGCGCTAAGCTATAAGCGTGAGTTGCTATCTTGAAATATAAGACTATTCAGTTGCATTAACTCGCTTTAAGATGCAATTTTAAGTACTCAAAGTTAAACCTTTTCATTGGAAAGGGGTTAATAGATTTATGATTTACAATAAAATCGAGTTGCTCAAAAGGAACAATCGAAGGAATATACTAAAAAAAGAAATCGTGGGAATTACCGAGTCGTCGAATGTAACCTTAATGGAAACTGAGAGTACTGATGGGTTTAAAAGAGAAGTATTCAGTAAGCTGCAAACAATAACAAATAAGTTTATTATCAACGGCTCAGGCTATCAGGAGAATATAGAGAAGTCGATAGCGTATTTAAAAGAGGCATATACGAATAACCAAATCTTTAGTGGGGAAGGCTGGATGCTTTTTTTCACTGAGAGTGGAATAGAGCCTGTTAAGCTGACCTCTAAAGATGTGTTTAATAACTTAGATGGCCTAGGCGTATTAACGAAATTTAGTAGCGGCTATGGTGATTTTATTTGGGTAAGTGAAGATTTGAAATCGGGGGCCTGCGTTGAAAGAACAGAGTATTATTATGAGGTTAGTATCTGGCCGTACTGATAACGCATAGGGCATGGAGTACTTCTTATCCGAAAATATTCTTATCATACATCGAAAAACCGACCATCAGCGATGGTCGGTTTTTCGTGTTCACCCCAGCAGGCATGCTCGAACCATTCTGCCCTGCCATCCGGGATGCCGCAATCCGACTATTCTTTGGTCACAGCTGCTTGAGCTTCCCGTTCCTGGCGCTGGCGCTTTAACGCATCCAACTCCAGCAGCACGCTGTCCTGAAGCTTGTCCTGCGGCGAGCCGGCAGAAGCTGATCCCGTTATTGCCTGCACTTCCTTGCGTGCCGTCGCTTCCGCCTCCAATTGCCATACCTTTTCTTCCATCCGCGCGAATCCGCGCACCGCTTGCCGAGGGTCGAAGCTGTGCAGCGTACCGTTCACGCTCTTGAGCGCTTCGGCGGTTTGCACTCTCGAGATCAGATAGTGTTTCTTGGCCTGCAGCGCATCGTACGTATGCTTCAACTGCACGATCTGTTCCTTCAGCTGTACCGTTTGCTGCTGGAGCGATTCGAATTGGCTGCGATATTGTGTAAGCCGTTCTTGTAGAATCAGCTTCTCCCGAATCGCAATCTGCGCGATTGCGTCCTCACCTCTGTCTACGGCAAGCTCGGCTTGACGGCTGCGTTTGGCTAGCAGCGCTTCGGTCTGTTCGATAAGTACAGCATGCTTCCGCTCGACCAGCAGCTGCTGGGTTAAAGCCCCCGCTGCGCGATCCAGCTGCTCTTCAAGATCGCGGATATATTGCTTCACCATATTGACCGGATCTTCGATTCGATCCAGATAACCATGCACGTCGGACTGTACGATTGTTTTGACACGTTTGAAAATACCCATTATTGTTTCGCCTCCTTATTGAGTTGCCGTTCCCATTGATCCAAGATATGAACCTCATTGTGTGGTACGGATGCCGCAAGCCATTCCGCCGAAGGCGTCATTTCGATGTCCGATCCGCCTTTGCTTCTCTTGCGAATATAGAGGTAAGCGCCAATTACGACAGCTGCAATGACAATCGTCCAGAAGGATAGAAGCGACCATAACGCGACGACGGCCATGAGACCGCCAATCCATTTCAACAGCGATTTGCCTCTAGCACACAGTGCGGCCCCGATCAACAGTACGCCGACTTTTGCCAGCAGGCCGATCAGTGCGAACCCGCCTCTGTCATGTTCGACGACGCGAATGCGCTGTACGAACACCTCATTGCCACTTCTGAATGAACCGCCGCCATGTCCAAAGCCTGTCTCGTGCCCGATTGCCGGATGAACGCCATGCGTCCAGCCGGAGCAAATGATTAGGACGAAGACCGCTAGCACAGCGAGAAACGGCCATTTTAACATTTTCCATCTCGTCGATCTCATTCATGTTCACCTCCTTGTTTTCGTTACACCCCAAGAATACCGCCCTTTGGTGAAAAAACGGTGAAAGTGGAAGTTCGAATAGAATCAACCTTCTCGGTGCTGAAAACCGAACTTTTTGAACACGTATGGAAGAGGCAGTTCAAAAAGTCCGCTTTTGATCACGAAATGAACTTTCAATTTTCTATCAGCCTGGCTTCATCTTTCTTTCATCTTTGCTTGCTATCTTATAGGCAGCCATTTAGTAGAAACGATAGCAAAGATCAGAGAGGTTGATGGAGATGAACCTTCTATTAGCGGAAGACGATACTCGCCTTGGCGAATTGATCATTCATATGGTGGAAGCAAAGACCGACATGCGAGTGGACTGGGTGACGACAGGCAGCGATGCATACGATTATGCGCTTGCTTCGGCCTATGACGTGGTGCTGCTCGATTGGATGATGCCGGAGGGCGATGGGGCTGCGACTTGTCGCAAGCTGCGCAAAGCCCATTATTCGGGGGCGATCCTGATGTTGACGGCCCGCGATTCGTTAGAGGATCGCGTTACGGGGCTCGATGCAGGTGCAGACGACTACCTGGTAAAGCCCTTTGAAATAGACGAGCTGTTAGCCAGAGTCCGCGCGTTAACCCGGCGCAACTTCGCGCCTCTTATGGAGGAGATGGTGCAGCTGGGAGAGATTCGGCTGAATCGGTCCAGCCATGAAGTCCAGCTGGGAGACCAGCGAATTGCGCTTACGACAAGAGAGTTCCAGATCATCGACTTGCTGGCGGTCAACCGCGGAAGGGTGCTCACCCGCGAGCTGATTCTGGATCGGATATGGGGATACGAAGCGGATGTTACGCCTAAGGCTGTCGACGCAACTGTGAAGTTAGCACGGAAGAAGCTGGAGATCGCCGGGCACAAAGGACTTATCGAAAGCGTGCGCGGCGTCGGGTACCGAATCCATGCGTAGGGGCACAGACAGACGTCAAGGCAGTCAGCATAACGATGTCATCAAACGGACGCATTGGCGATTGACCGCGCAGTACAGCGCCTTGCTGCTGTTGTTCCTCGGTTTGTTCGCAGCTGCCGCATACTCGTTGTTTCAGCAATCCGCCCGCAGCGAGCAGGAGAGCAAGCTGAACGCGCTGCTCGATGATGAGCTCCGTTTCGTGCAAGAAAACTACGGCAATATGCGAGCCAACCAGTTTAACGATAAGAAGGACAATTCGTTCGAAATAGGCGCTGACCAATCTTTCTATTATTGGGTGGATCAGCAGGGAAGCCTCGTCTTGGGCAACGAAAGCCAGAGCGGGATTCGCTCGCAAGCGCTTCGAGCATTAGAAGGATGGGGCCGCGGAGACGACAAGCCCCGCAAGGTAGAGCTCGAAACGCAAAGCCGCTTGTTCTTCCGAGACCATGACGGCACAGAGGGGGAGCGAACGTCTTTCCTTGTGGCAAGACGGGAATTGACCGCTGCCGGACGCAATATCGGCACGCTGTATGTCGGCGTCGACATTAGCGCACAGGAAGAGATGCTGCGAACCGCCGCGCTGGTGCTTGGCGGTCTGACGCTGTTGTTTGCCGTCGCATGCGTCTTCGTCAGCCACCTCATGTCCAAGCGGGCCATGATTCCAATCGAGCAGTCGCTTGCGCGTCAGCGGGAATTCGTGGCCGACGCTTCGCATGAGCTGCGTACGCCGCTTAGCGTGCTGATGTCTTCCATCGAGACGCTTGGGATACGCAAACAGTCGGCGCCGAACGGGGAAGGGGACCGATTCGAAATGCAGACGCTCGGCTATATGAAGGATGAAGTCAAAGGGATGACGCGCCTGGTCAGCGACCTGCTTTATCTGGCTCGTTCGGATTCAGGGGCAGAGCAGCTGCAGCTGGCGCCATTCGATCTTCGGGCAAGCGCGGAGCGGACGTTGAACAATCTGGCGCCGTTGTTCGAAGCGAAGCAGATCCAGCTAGACTTGGAAGCGCCGGACAAGCTATTGGTGTACGGCGATGAACAGCGGCTTCTCCAACTGCTCGTCATACTGATCGACAATGCGGTGAAGTATTCGCCATCCGGCACGCTCGTACGCGTGAAGCTGGCCGAGGAGAAGCAGCGGGGCCACCGAGCCTTTGTGATCGCAGTAACCGATCAAGGCATCGGCATTGCTGCGGAGGAGCAGGAGAGAATATTCGAACGATTTTATCGGGAGGACAAAGCACGTTCTAGACATCTTGGCGGACATGGGCTTGGGCTAGCGATAGCGAAGCGTATTGTAGTGTCTTGCGGCGGTATGATCCAGGTGGCAAGCAAGCCGGGACAGGGAAGCACATTTATCGTCAGGATACCGATTACTGCATAGTTCAGACTTATTTCGTACACGCCTTCGTCGAATTATCCTCACATTATCGGCACTCGAAGCGAATGACCGTGTTCTATAATGAGGATAATGGGAAGTGGCAAGGTGAACCGTCTGCCGTCGTCCTTACGCGACACAGTACGGTTCATTCCGAGTACGACGGAAGGAGAATGAACATGGTACGATTAAGCATCATCCTTTTAATAATAGCGTTATTGACGGCTTGCAGCAGCGATAAGACAGAGACGTCCACAGGTACCAGCGAACCGGCACAGCAGACGACTAGCGAAGGTCAGTCCGCAGCCCCAACGTTGGAACGCGCGACTCTTACCGAGCATGATATGAAGATTCAATACCCGCAGATTACGAATCTCGGAGATGCGAAGCTGGAGAAGACGATCAATTCGCTGATCAGAAATGAAGCGCGCAAAGCAATCAGCTACTATGCCGCGAACGAGACAACGATGGACATCGATTATGCCGTTAAGCGGATGGACGATAAGATCCTTAGCATTCAATATACGGGGTATGCGAACAGCAAAGGCGCTGCGCATCCGAACAATCTCTATTTTACGACCAATGTAGACCTGACAACGGGGATGAAGATGCTACTGAAGGACACCGTCAAGCTGGATGATTCGTTCGTGAAGCTGCTTCGCTCAGCGAAATACGTCCCGTTCGATCCAAGTCTGGATCTGAGTAAGGAAGCGGCGGATGAATTGAGCAACTGGTCCGATGCAGAGCTTCTTACGTACATGAAGCAGGCCGATGATATCGGGATTGGCAATGTGTTGAATGTGTTCACGTATCGCACGGCCGATGCGCTCGGCATCAGTCTCTCCGTTCCGCACGCGCTTGGCGATCATGTCGAGTTCGAGATCAGCAATGCGGATCTGGCCGGCAAGTTTACTGGAGCTGTGCAATAGCGCATATGCGCGCATATATAGAAGGGCTTCCTACCGTCATCCGTGATGACAAGCAGGAAGCCCTTTGCTCATTGGTCCGATGGTGTATTCCACTGCTCTTCCCAATTATTCAGCTGTTCCGACAGGTCGGATGCGGATGAGTTGTATAACCCATCCATGAGACGATTCATTCTATACTCGGCTTCCGGCTCTTTCGCGTTCTTCTTCACAGGTTCGGCAGGATGGTTAAGGAAGAAGGCGCGAACGTTCTTGCCTGTATAAAATGAATTCTCAACGCCGAACTGCGCATGGATGTTCGGGTTTACGAGCGGAGAGCCATTGCCGATGCGCGAATTCCAAGTCTGGAACTCGTCCGATATGAGATACGACAGCACCTCGAACGCTTCCTCTCGATGCTCGCTGTTCGGATTGACGGAGAGCACTTCGCCGGCAAAGTCTGGTCCGACGCCAGGCTTATCTTCGAAGGTCGGGAAGGAAACCATGTCCCAGTCGCTTTGTTCTAAGTACAGCTCCCCGTATATAGAATTGATGAATTTATAGGTTGATTCATAGAGGTCTATTGAGTATTCGAGTTTATGAGGAAACGGCGTTAGCTGCCTGATTGCGTTATACATTTCGAAGGGGGTATGAATCCAGCCGTAGTGGAGCTGCATAATGCGAGCAATCGCAGTCCAATCGGAATTCGTTACATTAGCCTTCCCTGTATCAGCATCAAGAATTGATGCGGAGCGCTGTTGGGCAAGGAGCGGGTAGCCGAATCCTCTGCTAGCGGCGTATAGCAAGGTAGATCCAACGTTCATCTCCTCATATTGCTTCTTGATGTTCGCTGCCCACGGCATCCACTCTTCCCAAGTCATCCCGTCTGTTGGATAAGGAATGTGAGCCTTATCGAACCACGCTTTGTTATAGCTCATCGCATGCAGGGTACGCATATACGGAACGGCGAGCAGTTGACTGTTAGGCGAATAGCTGCGCACCTGTTCGATGAAAGCCGGTTCGAATCGCGACAGGTCGAGTTTGTTGGCCGATACGTATTCCTCCATATCGGATAGCAGGCCCAGCTCGGACAGCTTCGGAATCAGCTCCGTATAGGCGACGATAATATCGGGCTCCTTGTGAGCGGATAACATGTCGGTTAGTTGATCGATCGGCCATGGGGCGTCTGACCCTGTCGGCTGCAGCCGTTTATCATCCATGAACTCCTCGTAGCGTTCAATCTCGATGTTCGGGAACTTCTGATGAATTTTATCAAAATAAACCTCGTCATCATATCGCAGCTCGCGCGCGTTATTGCCGTACCATCGAATTGTTACGGTACCCAAGCGGTCGGAGTCTAGGCCGAAGTCAGGACTGTCCTCCTCTAAGAATTCATCATCTTCATCCAGTTCGTCTGTCGATGGGGTGCAGGCTTGAAGCGTGGACAGCAGGAATGCGAGAACGAGAATAATGGATAATCGGCGTGTGTTCATCGTATTAACCTCGGTTCGTTATGAAGTTGAAAGAATACAGGTAACTGCATGTATTAGACGAGTCAACCAACTGAGAGCTTGTATGTAACAATATTAATCAATTAACATAAATATTGTAAATACATAAAGTGGAAATTTAATGCAAGCGCGATGCAGCATTTGACGGGATCGATTAGGGTCGTTCTAAGCGATGATGGTTGTGTTTCGTACATTCGATAGTATGGATTCCCCTTATTTGCCAGACACTACACAACAATGTGCAGAAAGGAGCAGTCTTACATATGCGTCTAAACGTAACTTTGACCGAGGCCTATAACAACGCGCCGTATCCGATGATTGGTCATGGCAAGCGCAATGTGCATGTCCTAAAGGAAGCGTTTGAATCCATTGATGGCGATGTCGACAGCGATATTTATGGGAGCGGCGCGATTATCGAGCAGTTCCAGAACAAGTTGGCGCAGCTGCTGGGCAAGCCGGCAGCGGTGTTCTTCCCGAGCGGGACGATGGCGCAGCAGATCGCCCTTCGGATCTGGTCGGATGCGGCCGGGAGCAAGAAGGTTGCCTATCACCCGTTGTGCCACCTTGAGATCCATGAGCAGGACGGGCTGAAGAAGCTTCATCATCTTGAACCTATATTGCTTGCGGATACGACACGGCCCGTGCTGCTGTCCGACGTGCTTGGCATGCCGGACGACGTTGCGTGCCTGCTGATTGAGCTGCCCCAGCGCGAGATCGGCGGCCAGTTGCCCGACTATGATGAGCTGGAAGCGATCTCTGCGCATTGCCGCGAGAAAGGGATTAAGCTGCATCTCGACGGCGCACGGCTGTTCGAGATTACGCCCTACTACGGCCGATCGGCAGCGGAGATATGCAGCCTGTTCGATAGTGTGTACGTGTCGGTGTACAAAGGGCTCGGCGGCATCGCCGGGGCGGTGCTTGCGGGCGAATATGATTTTGCAGAAGAGTCGAAGGTGTGGAAGAGACGACATGGCGGCGATCTGATCAGCCTATATCCATACTTCTTAAGTGCGGACTATTATTTGGAGCGCCGTCTGCCGCGCATGGCCGAATATTATGAGGGAGCTGTTGCTCTCGCTGCGCTGTACAATGACTGCCATTCCGCGATTCGGACGGTACCGCAGGTGCCGGTCTCGAACATGTTCCATGTGCATATCAATAGGCCGAAAGAAGAGCTGGAGCCGGTACTTATCGAGGTTACGCAGCAGTCCGGCGTTGGGTTTACGCATGTACTGCGGCCTAAGGAAGGTGTTGGCTGCTACTTCGAGGTAAGCATCGGCGATCGTTATGCGGAGCTGCCTCAGGAGAAGACTCGGGAAGCTTTCCGCCAGCTGGCAGGGCGGTTGGATAGCGTGGATAGATGATAAGCAGCGAATAATCGGAAACTTAATTCTCTTGTGAAACCGAAACCTCTCCTATCCTGTTCTACCGATCTATGCGCATTCATAGAATGGGATGAATCATGCATGGTAGGGGAGTGATCGCTATGGAAGAAACACTGCGCAAATATTACGAGCTGAAGCAGCAGCAGAAGCAGATCGAGCAGGAGCTGGAGACGCTGCGGAACGTCATCATCGCGTACTGCAACGGGAATCCGGCGGGTGAAGTGCAATCGGGCGATTATCAGGCGAAGATTGTCATCCAAGAGCGAAGAGAGTATGACGATGCGCGGCTGTACGATGTGCTTCCGGAGACGGATATGTGGCGGCTGCTGTCCAAATCGGACGCGAGCAAGGTGGCAAGTTTGGTGAAGCTGGACATTTTGTCAGAAGAAAAGCTGCGGGGGACGTTCACGAACAAGACGATTCAGACGCTTCAAGTGAAACGCGTGTAGCGTGGTATAATGGACTATACGATTTCGACCGAGCCGGCCCCTATCGAAGGGGCTGTTCGTGTTGTAACTTACGTTGCAGGAGAGGATGAGTATCGATGTCCACCTCGGAGGAGCATGTCTATTCTTATGTCAAAATAAAACTAGCGAACCGTGTTGCAACCGTTACGCTCGACCGTCCACCCGTTAATGCGCTCAGCACGGAAGTTATTGACGAACTGTCGGCCTGCTTGGATAGACTCGCAGCCGACCCGGAAGTGAAAGCGATCGTCCTGACCGGCGAAGGCAAATGCTTCGCGGCAGGCGCGGACATTAAGCAGTTCACCTCCGCATTCGGTGATGCGCAGGCAGGAACGCAGCTCGCACAATCGGTGCAGGAGAAGTTTCGGCGCATCGAGACGATGAAGAAGCCGGTCATCTGCGCGATTAATGGCGCTGCGCTTGGCGGCGGATTGGAGCTGGCGCTTAGCTGCCACCTGCGAATTGCAGCCGACGAAGCGCAGCTGGGGCTGCCCGAGCTCAATCTCGGTCTGATTCCTGGCTACGGCGGAACGCAGCGTCTGACTCGCCTCATCGGCAAGGCGAAAGCAACCGAGATGATCCTGCTCAGTCAGCCGGTTAACGGACAAGAAGCAGCACATCTCGGCCTCGTCAACAAGTCGGTTCCGCGCGATCAGCTGCTGCCAACCGCGCTCGAGTGGGCGGAGCGCATCGCAAGCGACCGAAGCTCAGCCTCCGTCGCCGCCGCGCTAACCGCAATTACCGAAGGTCTCGACGGTACGCTCGAAGAGGGACTCGAACGAGAAACCGAGCTGTTCGGCGAATTGTTCGAGACGGAGTCCATGCGCGAAGGCGTCACCGCTTTTATCGAGAAACGCCCAGCGAAGTTTCGCGACTAATGAACCACATATCCGAACATTCCAAGACTAACCTCCCCTCGCCAATGTTCATCCCGCATAAGCGCTGCTCAGCAGCGCTTATTTTGTTTATTCGATCCTCACTCGTCTGATTAGCGTGACTCAAGCACGCTTGATCTAACTTACACTCCAAACAGAAGTCTGCCCAACGGGCAGATGACTCCCCGCACGATGTACCTGCAACGTATCTCTTCCCATTCAATCTTATTCATTCCGGGTTCCAGAAGTCTTGGATGTCCCAACCAATGATGCAGCTTATCGAAGTCCCATCAATGGGCGGTGATAGTTGCACACGATCGAACAAAGTAAGCGGACGTGCTTACGTAACCAGATACAGTAGTTCCGCAGCTTTGCCGCAGGGCGGCAAGAGCGGGCACGCGTTCCAAATGATCAAAGCCGCGTCCTTGTGAGGAGTCCAGAGGTAAAGGTTTCCGCAAGGAAACCACATCGGGAGCGTACGCTTACGACCTTTGGGGCCCTCCCTTGCAGGGAGGGTTTGGGTGGGTAGAAATCCCGAGGGTTTGGGTGGGTAGAAATCATTAGATAATCAATATATTAATTGATTAGTAATTATGTTATTATATTCGCGTATGCAGTAAATGATCAGCACGACAAGTTACAATTTCTTCTTATCCCAAATACTAACGTCATATCCTACCGCTAACTAAATCTCTATAAAACAGGTGATAATCCATGAGCAGCAGCAATCCTAATCATGCACACAGCACAAACCTCATCGCGCATTACGCTTTCGATGATGCAGCGAATATTGGCCATGACCGCTCGGGCAGCGGCAATGACGCGGTCGCGTCAGGAACCAAGAAGCCTACGATTGAGAGCATCGGCGGCCGGTTGGCTGTTTCTCTCTCCGGCGGCAAGAGCGGCAGCTCGTATTTGCAGCTGCCGGCCGATCTGCTCGCGAACGTAAGCGACCAGACGGGCATTACCGTTTCGACTTGGGTATACCTTCGCAAAGGCAGAAACATTTGGGAGCGCATCTTCGATTTTGGCCGCGGTTCCCGTGGACCTTACTTGTTCTTGACGAGCGGCTTCCGCGGTACATGCTTCGCAGGCGGCGACATTGTTGTCGATCCGGGCCGCGGTTTCGCAGCGGGAGAATGGATCCATGTTGCGTTATCGGTTACGGGTACGCAAGGCGGTACGCTCAGCAGTGCAGGACCAGTCGTGTATGTGAACGGCGAAGCAGTAGGGGACGGCACGATCAGCCAGACGTCGAGCGGCCGCTATGCGAAGCTGCGCGAGTGGTTCGCTACATTCTCGGACGTGGCAAACTACAGCAACAACGCGATCGGCAAGTCGCAATACGATGTCGATCCAGACTTTAACGGCGCTTTGTCGGACTTCCGTGTTTATCAAGCGGGCCTGACGCAGGACGAAGTCATCGAAGTGATGTGCGAATCGCTGACGGACGAGGCGATTGTTGCGCTCGCGAAGGACAAATATTTGTCGTTCCCGACGTCGATCGTCACGAAGGACGTTAATCTCCCGACGCTGCTTATGGGCGGCAAAGTAGAAGCAAGCTGGCAGTCGAGCAACCCGGCGGCAATCAATGCGCAAGGCAAGATCAACCCTAATCTATCCGAAGCACAAGCAGCGACGCTGACGGCTGTTCTTCGCAAAGGCGGCAGCCAAGCCGAGAAGAGCTTCGCGGTATCCGTCATTCCGCAAGGACTACCGCCATACACGCTTACGATTGAGGGCGGCCAAGAAGTGCTGGACGTCAGCGATGTCCTGTACGGCTTATTCTATGAAGATATCAACAATGCAGCGGACGGCGGCATCTATGCGGAGCTGATACAGAACCGTTCGTTCGAAGCATTCGCGTTCGACAGCTTCTCGCATGTATGCGGCGAATGCGGCACCTCGACAGGACGCAACTATGAGTCGATGCATGCATGGTTCGGCGATGTAGACCGTGTAACGATTCGCAGCGAGGGCGGTTTGAACGCACACTTCGGCATCGAAGATCCGGACGTGAATGCTCATTACATCACAGTGCCGAACGGTACGAAGCTGTACAACCGCGGTTTTACGGATACGAACGGCGCATGCGCGATGTCGATCAAGACGGGCGACCGTTATGACTTTACGATTTGGGCCAAATCCGATAACGGCGGCACGATTACTGCGCAGCTGCTTAATCCGGATGGCGGATCGATCAGCGAGACGGTCGTTGTAGAAGTAGCAGGCGGCGGCCAATGGTCCAAATACGGCGTGGACTCCAAGGTGGTACTGACAGGTACGGCAACATTGCTTGGTCAGCTGGCGCTTACGTTCAGCGGCGAAGTGTCGATCGATATGGTGTCGCTCATGCCGCAGAACGTATGGGGAGCAGGCGAAGAAGCGCGTTCCGCTTCGGCGCATGCGAACTACAAAGGCAACTCCAACTACCGTCTTCGCTCAGATCTGGTCAATGCACTCGTCGACCTGCATCCGAAATTCCTCCGTTTCCCTGGCGGTTGTATTTCCGAAGGTTCGCATGTATGGGATAACGTTTATGATTGGAAGCATTCGGTCGGCGATATTGAGCTGCGCAAAGAGAACTACAACGTCTGGGGCTACATGATGACGATGGGCCTTGGTTATATGGAATATTTCCAGCTGGCGGAAGATTTGAACGCAACGCCGCTGCCGGTTATGGCTTGCGGCGTGCTCTGCCAAGCGCGCTCGGACTATGCGAATCCAGCAGGCGGCGAACTGCGCGATTACTATATCCGCAGCTTCACGGATCTGATCGACTTCGCGATCAGCATGGATTTTGAAGGCAATGAGTGGGCGGCTCTGCGTAAGCAGATGGGTCATGAAGGTCCGTTCGATCTGCGCTACCTCGGCGTAGGCAACGAAAACTGGGGTACGGAGTTCTTCGCGAACTTCGAAGTGTTCAAAGCTGCGATCGACGAGTTCATGCAAGCGAACTATCCGAACCGCGAGCTGCACATTATATCGACGGTTGGCGCGCAAGCGGATGACGATGCTTATCAGCGCGGCTGGAACTTCCTGCGCGGCGGTCAGAAGGGCTCGGAGAAGATCCGCTTCACGGACGGCAAAACGAGCTGGGAAGAGGACGTTACTTGGTACGGCAAGCAGTCGAACTATATGGATACGATCGCGGACGAGCACTACTACCGTTCGAACGAATATTTGCTGAACAACGGCGACCGCTACAACTACTACGAGCGCGTATACAATGCGGACGGTACGCTTAACGAGTCGCAGACGTCCAAAGTATTCGTCGGCGAATACGCATCGACGGACAAGAACACGCTGGCAGGCGCGGTGGCGGAAGCGGCGATCATGACGCATTTTGAGAACAATTCGGATGTTATTCGTCTGGCTGCAACTGCGCCGTTGTTCAACAAGGTGCTGACGGATGGCACGTACCGCTGGACGCCGGACTGCATCTGGTTCGATGACGAGACGGTCTGGTTCACGCCGAATTACTACGTGCAGCAGCTGTATGCGAAGTACATCGGTACGAAAGTGCTCGGAACTTCGTTCACGACGTACCGCAACGGCGCACCTACGGTGCTCGCGCCGCGCGGCGGCATTGAGATCGCAACGGGCAACGCGGAGATCGCTGTCCGTCGTGTGACGGTAACATCGAATGTGGACGGCAGCGTATTGCTGGAGCAGGACTTCACGCAGCCGCTGCAAGCGCAGTGGCAAGCGATCCCGAGCTCGACGGCCGGCTATACGATCGATGCGGAACGCGGTCTCGTGCTGCATGCACAGAACGGCGGTCTGAACGGTCTGTATGTGCTGAACGATACATGGACGAACTACAAAGTTGAAGTTGCAGCCGAGAAGCTGTCCGGCGTGGAAGGCTTCTACATCGGCGCAGGTCTCACGGACATTACGTCCGAGCGCAAAGATGTGATCGAATATGCAATCAACTACAACGGCAACGCAACGGGCGTGAAGGTGTTCAAGCAAGGCGTAGAAGGCTATACGCTTGGCGACTACTCGTCCAGTACGGCGGCGGGCAACCTTCGTCAATACGGCCATGAACCGCTTGCGGAAGGTGTTGCGTACACGATTACGGTTAATTATGGCGGCGAGAAAGGCGATGCGCTCATCTGCTCGTACACGGATGGTCAGACGACAAGTCATGTGCACGCATACAAGCTCGAAGCATACAACCGTGAGGTATTCAACTCCGTGACGAAGGACGACAAGCATGTGTATGTGAAGCTGGTTAACGCAGACGCCGTGGATAAAATGACGCGTCTTGCGCTCCGTGACTTGAACGTCGCTTCGTCCGCGCAGCTCATTACGCTCACGGGTGACGAAGCGATCGTGCATACGCCGAACGTGAACAAGAAGAACGCCGAGCTGGTGCAGCCGAGCGAATCGCAGCTGCACATCGTTGGCGACAGCGCAGTACTGACGCTGCCGGCGAACTCGGTCAGCGTAATCGTGTTTGATCTTGTTTAATAGTGGCAGGTAGGCAGCCTCATGCTGCCTGCCGATAATGAAGCACCCCTTGAGGGCTGGAATGCGACGAATGCGTTGTCGCTTGCAGCTATCAAGGGGTATTTGTTTGTAAGAGGGCAGAAGGAACGGGCGCAGGGTGCTTGGACGAACTCCTGCTTGTCCGTCGGACGGTCCCATTGTACAATGTGCAATGGAAAATAACGGATTAGCTGCTTCGCAGACGTGCCATTGCAGTCATACAACAGGAAATCGAGCAAACTCTCTGCGAACCCCCAATTCGGCTAATTGCACCGAATCCCGTTGTACGAAATACAACGAAAGCTTGATTTTACTCATAATAGGGTGATTCTGTTGTACAAAGTGAAACGGTGGTTCAATTGTGGTGCGTCAAAGGTGCGAATGCATTGATAGGATTAACTTTTATCTTTATGAGGAGGCAAACGAATGAGCTCATTGCTGCAGGTGCGCGTAACCGGCGTAGTAGTGGAAGAAGAACGCATTTTGCTTGTCAAGCAGCGGGTGTCTGCGGATCGGGCATGGTCGCTGCCGGGTGGACGAGTGGAGCAAGGAGAGACGCTGGAGGCTGCGATTGTGCGAGAGCTGGAGGAAGAGACCGGACTGTCGACGGAGGTTGTGAAGCTGCTCTACTTGTGTGACAAACCTGACGCTTCGCCTTCGCTGCTGCATGTTACGTTCTTGCTGCGCGCTACTGGCGGTGAGATCCGACTGCCCTCCAACGAGTTCGATGCGAATCCAATCGCCGATGTGGCAATGGTGCCGATCGAGGAGCTTGAAGCCTACGGCTTCTCAGCGAAGTTCGCATCCCTGGTCCGAGACGGTTTTCCGAATGCGGGCAGCTATCAAGGGCTTAAGAGCAATATTGGTCTGTAATCATCTTTTACTTATCGCAGGGCACATCTTAACCACAGCAGCTCTATAACATAAAAGCACCCTAGCTGCCAGAAGGCTTGTTAGGGTGCTTTCTCATATACGAACCTATTATTTCAACGTGTATGGAAGCTTGAACTGCCACAGCTCCGTACCGTTTCCTTCGATCGTGCTGTCTACGCCGAAGTCGTTGTCGTTGACGATCGTCAGCGTGTCGCCGTTCGTCAGCGTTACGCCTTCGATTTTCTCATAAGGGAATTTGAAGTCGATTGCGTCAAGCACCGTACGTTTGGATACCGGCTTGATATTGTTCGCTTTCAGATCCGCAACCGTCATTTGCTCCAGCGTTTTGCCTGCTGCCGTCGCATCGTCGAACTTGCCGAGCACGTTCGTTGCGTTCGTCAGATCGACCGCGTAGATGCGCTTGAGCTGAGCTTTCTCGCCTGAGAACTTGTCGCGCTCGTCGATGAGCAGCGTGTGATCGTTCACTACGACGAGGTCGGATACGACGATGTCGCCTTGCACGAGATCTTTGAATTGCGAAGCGTCTTCCAATTGGTAGACGTATTCAGCAACTGGCTTCAGCGTGGACAGATCGAACTTGATCATGCGAACTTGGCGCGAGTTGTCCATCGTTTTGTCCGGGTTGCGGAGCGCATTTTGCATAGCCATGAACATATACTTGCCGTCTTGCGTAACGCCTACAGCTTCAGCGCCGCGGTTCTGACGCAGCTTGTTGTACACAGCCGGCAGCGTCTCGCGAGCAGGCACGAGCGGCGTTTCCACCTTCGAAGCCCAGCCTTGCGGTACGATGCGCTCGATGAGCGTGCCGTCGCGTTTCACGTGAACGATCGATGGACCGTACTCGTCGGAAATCCAGAACGTGTCGTCTTGCGCGTTATATGCCAGGCCTTCAATATCGAGACCGTATGGATCGTATGCGAGTTCTTTCTCGCCTTTGGCATCGAAAGGCGCTTCGTCGCGGCCTTTAATGTTCGGCAGACCCGTCACTTCGGCTTTGCCGGATACGGGATCTACGCCGTTCACTTTCAGCGGGAAGCGGTCGAGGATGTTGATCGTGCCGTCTTTGATTTCGATTTTGTAGATCGTTGGAGCGTAGTCAGCCAGCGGGAACGTACGAACGAGCGTACCGTTCACGTCAACTTGTCCGTTCGGTCCGCGATCGGCCGTCGAATAGAATACGTTGTCCGGGTCGCCTGGAATATGCGTCAGCGAGGAGCCGACGCCCATTTTGATCCCTTCCGCGAGGTTTGGATCTTTCAGTGCATATTTGCCGAGCAGGGCAGGCTTGTCCGTCAGCGCAACGCTTTGGTTGAACGCGTCGTAATCGACGTATTTGCCGGATGCTTCGCTCAGCGCACGAACGGGCACATACACATGGCCGTCAATATTGACTGGCGTCTCGGACAGCGTGACCGCTTGACCATTGTTCGAGAATTTGAAGCCTGGCACTGGCGTACCGTTAATAACGGCTGCCGAAGCAATGCCGATGCTTGCTGTCAGGAACAGCGCGGATGCAGCGGTAACGACTTTTTTCTTTTTCATGTGATAGAGGACTCCCCTCGGATGGTAGACTAGGCTACTAGATTTGCTTCACTAGTTATACCGATCTATCGTTATCCGCGCATTATCGTGGTGTGTAGATTATGTAAAATGCGAAAGGCGGCTCGACAACGATAAACAATCATCGCTATCGACCGCCTCTATGGAATGCCGACTACCAGACATTGAACATCCCTTTGCGATAATGCGGCTGCTTGTGCTTGCTCTTCTTATACACGGTAATGTTCTTCTTCCTCGACGCCTGTCCGCCTTGCTCGTCATTCTTCTTGCCCGCGATGCCGCTCCGTCCGTTGCCGTTGGCGAAATTCGCTTTCTTATTGAAGGTGCGTCCATGAAGGGCGTTCTGTCCGCCTTGATTCGCATTTTGACCGACATTCTTCAGAATTTGTCCGCCGCCTTCTGCACGCTGATTGATGATAGGTCCGTTGAAAATATAAATGTTTATCGTCGATTTGCGTTTACGTCCAGCCAGACCTCGCAGTGCCTCAAAGCCCTCAGGGCCGAATCCATTTGCCATCTTGGTCACATCAATCCTCTCATTCTGTCATACTCGTAACATATGAATCTATGACAGATCGAGCGCATATAATTGCCCTGCGCGATTCATCTATTTTGAGGTCGACAAGGCTCGTCATCTCACGCTATTGACATGAAAAATTAGGTTATGGTATATAAAAGGAAGTGCCTTTGGCACTCTCGATGCGGGAGTGCTAACAATATGCATGAGCCATTGCTCGGAAGGAGATTGAATCATGTCCAAAATCGCATTCAAAGCAGAATCCAAGCGTTTGCTCGAGATGATGATCAACTCGATCTATACGCAGCGTGAAATTTTCCTGCGGGAGCTGATCTCGAACGCCAGCGATGCTATCGATAAAATTTATTACAAAGCGCTGACGGATGACAGCCTCGTATTCAACAAAGATAACTATTACATTCGCATCACGGCGGACAAAGCAAGCCGTACGCTCACGATTGCCGATACCGGCATCGGCATGACCCAGGAAGAGCTCGAGAATAACCTCGGCGTTATCGCGAAGAGCGGCTCGCTTGCGTTCAAGCAGGAGAACGAAGCGAAGGAAGGCCACAACATTATCGGCCAGTTCGGCGTAGGCTTCTACTCGGCGTTCATGGTAGCGGACAAGGTGACGGTCACTAGCCGCGCGCTTGGGAGCAGCGAAGCGTATCGCTGGGAATCCGAAGGGGCAGAGGGTTACACGATCGTACCGGCTTCGAAGGAGACGGTTGGTACGGAGATCGTCATGACGATCAAGCCGAACACCGAGGATGACCAATACGATGAGTTCCTCGAGCCATATCGCTTGAAGGCGATCGTGAAGAAGTACTCGGACTTCATTCGTTATCCGATCAAGATGGACTTCGAGTCGCAGAAGCCGAAGGAAGGCGAGGACAACGAGTTCGAGACGGTGATCGAAGAGCAGACGGTCAACAGCATGGTGCCGATCTGGCGCAAGAACAAAAGCGAGCTGACCGACGCGGACTACGAGAATTTCTACTTCGAGAAGCGCTATGGCTTCGACAAGCCGATCAAACATATTCATATCAGCGCGGACGGCGCTGTTGTCTATAACGCGATTCTGTTCATACCAGAACGCACGCCATTCGACTACTATACGAAGGAATACGAGAAGGGGCTGGAGCTGTACTCCAACGGCGTCCTCATTATGGACAAATGCGCGGACCTGTTGCCCGACTACTTCAGCTTCGTCAAAGGGATGGTCGACTCCGAGGATCTGTCGCTCAACATCTCGCGCGAGCTGCTGCAGCATGACCGCCAGCTGAAGCTGATCGCGAAGAACATTAAGAACAAAATCAAATCGTCGCTTATCAGCCTGCTGAAGGACGAGCGCGAGCAATATGAGAAGTTCTACGAGTCGTTCGGCCGCCAGCTGAAGTTCGGCGTATACGGCGACTATGGCATGCATAAGGACGATCTGCAAGACCTGCTGCTGTTCTACTCTTCCACGGAGAAGAAGCTCGTATCGCTGGATGAGTACGTATCGAGAATGCCGGAAGACCAGAAGTTCATCTATTATGCAGCCGGAAGCTCGATCGAACGAATCGAGAAGCTGCCGCAGACGGAGATCGTCGCGGATAAGGGCTACGAGATGCTCTACTTCACGGACGACATCGACGAGTTCGCAATCAAGGCGCTGAACACGTACAAGGACAAATCGTTCAAGTCCGTATCGAGCGGCGATCTGGGCATCGAAGCCGATGAGAAGGACAAGGCCGACGATGCGGAAGAGAACAGCGCGAAGGATCTGTTCGAAGGCATGAAGGCGATTCTCGAAGGCAAGGTCAAGAACGTTAAGGCATCGAAGCGCCTCAAGTCCCATCCGGTCTGCTTGTCCGCCGAGGGCGAAGTATCGATCGAGATGGAGAAAATCTTGAAGGCGATGCCGAACGGCCAAGACGTGCAGGCCGACAAGGTGCTCGAGATCAACGTGAACCACGAAGTGTTCAACACGCTGAAATCGGCGCAGGCGTCCGATCCGGAGAAGCTGAAGCTGTACACGAACCTGCTGTACAACCAAGCGCTGCTCATCGAAGGCCTCCCGATCCAAGATCCAGTGGCGTTCACGAACGATATTTGCAAGGTTATGGTGTAACGTCTAATAGAAGCGCATCTCATCATCTGATAGATGATGAGATGCGCTTTATTTTTTGTTCACGCTCAAAATGCTGCACGTATTCGAACTATTCATCAATGGGCGGTGACTGGTGCACTTATACGAATAATGGTGCCGACGTTCAACCGACTCTAGACACATCGAACAATAGCTTTGCCGCAAATGCGGCAAGAGCGGGCGCACGACCCCTCATAACCAAGAAACCGTCCTTGTAGGGAGTCCAGAGGTAAAGGTTTCCGTAAGGAAACCACATCGGGAGCGTACGCTTAAGACCTTTGGGACCCTCCCTTGCAGGGAGGGTTTGGGTGGGTAGAAAAAAGGTCATACGTAGGTGAGTAACCTGGTGACTGTATGTCCGCCTAGCGTGAATAAATTCTTAACCTAACAAAAGCCCGACGGTCTCCAATGGAGCCGAACGGGCTTTTGTTGTTGCAGATTGCGTACAGCGTGTGCTGCCGAATAATTACAGCGTTCAGGAGGGAAACTATCGTCTGCATCGCCGCATTTTTCCAATCCATCATGATGACTTTACCGGATTGTCGGATTTCTTCTTCTTCATTTGGAACCGTTCCTTAATGACCTTCCAGTTCATTATGAGATAGACAGTGATCGGAGATAGGGCGTTCACAGCGAAGACGAGATAAACGACGGTCCACATAAACCACTGCGTGTTGAGCAGCTTCTGATACAACCAGGAGTGATACAGATCCATAAGGAGCAGCCCCTTTCTGAACATATAAGATGGGTCAATTGCTGCTAACGAGCAAGTTCATATTCACCAGAATGAAACGTACTGTACGGCTTGGAGGAACGCAACAGCGGCAAGCCTTCCTGTTATTTTAAACCAGCAGCTTGCTGCCTATTCCAACAAGGAGAAGAGGGATGGAGGATGTCGGACGTATCTGGCGAAGCGCCAGACAAGATTCTAGAGGAGTTAAAGAAGTCGATTCAGCCGAAGCTGTCGGACAACGTCGCAGCGATGGATGTGATCATGGGGCAGAGCGTAGATGTACTGAAGCGCGATTTTATGTTATGCGGCAGCACCGACCACCCAGGCGCGATCTACTTCCTGGATGGAATGGCGGATGCAACGATTGTAGACGTAGTATTGAAGTCTCTCATTACATACGGCAGTGAACGGAAAATGGACCCTGCGCAATTGACGACGGTCGATATCATTCGTACGGAACTGATGATCAATGCATCGGTGAAGCCGGTTGATCACATTCAGGCAGCCGTCTCCGCCATGGTCTCTGGCGACACGCTCGTATTCATCGACGGTCTCGAGCAGGGCATGATCGTCAGCTCAAGAGGCTGGAAGGACCGGGGCGTGGAGGAGCCTGCATCCGAGAATAACGTCCGCGGTCCGCGGGACGGCTTCACAGAGACGATTCGTACGAACACGGCCAATGTAAGGCGCAGGATTCGTGATCCGCATCTCCGCATTGAACCGATGGTCATTGGTACGCGGACGATGACGGACATCAACATCGCCTACATTCAAGATCTGGTTAAGCCCGGATTGGTCGATGAGGTGAAGAAGCGGCTCGGCGGCATTAAGATCGATGCGATTCTGGAGAGCGGCTACATCGAAGAGCTTATCGAAGATTCTCCGTTATCGCCGTTCAACACGGTTCAAAGCACCGAACGGCCGGACAAAGCGGCCTCTGCGCTTCTTGAGGGTCGCGTCGTTATTTTTATCGATAACACGCCGGTTGTACTCATTGTTCCGACGTTCTTCTGGCAGTTCATTCAAGCGCCTGATGATTACTATAACCGCTATTGGGTTGGTTCGTTCTTTCGAATCGTGCGATATTTTGCCTTCCTGATCAGTTTGCTGCTGCCATCGATCTACGTCATGCTCGTATCGTTCCATCACGAAATGATTCCGACGCAGCTCGCGCTCACCATCGCATCAGGACGTGAAGTTGTTCCGTTCCCCGTGCTGCTTGAGGCGCTCATTATGGAGCTGGCCTTCGAGCTTATGCGTGAAGCGGGTCTTCGCATGCCGAAGCCGATCGGTCAAGCGGTCAGCATCGTAGGCTCGCTCATTATCGGTCAAGCGGCCGTTCAGGCGGGCCTCGTGTCTCCGTTCATGGTTATCGTCGTGGCGATTACAGGCATTTCCTCGTTCGCCATCCCGAGCTATTCATCGTCGCTTGCGCTGCGCATGTTCCGTTTCCCGATTCTGATCGCTTCGGGAACGATGGGACTGTTAGGTTTTGCAGCAACGTTCTTCGTACTGCTGCTGCATGCATTGTCGATACGATCGTTCGGGGAGCCTTATTTGACACCGCTCAGCCCATTCCGCCCATCCGATCAAAGAGATACCATGCTGCGGGCACCGATGTGGATGCTTAATTCGAGACCAGGCTTTGCGCAGGATCAGGATCGAATGGGGCATGATCAAATGCCAGCTCCGCCGAAAAAGGATGGTTCCCAATGAAACGTATAGGTTACTGTATCCTATTGATTGTCCTCATTGTCCCGATGCTTACGTCATGCATGGGGCTTAGGCAAATTAACGAATTGGCGATGGTTGCAGCCGTCGGTCTTGACCTGGGCGATAAGCCGGGAACGGTCCGGTTGTCGGCTCAAATTATTCGCCCGGCGGATGCACGCGGCCAGACGGGAGCGCCTTCCGGGGGAACAGGCGAACCGATCTACTCGATTAGCACAGAGGGAACAAGTATATTTGATGCCATCCGTAATATGGGGCAGATCTCTTCTCGCCGTGTCTATTGGGCGCACAATTTCCTCATTGTGATGAGCGAGCAATATGCGCGCAAAGGGATCGATGATATGGTTGATTTCTTCACGCGCAACCATGAGCTGCGAATGAACACCTGGGTTGCCGTCTCTGCGGATAAGCCCGATGAAGTGATTTCGACGGTTACAGGATTAGAGGTCGTGCCTGGCGAAGCGGTGGATCGTCTGTTCCGGGATCATCGAATTCCAGGCCGCGCGCCTGGAACGAACATGATGTCGCTCGAGGAGAGTCATTTGAGCAGCTCGACGCAGTCTGTCATTGCAAGGGTGTCGCTGCAGCCGAGGGGCGTTTCCAATAAGAAGCCTGGCGAGCATGGCTCTATCCAGCAGGTTGAGCTGAAAGGGGCTGCCGCCTTCAAAGACAGTAAGATGGTTGGTTGGCTGACCGCGGACGATGCGCGAGGCGTGCTCTTTTTCTCGAAAGGCTGCATAAAGGAATTGAGGTTATTTCCTGCCCTGATTCAAACACGAACATGATCACGCTGGAGTTCAATTCAGCGAAGCTGAAGGTGACGCCTTCGTATGCGCAAGGCCGTCCGAAGTTCAAGGTCCGGATGACGACCAGTGCGGATATCGTCGAGAATGGCTGCAGCCTGTCCGCCGAACAGCTGCGTAAGGATGCAGGCGAAGGGCTGGACCAAGAATTGACCGAGATCCTGAAGGGCGTTATCGATAAGGCGCAGCATAAGTACCATTCCGATTTTCTTAAGCTTGGCGATGTGTTCCGTAATAAGTACCCGGCAGAATGGAAGAAGATCGATGGCAGCTGGGATGATGTTTTCGCAGAGGCGGAAATAACAGTCGAAGTGCAGACAACCGTCAAATCGGGGGTTGTCAAAGCAACAAGGGAGGGGATTAAGTAATGAAGATTCAGATCTCGAACGGGATGTTCATTGCGATGATCCTTAACATTATGTATGCCAAGGCGATCGGGGTTACGCAAGGTGTGCTGGCGCGTGCGGTCGGTCAAGATATGTGGCTGGCTACGCTGTTCGGTACATTAGAAGGGATCGTCATGATGTACTTGACCTATGTCGTGATCCGGAGAACGCCCGATAAGGATTATGTCCAGCTGGGCCAGCTGCTGCTAGGCCGGTGGTTCAGCATCTTGATATCGCTCGTGATATTCGTCTTTTTCGTCGTAGCATTCGGTCCGATTATGATTACGTTCGTGTATCATCTGCGTGATTATTTCTTGCCGGATGCTCCGCTCTGGATATTCGTTGTCACATCTTTAGTCGTTGGTGCGATAGGCTGCTACTATGGATTGGAGGTTATGGCGCGGATTGCGGTGATCGGGCTGCTGTTCATGTTCACATTGAATGTGCTAATTACAGTCGGCTCTATGCAGGAATTCGATATTCGGAATTTGCTGCCGATTATGGAGTCGGGGATGCCGAAGACGGCCAAGGCCAGCATGCACTATCTAGCGGATTGTGCGATGGCGACGATGATGGCGACATTAGTTCTGCCTTTGGTGAACAAGGTCCAAAAGGGCCATGGAAGGTTCGGCGTGCTTGGCATTCTTGGGAGCGGCATGGTCATTATCATATGGGCCATTCTGGAGGGGGCTGTCCTGTCCGCTGAGGTGACGAGCCAATATACGTTGTCTTGTATGAAGCTAGCGCGCAATGCCCATATGGGCACCTTCCTTCAACGGTACGAGATGATCATGATCGCCCTGTACTCGCTGCCTGCCCTGTTCGAGGTCATGTTCTGCATTTATGGCACTTCGGTGAGCATGTCTCGCGTCTTCGGATTAAAGAGCAACAGACCGATGATTATCCCTTGCAGTATTGTGCTCGGACTATTCGGCTATTGGGTCATTGAGGATCATTTCCGTGCGATTGATTTTCTCGAAAATTATTGGCCGTTCATCGCGCTCCCAATTGCAATTGGTTTGCCGATTGTGATGCTTCTGCTGCGGGTGATGCTCAGTCATAAGCTGCAGAAGAAGTCCGCTTAATGAAGCGCTCCCCCTCGTAATTGTGCTATGATCGAAGCAATAGACTTCGTAACAGGCTTAAGGGAGAGGGAGATGTTATGGCATTGCTGCTGTTCGTTGCAGGAGGTGCCGGCGCTGGCAAAACAACGCTGGCTCGGGCGCTTGCACGCCGCTGCCGTATGGCATTGCTCGATATGGACACGCTGCTGCGGCCTGCGGCAGAAGCGATCATGACCGGAGCGGGGCTCGATCCGAGCGACCGCGATTCGGCTGAATATAAGCGGTTGTGCCGCGATCTTGGTTACCGAATTACGATGGACGCTGCGCTTGATCACTTGAGCAATGGTCAAGATGCGATTGTGATTGGGCCATTCACACGCGAGCTGGAGGACGCCTCGTGGCTGGAAGGAGAGCTTGCGAAGCTGGGGAATGGCGGGGGATTTCCGGTACCGCCGGAACCGGCTGAAGTGAAGGTGCTGCTCGTTCAGCTTCCAAGTGCGGAGCAGTATTATGAGCGCATTCGTTCGCGCGGCTCGGAGCTGGATCAATGGAAGCTGGACCATTGGGAGGCGTTCAGCGCATCCCTCGTTCGCCGTCAAGTGCGCTGGCCGCTGCCGGAAGGAGCGGTGCTCGATTGGGACAATAGCGCGCCGCTGTCGGAAGATAAGCTCGCGATGCTCGAGCAGTTCGTGCATGGCGATGAGAAGAAGGCTGGTGCAGGGCGATGAGCATGCAGCTGACGCAGCGCTCGATTCAGCAGTTATGCGGGACGCTTGCTTACAAGAAAGGCGAGGCGTTCCGTCGATCGGGCAAGGTCGCCTTCACGAAAGCCGATCCGCTGCGATCGTCTTATGAAGCAGTCGTGCAGGGGACGGAACCGTTCGCCGTTACGGCGGCGTTGGATGCTGACGGAGAGCTCCAGACGACCTGTACTTGTCCAACGTTGTCTTCCTACAAGGGCGGCTGCAGCCATGTTGCAGCTGTGCTGATGGAGATTCAGCTGCATGAGGCAGCGGAAGGGAAGCGGCCGCCAGCCTATGCTGCCGCTGGTGCAGGGCAAAGGCAAGTATCAACGGAGCAAGCTGAAGAAGCGGCGGCGGAGGCGGCGACTGTGCCGCCGACAAGCAATGATGAGCATGAGGCCAAGCGCTTAATGGGCGAGCTGCTCGAGTTGTTCGGCGGGAAGCCGCAGCGTCCCAGCGGCACACGTTCGCAGTTCGATACGCGGGAGCCGCTGATGGCCGAGATATCCGTAAGTCCATTCCAAGACCGAATGGGCAGGCTGCTGCTCGGCATCGAGCTGAGGATCGGTCCTGAAGCGAAGCGGCTGTATGTCGTGCAGAAGCTTCATGCGTTTCTGGAGGCCGTCGAACGGCGGGAGTCGTATGCGTTCGGGAGATATTGGACATACGAGCCGGAGCTTTATCGGTTCCAGCAGCAAGAAGACGCCGTGCTTCAATCGCTTATTCGAATCGTTCGGGATGAACGGCTCTATCGGTCATCGGTGGACGGGTTCGCGCAAGCGGCGCAAGCGGCAGGAGAGCGGATGCTGTTCATCCCGCCGGCGGCGTGGGGAGCGCTGCTGCCGCTGCTGGCAGAGGTGCCGCACGCGCTTCTGTCCTATGGCGGTCAAGTATACGAAGGCATTGCTCTGTTCGATGAGCCGCTGCCGCTTCGATTCGAGTTCAAGATGGACGAGCCCGCGGGCAATGGCGATCAGGGAGCTGCGGCTTATCAGCTGCACGTCGAAGGATTGGATCGTATCGCGCTCCTGCCCGCGTATGGACTGGCCATTGCAGACGGGAAGCTGCTCGGATTGTCCGAGGCGCAAAGCATGCGATTGATAGAAGTGCAGCGGCTGCTCAGTCAGACGAACGAGCAGCGGTTCCGAATTGCACAGGAGCAGATCGAACCGTTCATGGAGCGGGTTGTACCTGGCTTGATGAAGCTTGGTCATGTTCATATGGCGAAGAACGTATCGGAACGTGTCGTGCACACGCCGCTGAAGGCGAAGTTGTATCTGGACCGCGTACGGGATCGGCTGCTCGCTGCACTGGAGTTTCATTATGGCGATCTGGTCGTCAATCCGCTAGAGCCTGCCAGTCAGCGCAAGGCGGATGATCGGATCCTGATGCGAGACGGCGAGCGCGAGGAACAAATATTAGCGCTCATGGCAAGAGCTGACTTCATCGAGACCGAAGGCGGTTATTTGATGAGCGGAGACGACGCAGAGTATGAGTTCCTCTATCATCTGGTGCCTGAGCTTGAGAAGCTGCTGGATGTTTATGCGACATCAGCGGTGAAGGTACGGATTCATGTTGGCGAAGAGACGCCGACCGTAAGAGCGGAGATCGATGAACGTACGGATTGGCTGGAGTTCAAGTTCGACCTAGGCGGCATTCCGGAGCGCGATATTCGCAAAGTGATCAAGGCGGTAGAAGAGAAACGCCGCTTCTATCGGCTGCCCAATGGCGCGCTGCTGCCGCTTGAGAGCGAAGAGATGGAGGAGATCGCCCGTCTCATGAATCTGCTTGGCGTGCGGCATGCCGATCTGATCGGCAGCGGCTTCCGGCTGCCAGCGGTACGCGGCCTGCGGCTCATGGATGCCGATCAGGAGAGCCGCACGGTGAAGCTTGGCCGTTCGCTGCGCCAGCTGCTGCACAATTTGCGCCAGCCGGACAGCTTGAACTTCCCGGTGCCCGAAGCGCTTGATGCTGTATTGCGCGACTATCAGCAGGTAGGGTACCAATGGCTGAAGACGCTCGCGCACTATCGGTTCGGCGGCATTCTGGCGGACGATATGGGACTGGGCAAGACGGTCCAAAGCATCGCTTTCCTGCTATCGGTACTGCCCGAAATCCGTGAACAGGGACAGCCTGCGCTCATCGTCTGTCCAGCGTCGCTGCTCTACAATTGGCAGCAGGAGCTGACGCGGTTCGCGCCGTCGATCCGCTCCGTCATTATTAGCGGTGGTCCAACAGAGCGTGATCGTCTGCTGCAAGGCGAAGCGGATGTCATCATTACGTCCTATCCGCTTCTGCGCCGGGATATTAAGACGTATGCGAAGCGGTCGTTCCATACGCTTATCTTGGACGAAGCGCAGTATTTCAAGAACTATGCGACGCAGACCGCGCAGTCCGTTAAGACGCTGCAAGCGAAGTATCGATTCGCATTGACCGGTACGCCGGTCGAGAATCGGCTGGAGGAGCTGTGGTCGATCTTCGATGCAGTGTTCCCGGACTTGTTCCCAAGCCGCCAGCGATTCCACGAGATGACGCGCGAGACGGTCGCGAAGCGGGTGAAGCCATTCCTGCTGCGCAGGCTGAAGCGTGATGTACTCAAGGAACTGCCCGATGCGATCGAGACGCTGCAGTCTTCGGATCTGCTCACGGAACAGAAGAAGCTGTATACGGCTTATCTGGCGAAGCTGCAGGCGGAGACGCTGAAGCATCTTGACGATCCGAATGACTGGGACCGCCACCGTATTCGCATATTGGCGGGCCTGACGAGACTTCGTCAGATCTGCTGTCATCCGGCGCTGTTCGTCGAGGACTACCGTGGAAGCTCCTCCAAGCTGGAGCAGCTGCTCGATATTATTGAAGACTGCCGCGCTGCAGGCAAGCGGATGCTCGTCTTCTCGCAGTTCACGAGCATGCTCGAGATTATCCGCCGAGAGCTTGGCGTCCGAGGCGTGCCGATGTTCTCGCTGGACGGCAGCACGCCGCCGAAGGAGCGGGCGGAGCTGTGCAGCCGCTTCAACGATGGCGAGCGGGACGTGTTCCTTATTTCGCTCAAGGCAGGCGGTACGGGACTTAACCTTACGGGTGCGGATACCGTTATTTTGTACGATCTGTGGTGGAATCCGGCTGTGGAGCAGCAGGCTGCCGACCGGGCGCACCGGATCGGCCAGCGCAATGTGGTGCAGGTCATTCGTCTCGTCGCCAAGGGAACCGTCGAAGACAAAATGTTCGAGCTGCAGCAGCGCAAGAAGAAGCTTATCGACGAAGTGATCCAAGCAGGTGAGCAACCGCTCGAGTCGCTGAGCGAGGCGGATATTCGCGAGATTTTGCAAATATGAGGTTAGGGCGTGAAGCCTGCTTGATTGAGGGAAATAAGTGCGGCCTAGCCACATTTATTTCGCTCTATCGCCCCCGCAACAGCAGATAAGTGTGGTAAAACCGTGCTTACTAAGCGCTCGGCAGGTAAAGTGATGCGGAATTGATGGATTAGTGTGGATTCACCGCACTTAATTCGCAGAATGAGACGTTTGATGACGGATAAGCGGGGTTCAGCCACGCTTAATTCATATTCATGATGTAGTTGCACTCGGCTGCCACGAGTTGGACTGCTCGCATAGACGATAAGTTTGTTATAATAGACTTACTTATTGACGGAATGGGGCTCTCTCGTTGAAAACATTCAAGAAAGTGTATATCGAAATTACGAGCGTATGCAATCTGTCCTGCACGTTCTGCCCGCCGACGGCCCGCGCGAAAGGGTTCATCAAGCAGGAGACGTTCGAACGCGTGCTGGATCAGATCAAACCGCATACGAACCATATTTATTTGCATGTGAAGGGCGAGCCGCTGCTGCACCCGAAGATCGACCTGCTGCTGGATGCCGCGCATGAGAAGGGGTTCAAGGTCAACATTACGACGAACGGCACGCTTATTACGAAAAATAAAGCGAAGCTGCTCGGCAAACCCGCGCTTCGCCAAATGAACTTCTCGCTGCACAGCTTCGACGGCCATATCGGCTCGGAGAACCGCGACGGCTATCTCCGCGAGATTCTCGACTTCGTCCGCGAGGCGTCCGAGCATAATGTGCTGTTCTCTTTCCGTCTGTGGAATTTGACGCAGGACAACATGACGAATGCAGAGCGGAGCCGGAATCGGGAGACGCTGTCGATTCTGGAGAAGGAGTTCAATCTCGACTATCAGATCGAGGAACGCGTTGAACCCGGCAAAGGAATTAAGATTGCGAAGAACGTTTATATCAATCAAGATTACGAGTTCCAATGGCCGAGTCTGGATGCACCGGAGGACGATGGCAAGGGCTTCTGTCATGCGCTGCGAACGCAGGCGGCCGTGCTAGTTGACGGTACGGTTGTGCCGTGCTGCCTCGATGGAGAAGGCGTCATCAACCTTGGCAACGTACACGAAACGTCGTTCTCCGAGATCGTCGACGGCGAACGCGCGAACAATCTCTACTACGGCTTCTCGCGCCGCGAGGCGGTAGAGGAGCTGTGCCGCAAGTGCGGCTACCGTCAGCGTTTCGGCACGGGAGCTTAACAAGTGTTTGGTTGTAAAAATGCAAAAAGCCATCTTGCCTCGCATAAGCGAGTGCAAGATGGCTGTTAATTTTTTTGCATTATTTTGCCGAATCGCGTTATCCTTACTTCTTCCGCGGAATGGTGAACTCCACCTGCGTTTCCTCGTATGGCTCCATCAGCTGCTGATGCCGGAAGGTGAACGTGTCGCCTCTGCGGCCAAGCGCAGTCAGTTGATCCCCTCCGTAGAGGCCTCCGTAAGCGGTGTTGTCGGTTATGAACTTCTGCTCTGCTTGATCGAGAATAAGCTTGTATAACTCATAGGTCTTCTTCTCCTTCAAATCAACGAGCAGCAGCGTCTGATTCACGTAGGAACGGACGAAGAGCACGTCCTTGAAGTAATCCTCTACGACGAATTCACCTTTGACCCCATACGCGGAGAGATCGTATTGTGCCGTCACTTCACCGCTCGTTGTCACGAATTCCACGGTCGAACCATTGATCAGGATAAGGTTATCTCCGTATCGGTCAAGCCCTTCGAGCCACCACCAGCCCGGGTAATGAACAGCCGATTGATGAACAAGCTTATTGCGATGGATAAGCAGCTTCGTGATATAGGCCGGTTCTGCGTAGTTGTCGAATGCGGATAAGATATATTTCTCATCATCGAATAGTGATTCGATCTCCAGGTACTGTGCTTGGCTGACATCGGCGGTTGTCCGATCGATGCGAACGGCGCGCTTCCCAGGGGCTGCTTTATAGATATCTCCATTGACCTTGTCGACCCAATAATAGTCGTTCCAGCTCGTGGCAAGTGCGCGCGCCTTATATTGGACAGACAGCGTAGATGTTCCAGCGTTCCATGTCACTTGTGCTTTCATAAGTTGGGAGAGCAGTTGGGCGGGCAGATAGACCGTCCCATCCCGCTTCGCGGGAGCGGCTGCAAGTGTGATCTTGATGCCATTGACCGCTGCTGACTTGCTCCCGAGCTCCATTACAATGTGACGCCATGGATTCGTGAAGGTGATCGTACCTTTCTTCGCATCATACTCTCGGCGATATTCCATTAAAAGACTAGCGGCGTCATCCATTCCGATCCACACGCTGCCGGGCTCGACGATAAGAGGATAGCTAAGTCCCCGTTCATTACCGTTGAAGTTCACCTGTTGAATCCACTGCTGCTGCTGTGCTGAGGTTGCGGCATGCACCTGTTGGGCTGTCGGGAGCGAGGCGGACAATAGGGCAACAACTACGGCTAAAGCGATGATCGGTTTACGAATCGTTGCTGGCTTCAATTGAACACAACCTTTGCGATAGAATCTTTACGAGTACGACGACCGTCATCGGCAAAAGGTTGCAAGTGAGTAGGAGAGGTCCGTACAGTGGCTGTTCTCTGTACTTGTATTTATTATTGTACCCAAAGAGAGGCAGCCGCCAATAAAATGGGGCTGCCTCTCCACATTGCTTATGAGTCAATCGCTTGCAGCGCAAACATGATCTCGGCTTCGCATGCAAGCTCGCCGTTTACGGTTGCGGTGCCCTTGCCTTTAATGATCTGTCCTTTTGCCCGCGTAACTTCGAAGGTCAGCATGAGCTGATCGCCCGGCGTCACCTGGCGCTTGAAACGGCAGTTATCGATGCCGGCCAGCAGTCCGATCATTGGGCTGCTGGAATCTGAATGGAACGCCGCAATGCCGCCAACCTGAGCAAGCGCCTCAACAATAAGGACGCCTGGCATGGCCGGATATTCGGGAAAATGCCCCTCGAAGTAAGGTTCGTTGATCGTGACATTCTTAATACCAACTGCCTTCACACCTGGCTCCAGCGTTTCGATCCGATCGACGAGCAGAAACGGATAACGGTGCGGAATTCTGCGTTTGATTTCTACAATATCAAGCATAGAGGGCCTCCCCAGAGCATGCGTTTGAATAATATAACTAACCTATAAGGAAAATATTACCCCGATATTTCTTCGTTAAATCGGTTCAGTGCTCCAACCTTCTCCGTTTGGCGTGACTTCAACAGCAGCGTCTTTGAGATCCCTACTGTAAGTCGCGATAATCGAAATAAACCCACTGCTGGATCCTGTATGATCCGCAGTATCGACTGACGCGGAGACCCCCGCCTGAATGACGCCTTTCGATGATACGTAATAGAAAACGTAGTGACCTAATACGATGTGATCGGCGAGCTCTTGGCGGACCCCGTCCGCCGTCATGTTGAATGAATCTTCATGCGTATAACGGAGACCATTGAATTCGAATGACAATTCCTCGTGAAGATTGCTGTTGACTGCGACTCGCGAGTTCACGATTGCACGGGAGGCCGCTTCAATCGGATCTGGTATAACGGTTTCGCTCCAGTCGTCTAGATTAACAATATGAATGTTTTCACGTTGAAGAATTGGTTCTCCGTATTGCCACATTTTGGAGGTAGTAATGACAATCAGTTCTTCTTCGCCGTCTTGATCGACGTCCGCCCGCTGAATTTTAGTGGGGATGATCGGACTTGTATCTGATACCGCATGCCAAGGGTAAGTGTGGGCGATACCGTCTATCGCTATCGTCATCTCATCGTAGCTATAGATAATGGCGTACCTTTCAGTCAACTTTGCCTGTACAGTTCCATACACTTCAACGCCGTCTCGCGACAGAAGAAGCTGACGGGCGCCGTCATATTTGGCGACTGTTTCTTGTACCGATAGCGTTTCTGCAGTAGAGCCTGTTACGTTGGCAGTCGCTGCGTTTTCTGGGTCATAGCTTGTTGTTTCGGCATGCAATGAATCAGCGGTAATCTCTGATTTTGTCTTCGAATCAGTATAGTCTGGCTTGTCCACCTTCGCCCCTGTCAATGAGCATCCCGCGATCAGCACAAGAGCTGCGAGACCAAGCATGGTGCGGCGCAGTCCGAATCGCCGATTGGATTGGATCATCATAATTCTCCTTCTTACTAGCATTCGGCTGCCGGACATGCCTGCAGCATTAACGAATTGGCGCTGCGTCGACCAACTCTCGAGCAGCCCAATAATGGTAAGCGCATAGTCACGGCTGTCGGACGGCTGCAGCTTGGACAGGGCGAGAGCGTCGCATGCAAGCTCTTGATCTTCCCGCATGCGTGCATACGCATACCAGAGCATTGGGTTGAACCAATGCATGGCGAGCAAGATGTGCATGAGCGCATTGGCCAGCAGATCGCGGCGTTTCAGATGAGAGAGCTCGTGCAGCATAATATGATGCAGCTGTTGTTCGCCAAGCGATGGCAGCAGGGCAGCGGGTAACAGCAGCTTCGGTCGGAAGAGGCCGGTTAGAGCAGGAGAAGATACATAATCGGTAATGCTTAGCCTAATGTTCATGTTCTTGCGAATCCGCAGCTGCTTCCGGCATGCATCAAGCTGTTCGCGCAGATGCGTGTCGGCTGTAAGGCTTGTCCCTCGGCGCAGACCAAGGTTGAATCTAACATTCGCGCGTATCATGATAGTCGCTGCGATGGCAGTTCCAATCAGCCAGATCCACGACAGTAACAATAGCAGGATGGAAGGGTGCGAACGATGGACGGCTTTATTTTGTTGAGCGATGGCCGGGTTAGGCTGTTCGGTTGTATCTTCTACTGCTGCGGTGTTCATGCTGCTGGAATCGAAATTGGATGGGGGCTCTATGGCAGCGTCCACGCTGTTGTTGAGGCTGGCATTTGCAAGGCTTTCTCGCGCGACTTTACGCATGCTGTAATCGTGTGACTTGCCGGTTGAAGGGTCATGTGAAGCATCATTTGCAGTTGGGTCAGTAGTCGCAGAAGGGCTCGTGGTGACTTCGAAGACGGCGGGTAGATTAATATAGTTATATAAGCTGATGCTGCTGTCGGGTGTCCAAGGGAGAAGGAGACGAATCGGGAGCAGCAGCCACACGAGATACATCCATCGTGCTGGGATGTGATCCTGAAGCACTTGTCGGATGATTAGGATGAGCACGATGACCGGCAATGCGATGAGCGACGTTGTAACCGCTGTGCGGAAGAGAACGGCAGGGACAATGCTGATAAGGTACAAAATATCCATGCGCCGCTAGTCCTTCCGCCGGTCGAGAATTTGCTTTAATTCTTCGATATCCGCCTTCGTCAGCTGCTCATCGGATAGGAAGTTCACGAGCATCGGCTTCAATGCGCCGCCATACACTCTTCGCAACAGCGACGAGGTTTCGGAACGTACGCATTCTTCTTCTTTCACGAGCGGGAAGTAAGTGTAACTCTTGCCTTCGACGGTGCAGCCAAGTGCGCCTTTCTCCACAAGCCGGCTCATTAAGCTTCGCACGGTTTTCGGATTCCACGTTTTGCTGTCTCCGATCGCGGCGACAACATCGCTGGCCGTCATTGGCGCATTCGCCCATACGACCTTCATCACTTCCCATTCCGCCTCGGATATGCGGGGCATCGGATTGGTTGATTCCATCTTCTAACCTCCTAAGGCATTCGTTATAAGGTGGTGTGCTCATTGCATGTGTGTTGTTGTCGTGGATTACAATTGTAGTCGATCGCTACACATAGACTACAATTGTGATCCTATTTTGTCAATACATGGTGAATCAACCAACTGCAAACTGGCTATATTACGGAAAGACAGGAGGGGTTCGAAGGTGGCTTTCTCAGAGGAACAACGGATTACGCTGCACGGCTTCAACAATTTGACCAAGTCGCTCAGCTTCAATATGTATGACATCTGCTTCACGAAGACGAAGGAAGAGCGGGAAGCGTACATCGAGTACATCGATGAGCAGTACAACTCGGATCGGCTGACTTATATCCTCAATACAGTGGCCGATATTATCGGAGCGCATGTGCTCAATACGGCGAAGCAGGACTATGTGCCGCAAGGCGCCAGCGTGACGCTGCTCGTCTCGGAAGGACCAATCGTCGAGGTGCCGACCGAGTCGTACGAGGAATCGCCAGGCCCGCTGCCGGATAACGTCGTGATGCAATTGGACAAAAGTCATATTACCGTCCACACGTACCCGGAATATCACCCGAGCGAGGGGATCAGCACCTTCCGCGCGGACATCGACGTTTCCACCTGTGGCGAGATATCGCCGCTGAAGGCGCTCAACTATCTCATCCATTCGTTCGATACCGATATTATGACGATCGACTATCGGGTGCGCGGGTTTACGAGGGACATACACGGCAACAAGCTGTTCATTGATCATGAGATTAATTCGATTCAGAATTACATCCCGGACGAAATCATCGCACAGTTCGATATGATCGACGTGAACGTGTATCAGGAGAACATTTTCCATACCAAATGCAAGCTGCGGCAGTTCGATCTCAACAACTATCTGTTCGGTTACACGAAGGACGCACTTAGTGACGAGGAGCAGAAGGAGATTGCGCAGCGGCTGAAGATGGAGCAGGACGAGATCTTCTACGGGAAGAGCATCAATAATACGGTTCACTGAAATATAAACTTACCGCAAGCCCTCATTCAGAGGGCTTATTTGCATTTATTGCGGTCCTATGAGCCCCTCATTCTTAACAGTTACGACATGCTTTCTGCCGCCCGCCCGCGCAGTTATTACAGTATAAGCGTGTGTTACGACATGCACGCAGGGACACAATGCGCCGATGCTACACTGGGTTAATGAAAGATTCAATACCATTTTACGGGAGGTACGCATGAATGCGGACAGTGTTTACAGGGGAAGCCATTCATTTCAGCTACAACAAAAAGAAGCCAGTCTTGAAAGGGCTCTCACTCTCGATAGGCGATAAGCAAATTTACGGTTTGCTCGGCCCCAATGGCGCCGGCAAATCTACCTTAACGAAGGTCATGCTCGGCTTGGATAAGCCGCAGGGCGGCAAGCTGCAATGGTTCAACGAGCATATGAATGCCAGCACCAACCGCCGCGTCGGCTATGTACCGCAGGACTTGGCGCTGCTGTATGATCTGTCGGCTTATGAGAACGTCATGTTCTTCGGCAAATTGTACGACCTGAAGGGCGAGAGGCTGAAGAAGCAGGTTCGCTTTGCGCTCGAGTTCGTCGGCCTGTGGGATGAGCGCAGCCAGAAGCCGAAGAAATTCTCCGGCGGCATGAAGCGCAGACTGAACATCGCATGCGGCATCGTCCACAATCCCGATGTCATCATCCTGGATGAACCGACAGTCGGCGTAGACCCGCAGTCCCGCAACCGGATTCTTGATGCGATCGTCGAGCTGAACCAGATCGGCACGACGGTTGTGTATATCTCGCACTATATGGAAGAGGTCGAGAAAATCTGTTCACATGTCGGCATCATCGACAATGGCCAGATGCTCTGCCAAGGAACGTTGAACGATATTATCCAGCAGCACACGGATCAAGCGATTCTGAAGCTGGAGCTGCAGCGCAAGAGCACCGCATATGCGAAGCAGTTGGAGAAATGCAATGTGCTCTCGACGGACGGCAACATAGTCGACATCGGCATTCCGAAGAACGACGTTGGTGCGATTGCGGACATCAAGGATGCGTTCGGTGAGGAAGTTAAGAGCTTTCAGTACATCTCGCCGAATCTGGAGCAAGTGTTCTTCAAATTAACGCGTAAGAATTTGAGGGATTAGCCATGTGGACCATATTCGCAACCTCAATGAAACGCAAGTTGACCAATCCGACGATCATCGTCAATTACATTCTGCTGCCGCTGCTGCTGATCGTTATTCTAGGTAACGCACTTTCCTCCGCGTTCGACAAGGATGACGAAGGCGGCGCCGTTCCAGCTAGCCTGTCCCAGGTGAAGACGGTCGTCGTCAATGAAGACCAAGGCAAGCTCGGCGCAGATATCGTGACATTCCTGACGAGCGAGGATAATAAGGGGTTGTTCGATGTAACGGTCGAGACCGACGCGAACAAGGCAGAGCAAATGCTCAGAGACGGCGAGGCGGAGCAGTATATTTTCATCCCGGCCGATCTGACGAGCGGTTTCGAGAACAAGAAGAATAGCAGCGTAATCGTCTACGGCGAGGACAGCAATATCGACAAGGTGAACATTACGGGTCTGACTTTATCCACATTCGGCGATGGCTATCTGGCGATGGATGTGTCGAGCGCGGGCAATCAGAAGGAGCTGTACACATATGTCTACAGCAACCTGTTGACGACTGGCGCAAGCGCGAATAGCAGCGGGGACGGCAGCAGCGACTCTAGCGGCATTACAGCGCTAAGCTACTATGGCGTAACGATGCTCGTGCTCATTCTCGTATACGGTCTGGCGAATACGATGAATTTTGTCCAAGAGGAATACAGCGAGGCGCTTGGTGACCGTTATCTCGTATCGCCGCTGTCACGAACATCGCTTATTGTCGGCCAACTGCTGACGGGCTGCGCTATCTCGATTGTGCAAGGAATCATCATCGTCCTATGTGCCCAGTGGTTGTTCGACGTCAGCTACGGCGACAACATGCTGGTCGTGTTCTTCATCATCATCGCAGGCTCGATCTTCTTCAATGCGCTGGGGCTCATCCTTGGCGTAATCGCAAGACGGGTGAAGGCGATCGACAGCGTTGTGACGCTGCTCATTCCTGTGATGACCTTCATCGGCGGCGGCTTTATCAAGATCGATCTGGGCGGCCTGCGCAATATAAGCATCAACGAGCTGTACCAGCAGCCGTTGTTCGATTACATCCAGCAAGGCGTGATCAATCTGGCGCCCGTGTATTCGTCGCTCGTTGCCGCCCTCGGGTTCATCTTGATTTCGATCTATTCGCTCGCGAGGAAGGGGGTCCGCTAAGATGCGCGTATTCGAGCTGTATGCCAGGCGGATCATGAAACGGAAGCTGACGCTCGTTCTAATCATCGTGCTTCCGGTTCTCTTCACTTACTCGGTCGTCGCACAGTATGATTCGGCCACGAAGCTGACGGTAACGACTTATGTGGAGGATGCGGCGTTGGATCATTATTTGACGGCGATGCTCGAGAAGCAGGAAGTAACGGTGACCCGCGCAGAGACGGAGGATGATGCGATCCATTACGACGGCGACGTTGGTCTCGTACTGACGGCAACGGTTAAGGATGTGCTCGCGAAGCCCGATGAGCTTGCGGCTGCATTCTACTCAGAAGGCGGAAGCTTGGGGGTCGGCTCGCTTCAGATTAAGCTCAACAGCATTCTGTCCGTCCTGCAGACGTTGGCTCATAACTCGGCGGATGAAGCTTCGTTCGAAGCGAATCTAGCGAAGAGCGAGCAGTCCGCTGCACCGATTCAAGTGAAGCAGAGCATCATCGGCAATCCGAACGCCGTCGTTCTGACGAGCGCATTCAACATGATTGTCTTCATCATGCTGTTCCTGACGATGACGAACACAATGCTCTTCCTCGGCGACAAAATCCACATGACGACGCAGCGCGTGCTGCTGTCGACGTACAGCCGATTGAGCTATTACCTGCAGACGGTGGGCGTGTTCGCGGCAATCGGCATTGCGCAATTCCTGCTTATGATTCTACTAATGAGCACCGTGTTCCAGATCGATCTGTCGCTGTCTATCGGTCAACTGCTGCTGCTCGTCGCAGCCTATGGATTGCTGAACGTAATTGCCGCAGGCATCGGCTTGCTGCTCGTCAGCCGTACGACGCGTCTGTCGACGGGCCGTCTGCTCATCAGCGTCGTTTCGCTGCCGTTGGCTATGCTTGGGGGCACGCTCTGGGATGCGTCGATTATGCCGGAAGGCATGCAGAAGCTGTCGCGGTTGCTGCCGACGGGTTGGATTACGCAGCTCAATAGAGAGGTGTTCAGCGGCACAGGCAGTTATTCCCAAGCCGTTGTCGTACATATGGCCTGCCTTGCAGCATGTGCGGCTGTGCTGTTCCTGCTGTTGTCCCGCGTGAAGACGGAGAATATCTGATAATGACACACGCGTCGCGCAGTTATGACATACCTATCGCACTTTTTCTCCTCGATGCGATGCAGTTATTACATTAATTCGGCCTGTTGCGTCGAATCGGCGAGAAAGGTGTTAGGCGATGCTACATTAAGCTTAGTAGAGAACCGATTGAACTTCAGACAAAAGGAGAGTAGGAAGAGATGAAGCTAATAGGCATACCGTATGCCGGGGGCTCGTCCGCTTCGTATATTCGGTGGAACAAGTTCATGCCTGCACACATCGAGCTGGTGTCGATCGAGCTGCCGGGGCGCGGGCGAAGGTTCGGAGAGCCGCTGCCGGCGACATTCGAAGAAGCGGTGAACGACATCTATGAGCAAGTGAAGCCGTGGATCGATGACGAGGAATACGCGATATTCGGGCACAGCATGGGAAGTTGGCTCGCATACGAGCTGTATTACAAGCTGTTGCATAACGGGCATCGACTGCCGGTCCACATGTTCGTATCGGGACGCAGAGCCCCTCATCTGGAGAAGGAGCTGCCGCTTCATTGGAATCTGCCGCAGGATGAAATGCTCGAGCTTCTAAAGCGTTACGGGGGACTGCAAGACGAGGTGCTGAACGATCCGCTTCTGCTCGAGCTTGTCATGCCGATGATCCGGTCGGATTTCAGAATCACGGAACAATACGTACATCTTCCGAAGCAGGAGCGGCTCGCTTGCGGGATGTCGGTGTTCGCGGGCAAGAATGACATCGATGTTCCGCTTGCCGACATGACGCCATGGAAGCAGCTGGCGCACAGCAGTCACCATTGCCAAGTGTACGTATTTGCCGGGAACCATTTCTTTATCCACGATTATGCGCAAGAGGTTGTCACGGCCATTAACAAAATTTTGCTGAAAAATAGATTAGTAGGTTAGAAAGGAGCAGCTAACGGTGGTCCACAGTCTGGTAGAAGTATTAAGGGCGAACAGCCAGTTAAGCGAACGATTCATTACATTCATCTGGGGCAGCAGCGAAGAGAAACGGGTATCCTTCTCCACCTTCTACGATCACGTGATGAAAGTGCTGTACCGACTGCAAGCGAGAGGCTTGAAGCCCGGTGACGAGGTCATCCTGCAGATCGAGCATGAAGAGCATTTCCTCTATGCGTTCTGGGCGTGCATAGCGGGCGGGATCATTCCGGTGCCGGTCAGCACGGGCGCGAATGACGAACATCGCCTGAAGTTATACAAAGTGTGGGAGACGATGAAGTCGCCTTATGTGGCCATTGAGGACAAATGGTGGACGAAGCTGATGGAGAACGAAGTGGCAGGTTATAGCGCCGAGTCGCTGCGGACGGGGCTGCTGCCGATCGAGCAGCTCGTGGATGGTCTGGATGACGAGCTCCCGCATGGACGGCTGGCATCGCCGAAGCGCGAGGACATCGCGTTCATCCAGTTCTCGTCGGGCAGCACGGGAACGCCGAAGGGCGTCATGCTGACCCATGACAATCTGCTATGCAATGCTGAAGCGATGATTAGTCGAATCGAACTGACCGACAAGGATACTTATCTCAGTTGGATGCCGCTGACGCACGATATGGGCTTGATTGGCCTGCACATAACGCCTTTTCGAGCGCAGATCAATCAATGCATCATGTCGACGAACGCCTTTATCAAGAGGCCGACACTCTGGCTGATCAAGGCGCAGCAGCACGGCGCCACGATTCTCGGCGCACCGAACTTCGGGTATAAGCTCGTCCTGACTGCTTACAAGCCTAAGCTCGCGGAGGATTGGGACCTTTCGCAAGTGAGGCTGATTTATAACGGCGCGGAGCCGATATCAATCGAGATCTGCCGCCAGTTCCTTGACGTTATGGCTGCGCACAAGCTGCCCGACACGGCCATTTACAATGTGTATGGCTTGGCGGAAGGGTCCGTTGCGGTGACGTTCCCGAATTTGCAGGAAGGCATCCGCAGCATGAGCGTAGATCGGGATTATGTGAAATCGGGCGAACAGGTCCGAATCGTTTCGGGAGATGCGAAGGAGAGCGTCACGTTCGCCGAAGTCGGTTATGCCATAGACCATGTCGAGGTACGGATCGCAGACGACAATGCGCAAGCGTCGCCTGAGCGGACGGTCGGCAGAATTCAGATTCGCGGCAGGAGCGTCACGAGCGGCTATTACCGTAACGCAGAGGCGACGAGCAAGGCGCTGCTTAGCGACGGATGGCTGGATACGGGCGACCTTGGCTTTATGAGTGACGGGAGGTTGTACATTACCGGCAGAATCAAGGACATCATTTTCGTCAATGGCAGGAACTATTACCCGCATGATATCGAGAGGGTTGCAGAAGAGGTGGATGACGTTGAGCTTGGCAAGGTGGCCGCAGTAGGCGTCCACAACGCTGCGGAGCATCGGGAAGATATTATCGTATTCATTCAATATAAGAAGAAGCTGGAGCAGTTCGTGGAAGTGAGCCTCGCGCTCAAGAAACATATCAACATGAAGATGGGCTTGGAGCTTGCTCACGTGTTCCCCGTCCGTACGATTCCGAAAACAACGAGCGGCAAAGTGCAGCGGTATGTGCTTGGCGATATGTTCCTCAAGGGGCAATTCGCAGAAATGGCAGAAGAGCTGGCACCGTTGTACGAAGCAAAGGCGCTGGAGAATGAGCGTGCGCAGCCTCGTAATGCGACGGAGAAGGCTGTAATGGACATTTGGTCAGAATTGCTTCCGTCGAAGCGGCTTAGCATCTACGACAACTTCTTCGAGGTTGGCGGCTCGTCGAGTCTGCTTCTGCAGATGGTTGACCTTGTCGAAATGATGTATCCGGGCGCCGTACAGATTACAGATCCGTTCGCGCTTCCGACGATCGCTCAGATTGCCGCACATATCGATGCGGGGAGCAAGCTGCAGAGCTTAGGCACGCTGCGCTTGCCGCAATCGTATTTTCTGGCGGCGAACTCGATCTCGCACATGGTCAGTCTGGACGGAAGACTGCAGGACAAGATACAGGACGAGCAGTGGCAGCGGTTGAGGCGGCTCGCGAAGGAATTGAATGTAAGCCTTATGAGCGTCGGCGCCGTAGCATTCGCCTACACGCTGTCCTTGATAGGGGAAGAGCTGAAGCTTCCGGTCAGCGTCCATCTGAGGAGAAATTGGTTGACGGAATACGAATTTGATTTCAATGGCGTATCCGATCTAGCGCATTATGTGCAGTCGGTAAACCAAGAGCTACGGCAGTCTGAGACAAGACAGCCGCAATGGACGATCGACCAGGTGAAGGGCATGCAGCCTGGAACCGATGAGCAGTCGGTTCGAGCGTTGTTCTGCGATGCATCCGTGCTGCGGACGCGCGGCGATTGGCAGGCGGCTTACGATATCGTTGTCGCGGCGGAAGAGAAGGACAGCTACTTCGGCATTACGCTGGCCTATAACGAACAGCGCCTTCAAGCGTCCAAGCTGGAGGAATGGATGGCGAGCTATATGCAGCTGCTGCAATTCATGGCTCAATCGGCCAGTAACGGTTCGGCTGACGCTTCGCACAGCCCTTCCCTGGCTGGAGGAGGCAGATGAGCACTGTGAGAATCGATCTAAGCCAATTTCATCTGAATCGCCAGCCAGTCAGCAAGCCGCAAGAACAAGAGTCGCGTGCGCAGCAAGCTTCCGCCGCAAGCTTCCGATCGAGAGAAGTCGCGATCATCGGGTTGTCGGTCCAGCTGCCGCGTTCGGAGCATTGGTCGGACTTCTGGGAGAACGTAGCGTCAGGCATTGACTGCACGGGCGGGTTTCCGGAAGAGCGTCAGGCGTTCACGCGCAAGTTTGTGGAATGGATCGAGCAGGACCCGGCTAAGACGACTTATATGGACGGCGCTTATTTCGACCATGTCGACGGGTTCGACGCTAAGTTTTTCCGTATGCTCCCGACAGAAGCGAGCTTGATGAGCCCGGACCAACGGTTGTTTCTGGAATCGGTCTGGCACGCGCTTGAGGATGCGGGCTACGGCGGCAGCAAGCTGGCAGGCAGCAATACTGGCGTATATGTCGGCCATGTCGCCGACTTAGGCGGCTACAACTATCGTCAGATGCTTGACGAGTGGGTGGATCCGCAGCATAAACCGGCGTCTATTGCCGGCAATCTGTCCGCGATTATTGCGAGCAGAATCTCCTATTTGCTTGATCTGAAGGGACCGGCCCTCGTCATTGATACGGCTTGCTCTTCCTCTCTGGTCGCCGTCCATACCGCATGCAGAGCCATTCGTTCGGGCGAGTGCGAGATGGCGATCGCCGGCGGCGTTCGTCTCAGCCTGCTCCCGATCGATAAGGCGACGGATAAGGTCGGGATGGAATCGTCCGATGGCAAAACAAGAGCGTTCGACGACGGCTCCGACGGTGCGGCATTAGGCGAAGGCGTCGTAACGGTGCTGCTCAAGCCGCTGGAGAGGGCGATCGAGGACCGGGATCATATCTACGCTGTAATCAAGGGGACGGCTGTGAATCAAGACGGCAATTCGATTGGCATTACAGCGCCTAACGTGCAAGCGCAGGCTGATCTGTACGTGCAGGCATGGAAGGACGCAGGCATAGAGCCGACATCGATCTCGTATATCGAGACGCACGGGACGGGAACGGTAATCGGCGATCCGATCGAAATCGAAGGGCTGCGCAGGGCGTTCGGTCGATTCACGGACAAGAAGCAGTTCTGCGCGGTCAGTTCATTGAAATCGAACGTTGGCCACTCCTACCAGACCGCTGGCATTGCCGGGATGGCTAAGGCTGCGCTGGCGCTGAAGTTCGGCGTCATCCCGCCGACGATTCACTTCAACCGCCCGAATCGTAAAATCCGCTTCACGGACTCGCCGGTGTACGTCAACACGGCACCTCGCAGGTGGCGGGCGTCAGAGGTGCCGCGCAGAGCCGGCGTCAGCTCGTTCGGCTTCAGCGGCACGAACTGCCACGTCGTGCTGGAAGAAGCGCCGGCAGCGGCGCGGCGACAGGCGGCTGAATGGCCGAAGCCGAATATACTCGCGCTGTCGGCGATGAGCGAGGAAGTGCTGTACAAGCTAATCTGGCGATACGATGAGTTTCTGAACAGCGACGCAGCCGGCGGCTTCAGCTTGGAAGAAATAAGCTACACCGCTAATACGGGACGCGGACATTACCGCTGCCGCTTAGCGATTGTTGCAGAGAGCCGGGAGCAGTTGCGGGATTTGATCGCGAAGCTGCGCGATGAAGGCGTTCATGCTGTGGACAGCTCCATCCACTACAGCGGCAAGAAGGAGAGTAACAGCGGCGCGCAGTTAACGGAGCTGGAAATACTCGCTGACAGCGCCGTCGAACGGCTTCAGCAGCAGAGCGACGATCGATTCGCATGGGACACGTTGGCCGATCTGTACGCGAGAGGCGTGAACGTTGATTTCGAAGCGTTGTATGCGAAGAGCGAAATCTACCGTGTGCCGCTGCCGGTCTATCCATTCGATCGTCAGCTGCACTGGCTGGACGATCCGAACATTCGCAGGCGGACGAAGGCGGTCCCCGAGGCAGCGAAGGAAGCCGCATCGGCGGCATCAGCAGAAGCGGCTTCGGCACCGCATCCGCTAGAAGATCGGTTGTACTACGGCCTGGAATGGGTACCGATGCCGAATGATGCAGCTCTCAATCGCGTTGCACCCAAGCGAGAGGGCAAGACGCTCGTATTAACGAGCGGCTGCGCGATGGGTAAGGCGATTGTCGACGCATTGCATCTTCAAGGCGGAATCGTCATTGAAGCGAAATTCGGGGACGCCTTCCAGCAGATTGACGACACGAAGCTGGTGCTTAGCGGAGACGAAGCCGATTACGATCGTCTCGTGGCAATCGTGGGAGCTCACGACATCAGCCAAATCGTCCACGCAGCCGGATGGACGCCAAGCGGCGGACCCGCGACGATCGAGCAGCTGGGCAGAAGCCAGCAGCTGGGAACCTATTGCCTGCTGAGCTTGGTACAAGCGCTCGTCCGCGCAGGCTGCAGGCAGCCGGTCGATATTGCGCTCGTCGCGAATAACGTCTATCGGATTGACGGCACGGAGACGGAGCTGCATCCGGAGCAAGCGGCACTGTTCGGTCTTGGCAAAGTCGTCCATAGCGAATACGACAACTTGCGCTGCCGAGTCATCGATCTCGATTCGGAGACTTCGATTGATGAGCTAATCGAGCAATTGTCCAACGAGAAGCAGCATTACGCGGTTGGGATTCGGAACAAAACCAAGTATATCGAGCGTTTTACGCCGATTGATCTGTCGGATTACAACGACAAACCATTGGAGATTCGAGATCAGGGCGTATACCTGATTACGGGCGGAACAGGTGATCTGGGGCTGGAAGCCGCCCGATACCTCGCTTCGCAGCATCGTGTTCACCTCTTCTTAGTGAGCCGTTCCGAATTCCCTGAGAGGGAACGCTGGGATGAGCTTGCGGCGGGGGAGAATCGAGAGCTCGCACGCAAAATCGAGCTGCTGCGGCAGCTGGAAGCATCAGGATCTACGGTAACCTGTGCAGCGGCGAACGTGTCTGATCTGGCTAGCATGGAATCGCTCCTATGCGGCATTCGCGAGCGGTTCGGCGGCATTCATGGCGTTATCCACAGCGCCGGCGTTGCAGGGGATGGATTCCTGATCGCCAAGCCGCTGGACACCTTCAATGAAGTGTTCAAGCCGAAGGTGCACGGCACGTGGGTGCTGGATCATCTTACGGCAGACGATGCGCTTGACTTCTTCATTCTCTATTCTTCTGGAGCATCGCTCATCGGCGAAGCGGGACAAGGCGATTATTGCGCGGCGAACTCTTACCTGGACGCCTTCGCTGCTTATCGGAATGCGAAGGGCATGAGGACGCTGACGATCAACTGGGTGAAATGGCGGGAGATCGGCCTCGCGGTCGGCAAAGGTTCGAACCGCGACGGTTTGTACAAGACGCTCGGGACGAAGGAAGCAATGGATGCTTTCGACGTTATCGTAAGCCGCGATATCGAGCGCGTGATGGTCGGCCGCATGAACCTGGCGAGCGAGATGCTGCCCATGATGGAGCTGTTCCCGTTCGTGATGGCGGACGAGATCGGGGCCGTTGTCGAAGAGGCGAAGCTGAAGCGAGATGCAGCCTTCGCAGCGGCTTCCCGCCGGTTGGAGCAGGCGACTCCAGCGGCCGAATCGGCACCGGCGATTCGAATGAATGGACGAGAGAGCGGCTATTCCGACATCGAGAAGCAGTTGGCTGCTGTCTACCAAGAGGTGCTTGGATTCAAAGAGATTAACATTCACGACAACTTCTTCGAGCTGGGCGGCAATTCGATCATGCTCAACCTCATGTTTGCCCGTCTGCAGCAGCTGTTCCCGGGCCGGCTCAAGCTAACGGATCTGTTCACGTATACGTCGATCTCTCGTCTTGCGGGGTTTCTTAGTGAACCTTCCATTGCAGCCGCAAGCGGAGGCGCCGCCATCGGGAAGAGCAAGGAAGCCGAGAAGCTTGACATTAGTCGTATGTTCGACGATATGGAGAGCGGCAAGTTGTCGATTGAAGAGATGCTTCAACAAATCAGGTAAGCGGATGAACGGCGTCGAGGAGGCAGGCGAGTAAGCATGGATAAAGTTTTTAAATCGATTATTGAACATACGGCTGCAGGCAAAATCGATAAAGCGGCAGCTATCGAAGTCATTGAGATGCTGCGCGCCGCCGAGAATGAGCCCGATGAGCCGATCGCCATTATCGGCGCAGCGGCACAGCTACCAACGGCGGATGATGTAGAGCAGTTCTGGCACAACATCCGCAACGGCGTTGACAGCATTCGGTCATTCCCCGAGGAGCGTCAAGCGGACATTCGAAATTACTTGCGCTTCATCGGAACGCCGGAGGAACAGATCCAGTTCGGCGAAGGCGCCTTTCTGGATGAGATCGATAAGTTCGATTATCCGTTCTTCCGGCTGTCGCCGAAGGAGGCGAGCTTGATGGATCCGAATCAGCGGCTGTTCATGCAGGTGGCGTACCATGCGCTGGAGGATGCCGGATACGGCGGCGAACGTCTGGCAGGTTCGCGTACCGGCGTGTACACCGGCTTCGCCGACACGATTAAAGACAAGTACCAGAAGCAGATTCTGGATGTTGAACCATCCTCGGTATCGATCTCTATCGCTGCGAATCTGGCAGCCATGATTCCGACGAGGCTGTCCTACATGCTGGACCTGAGAGGGCCAACCGTATTGGTGGATACAGCCTGCTCCTCCGGCCTGGTCACGATTCACTTGGCGTGCCAAGGCATTCGCAGCGGCGATTGCGACGTTGCGGTCGCTGGCGCGATCAAGCTGCACACGATGCCGCTTAGCGCGGAGACGTATCAGACCGGCGTGGAGTCGTCAGACTATCGGACGCGCACTTTCGATGACAAGTCCGACGGTGCGGGGATCGGCGAAGGGTCTGTTGCCTTCGTGCTCAAGCCTCTCAAGCGTGCGATGCAGGACGGGGATTCGATCTACGCGGTCATCCGAGGCAGCGCGATCAATCAAGATGGCACTTCGCTGGGCATTACGGCGCCGAATCCGCGAGCGCAGACCGATGCCATCGTTCGAGCCTGGGAGAAGACGGGGGTAGACCCCGAGACTATCGCCTATATCGAGACGCATGGAACAGGCACCGAGCTGGGTGATGTCATCGAGATGCAGGGGCTCGCGGATGCGTTCGCGAGATTTACGGATAAGAAGCAGTTCTGCGCGATCGGGTCGGTGAAGCCCAATATCGGACATTTGTACGAATGCGCTGGCATGGCGAATTTGCTTAAAGCGGTTCTGGCGTTGAAGAACCGCGAGCTGCCGCCAACGATTCATTTCGATACCCCGAACCGCAAGATCGACTTCATTGATTCGCCCGTGTATGTGAATGCGAAGCTTCGCCGATGGGACAGCGATGCGACTCGCAGAAGCGGGGTCAGCTCGTTCGGCTTCAGCGGCACGAACTGCCATCTCATTCTAGAGGAGGCGCCGCAGCAGGCAAGCGCAATTGAGCTCGTCGAGCCGATGGAGACGATCCACACGCTCGCATTGTCCGCGAAGACGAGAGACGGGCTGCTGAGCTTAGTGACTCAATATCGTGATTGGATCGAGGCGCAGGACATTGTTCCGCTGCAGGATATGTGCTTCACAGCGAATGTCGGCAGAGGACATTACGAGCATCGGCTCGCATTCGTCTTCTCGACTGCACGCCAGCTGCTCGAGCAGGTGAACGCGGTGATAGAAGCAGGCGGGGACTGGGAGCGCGGGGAGATAGCGACAGCCCCCGGCGTCCTCTACGGCGTACATCGGATGGTGGCCCAGCACAAGGAATCAAGGGTGGCGACGGATCTGACCGAAGGTGAGCGGCGGAAGCTGACGGAACGAGCGAACGAGGAGCTGCGCGAGTGGGAGCGCAAGCAGTTAAACAAGCGAGAAGAGCAGCTTGCATTCGCCCATCTCCTAAGCGGCCTTTATGTTGAAGGTGCGCAAGTGGATTGGAAGCTGCTGTATCAAGGCCGCAAGGTGCAGGCCTGCCGGCTTCCGTTGTACCCGTATGAGCGGTACAGATGTTGGCTGGACATTCCGGAGACGCCTAAGTCTGCGGAACGGGATGAGGAAGCGGCTTATTATCAGCTCGGCTGGATTCCTTCCGCGATTGATCTCGATAACGTCGGCAATATGAATGCTTCTACCGCTGCTAATGTAAGCGGAACGACACTAATTCTGCAAGGCAGGGGGGACGATCTCGGGACAGCGATAGCCCAGCAGCTTCGCGAGCTTGGACAGTTCGTCGTTGAAGCAGGTATTGGCGGCGTTGACGAGGCTCGAGTGGAAGATGGCGGACAACGCTATGAGATCAGCGCATCGAAGGACGACTGCGAATGGCTGTTCAATCAGCTTCGCGGCCAAGCCGTTCGTCGCATCGTGCTGACCGGCAGCGATACGATCGGCTTGTTCAGAACCGTGAAGGCGATGCTGCATGAGGGCTATGACCAGGAGCTCGAGCTCATTATCGTGACGAAGGAAGCGTTCGTCATCGACGGCAGCGAGCGGCAGGCGGCGCCTGAATCGGCTGCGCTCGTCGGCCTCGGCCAAGCGATTGGCAGGGAGCACCCGGAATGGCGCTGCCGAGCGATTGATGTCGATGCGACCGTGGATCGCAGGCTGATCGGGCAGGAGCTGCTTCGAGAGGGCGGCGACAGCTTAGTAGCCTACCGCGGCGGCGGGAGCCGCTATGTGCGGGAATTGCAGCCGCTCGATCCGAATGCGCTTGCCGAGAGGCCGCTGGAGCTTCGCGAGGACGGCATCTACGTCATCACGGGCGGGCTCGGCGATATCGGGCTGGAGATAGCAAGATATTTGGCTTCGCAGAAGCGTGTGCATCTTGCCTTGATTGGCCGCACACCATTCCCGGCAAGGGAAGCGTGGCCGGCGCTGCTCCAAGCTTCGGACGTTGAGACCAGCATTCTGCGCACCAAAGTGGAAGAGATCATGGCGATCGAAGCGATGGGATCCACGGTCGATTGTTACGCGGCAGATATCTCGGATGCCGCTCGCATGAAGGAGATCGGTGAATCGATCAAGCAGCGCTATCGTGCGTCAGTATACGGCGTCGTCCATAGTGCAGGCGTTGCCGGCCAGCAGATGCTGGCATCACAGCAGGAGGACAGCTTCCGGCAAGGACTGTCGGCGAAGATGGCAGGTACGCGAGTACTGGAGCAGTGGCTGGCAGACGAACCGCTTGATTTCATCATTCTGTTCTCGTCGCTGGCTACGTTCTTCCCGGCCCCGGGCCAGGCGGATTACATCGCAGCCAATACGTTCCTGGACGCTTACGCCGCATCGCGGAGCAATCAAGGCGTTCGGACAATGACGATTAACTGGCCTACGTGGAAGGAACGAGGAATGGCGCTGCGGGCAGGCTTCACCGAGGATACGCTAATGAAAGCGGTGACGACGCAAGAAGCGATGGAGCGGTTCGACCGCATTGTCAATCGCGACGTGACGAACGTATTGATCGGTTCGCTCCACTACGAATCGAGCACGATCCAGCTGCTCCGCCGAATGCCGAATCGGCTGCATGCGTCGATAGAGAATAAGCTGCAGCAGCGATCCGGCGCTGCGGTCGGCAAGCATCAAGCGAAGCCGGTCCAGATGGGCGGTCCGGCTAGAGCGGTCAAGCTGATAGGCAGGGGCAATGAGCAGTACACGCAGACAGAGCTGCATGTCGGCCAAGTCTGGGCGGAAACGCTGGGCATCTACGAGATGGACGTCGACAGCAACTATTACGAGATGGGCGGCGACTCCGTTCTCGGCACGCGCATCGTCAATACGCTCAACAAGCAGCTGCAGCTTCAGCTCCACCCTGGCGATATGTTGAAGCATCTGACGGTGCGGAAGTTCGCAGCCTATCTGGACGCCTATATGCGTGAAGCGGATGCAGGTTCATCCAGTGACGCACGGTATGCCGAATCGGCGACGATACCGCAGGCGCCTATTCAAGACGTCTACCCGGTGTCGTCGGCTCAGAATCGGATGTTCATCACCGACCGAATGGATGGTGCGGGCATCGCGTACAACCATCCGAGGTTCATGTACATAGACGGCGATCTGGACGTACCGAAATTTACGAACGTCATTCATCAGCTTATCCGGCGGCATGACGCGCTCCGCACCTCCTTCGAGCTGTCGGACGACGGTCCGATTCAGCGGATTCATGAGGATGCCGCATTCGACATCCCCTATGCAGCCGAGTATTCGGAGGCGGATATTCCGCGCATGATTGCCGAGTTCATTCGGCCGTTCCGCTTGGATGAAGCGCCGCTGCTGCGGATGAGCCTGGCGAGACTTGGACCGAATAGACACTTCCTGCTGTTCGATATGCACCATATCATTTGCGATGGCGTGTCGCTGGACACCTTTATTGCCGAGATGGTCGGCTTATACGAAGGACGGCAGCTGCCGCCTCAGCGATTGCAATATAAGGATTATGCGGCATGGGAATTGAAGCGGCTTACCGAAGGCGGTCTCCGCAAGGAAGAAGCTTATTGGGAAGACAAGTTCCGAGACGGCGTGCCGATGCTCGAGCTGCCGACTGATTACGCAAGACCGAAGAGTGCTAGGAAGACGAATGACGGCGACCAAGTGACCTTCAAGCTGCCGGAGGCGGCGCTGCAGCAATTGAAGCAGCTGGCGATCCGTACGGACGCGACGCTGTACATGCTGCTGCTCGCATCGTACCATATCGTGCTCGCCAAGCATTCGGGGCAGGACGATCTCGTCATCGGCTCCGCTGTGATGGGCCGCCGGCACGAGGATGTGCAGTCGATGATGGGCGTGTTCATCAACATGCTGCCGATGCATAATCGAATGGCTTCGCAGGAGACGCTTCTGCAGTTTGTTCAAGCTGTTAGGCAGCAGGCGATCGAGGCATTCGACCATCAGGAGCTTCCGTTCGATGCGATGGTTGATCGCCTATGCAAGCAGCGCGATCGCAGCCGCCATCCGATGTTCGACGTATCGTTCATTCTTCAGAACACGGCATCGAAGGAAATAAGGTTCAGCGATTTGCGAGTTACTCCTTATCCGTTCTACGACGGGACAACGAAGATGGACATTGCCCTTGAGGCGGCGGAGATCGGGAATGAATTGGCGTTTCAATGGACGTACAGCAGCTCATTGTTCCATCGGTCCACGATGGAGGTGTGGTCGCGCGATTACTTGCACCTATTGGAGTCGCTGCCGACGCTGCTGCATAAGCCAATTGAACATATCGTGCTCGCGAGCAGCGAAGACACGGATTACGGCACGGAGCAGGAGTTGGAATTCAGCTTCTAGCAAAGAATGGGCCGGATAAGAGAATGGACAATGACAAGGAGCGTGTTGGCAATGATTAAGGTCGTAGGAGTTATTGGTGCCGGCGTCATGGGGATCGGCGTATCGCACAGCCTGGCGCAGGCTGGGTTTCAGGTGAAGCTGATCGACGTGACCGAAGCGGCGCTCGATAAAGCGAAGGAAGAGATTTATAACAACGTGCGCATGCAGGCGTTTTTCGATAAGACGGTGACGCCGGACCTGCCGGAGCTGGTATTGAGCCGGATCGCATTCTCGACTGATTACGGGATTCTGCACGACGCCGACTTCGTCATCGAGAACGCGACCGAGAAGTGGGAGATTAAGAAGGATATCTATCCGGTTCTTGACGAGATTTGCCCAAGTCACTGCGTCTTCGCCGTTAACACGTCCTGCATCTCGATTACGAGAATCGGCTCGTTGACGCAGCGGGCAGACCGCATTCTGGGCATGCACTTCATGAACCCCGTGCCGCTGAAGCCGATGGTGGAAGCGATTCGCGGCCACTACACGACGGAAGAGACGATTAAGACGGCGCGCGAGCTGCTGAAGCAGATGGACAAAGAATGCATCGTCGTCAACGATATGCCGGGCTTCGTCTCCAATCGGGTGCTGATGCTGACGATCAACGAAGCCATTTTCCTCGTCCAGGATCAGGTTGCAACGGCAGAGGAAGTCGACACGCTGTTCAAAACATGCTTCGGCCACAAGAGCGGCCCGCTCGAGACGGGCGACCTTATCGGATTGGATACGATTCTGTACTCGATCGAGGCGCTCTATGAGGCGTATAACGACAGTAAATATCGTCCATGCCCGCTGCTGAAGAAGATGGTGAGCGCAGGTCAATTGGGCCGCAAGAGCGGTCAAGGCTTCTTCGACTATCAAGTCTCTTAATTACTCGGCAAGGCAAGTCACGCAGGAAAGTCAAGCTACCACAAGCCAAACAGTCGAGCAGGCTGCTTCCCTTAAGGCACTCTTCAACCACTAATTACCATTTTTTAATAAAAAAATAAATTTATAGAAGGCGGTATGTCAAATGGAAGATGTAAAAGTAAAAGTGAGAGCATTTCTATCTAGATTTTTCCGCAAACGCGAAATCGGCGACGCAGAAGACATTTTCACGCTGGGCTTCGTGAACTCCTTGTTTGCCATGCAGCTGGTGATGTACTTGGAGAAGGAGTTCGCGCTTCGCATCCAGCCGGAGGACCTGGATTTCGAGAACTTCCGCACGATCAACTCGATCGCAGGCTTAGTCGATCGCCTGACGAAGGCAGCTTAAGGCGAGAGGAGCCTAATGATGGAGACGACATTGAAGCAAGCAAGCCGCATGAATCGCGAATCGTTCAAAGCGTTCGTCGACGAGCATATCGTCCCTCATGCGAACCGGTTCGACAGGGAAGAGCAGCTTCCGTTCTCGCTCATCGCGAACATGGCGGCGGAAGGGTATCTTGGCGCGACGATCTCACCGCAATATGGCGGTCTAGGGCTCAGCATGGGCGTGCTCGGCGAGCTGAACGAGGAGATGGGCAGAGGCTGCTCCTCGGTTCGCAGCTTGCTGACGGTCCATGGCATGGCAAGCTTGGCGATCGAACGGTTCGGCACGGAGGAGCAGAAGCTTCGCTGGCTCCCCCGCATGGCGGGAGGCGAAGTGATCGGCGCTTTCGGCTTGAGCGAAGCTTCGGCCGGAACAGATACGAAGGCGATCGAGACGACCGCGACTGCCACGGCGGATGGATATGTGCTCAATGGCGGCAAGAAATGGATTACGTTCGGTCAGATCGCCGACTTGTTCTTGATCTTCGCGAAGCTGGACGGCCAGCATACCGCGTTCCTCGTGCCGCGCACAGCGTCGGGCTTCTCGGTTAAGCCGCTGCACGGCATCCTCGGGACGACCGCATCGATGATTGCAGAGCTGACGCTGGAAGAATGCGTCGTCGATCGGGAAGCGCTGCTTGGCAGTGCCGGACTCGGCGTTCCTTATATCGCCATGAGCTGTCTCGATTACGGCAGATACACGATTGCTTGGGGCTGCGTTGGCATGATGCAGGCGTGTTTGGATGACTGCATCCGCTACACGAGCGAGCGCAAGGCATTCGGAACATTCCTGAAGGAGCAGCAGCTGATCCAGAAGATGATTACGGAGATGGTCGTGAATACGAAGGCGGCGCGCAAGCTGTGCGAGCATGCCGGACGATTGAAGGATGAAGGCGATGTCGATGCGCTGATGGAGACGTGGACGGCCAAATATTTTGCCTCGACCAGCGCGACGAAAGCGGCGAACGATGCGGTCCAAATCCATGGCGCGAACGGCTGCTCCCGCGATTACTCGGTCCAGCGGTATTTGCGCGATGCGAAAGTGATGGAAATTATCGAAGGCACGACCCAGATGCACGAGATTGTCATTGCGACGAATGCGTACCAATCGGTGCAATAAGCGATAGAAGCGAAGACGAGGAGGAGTACGGCGATGTCCATCGATCTTAGCGTGCTGGCGCACGCAGAGAACAAGGAAGATACAAAGAAGATCAAATGTTTGGTCTGGGATTTGGACAACACGGTCTGGAACGGCGTCCTGCTTGAGGATGGGGAAGTGTCGCTGCGCGACGGCGTGGTTGAAGTCATTCAAGAGCTGGACCGCAGAGGCATTCTGCAGTCGATCTCCAGCAAGAACAACTACGAGGATGCGATGGCGAAGTTGAAGCAATTCGGGCTCGATGAATATTTCTTATACCCGCAGATTAACTGGAGCTCGAAGTCGTCCTCGATCGAGAAAATCGTGCGCAGCCTGAACATCGGCATCGATACGTTCGCATTCATCGACGATCAAGCGTTCGAGCGCGACGAGGTATCGCATGAGCTGCCGGAAGTGCTGTGCATCGATGCGGAACGCTTGCTGGAGCTGACGGGACTAGAGGAATTCACGCCGCATTTTATCACAGAGGACTCCAGTCAGCGCCGCCTCATGTATAGAAGCGACATGCTGCGCAATCAGCTGGAGGAGCAATATGAAGGCCCGAAGGAAGAGTTTCTGGCATCGCTCGGCATGAGGTTCACGATTGGACCTGTAGGTCCCGGCGATCTGCAGCGCGCGGAAGAGCTGACCGTGCGCACGCACCAGCTTAATACGACGGGCTATACGTATTCCTTCGAGGAGCTGGATGCGCTGCGGCAGTCGCCGAAGCATAAGCTGCTGATCGCAGGCTTGGAAGACCGTTACGGCAGCTACGGCAAGATCGGTCTGCTGCTGCTGGAATGCGAGGAGTCCCATTGGACGCTGAAGCTGCTTTTGATGTCGTGCCGCGTTATGTCCCGCGGAGTCGGCTCCATCATGCTCAACCATGTCATTCAGCTGGCCAAGGAAGCTGGCGTAAGCCTGCGCGCCGAATTTGTCTCCAATGACCGTAATCGGATGATGCTCGTCACGTACAAGTTCGGAGGCTTTCAAGAGATTGCGCAAGACGGCGATAAGGTCATTTTCGAACATCGGATGGAGCAGCCGATGCCGCATCCCGAGTATGTGCAGGTGCTGATTGAGTCGTAATAGGCAGACGGATCGGATGAAAGGAGTAAGTTGATGGAGAAGATCGCATTCTTGTTCCCGGGACAAGGCTCTCAATATATCGGAATGGGCCGAACGCTGTATGACGAATTTACGATCGCCCGCCAGACGTTTCAAGAGGCTGACGATGTACTCGGGTTCTCATTGTCCGAACTTTGTTTCAGCGGCACCATGTCCGAGCTGAACCAGCCGGTCAACATGCAGCCGGCGATGCTCGCATTCAGCGTGGCCGCCTATCGCGTATTCATGCAAGAAGCTGGCATTGCGCCTGATGTATGCGCCGGCCATAGCTTGGGCGAATACGCTGCATTGACTTGTGCAGGCGCGATTCGATTCGGCGATGCGCTTCATCTTGTCAGGCAGCGCGGGGCACTGGCCCAGCAGTTCGCGGATACCGGCGCAGGGGCCATGACGATCGTTGACGGCGTGCAGCGCGAGCAGATCGAGCAGTGGTGCAGGGAAGCTGGAAGCAGCTATGCAGCGGTAAGCTGCTACAATGCTTCCTCTCAATTCGCGATATCAGGTTTGACCGACGGCGTTTACGCCGTTGAGGATAACGTTCTGGCGGCAGGAGGCAGCGTTACGCCGCTCATGATGAGCGCGCCTTATCATTGCAAGACGATGGCGCCGGTATCGGAGAAGCTGAGCGAAGTGCTGCAAGCCGTGAAGTATGCGGATCTGAAGTACCCAGTCCTATCGAACGTCACGGCCAAGCCTTATCCGGTGAAGGAGTTGATCGCAGGCCGTCTCGCAGAGCAGCTAGTCCGACCTGTGCAGTGGCTAGCGACGCTTCAGTATATGAAACGGCTCGGCATTACGATGACGGTCGAATTCGGGCCGAAGAACGTACTGTCCGCGCTTGTGAAGCAGGAGCTGCCGGGTGTTCGCGCATTTAGCTTCGACCAATTGGCGGATCGCCGAGAGCTGCTAGCTGAATATGGCAGCAAGCCGGAGTACGTGAAGCATCGGCCTTCCGTGCTCGGACGAATGCTCGCTTCAGCCGTGTCGACGCCGAACACGAATTGGAACAGTGAGGCCTATCAGAACGGAGTCGTGGCGCCTTATCGGCGAATCGAGACGATCTTGGAGCAGTCGGAGCGCGACGGTCTCCCGGCCAGCGACGAGCAGCTGCGGGAAGCGTTCCGTTTGTTGAAGCAGATTTTGCATACCAAGGGCTTGTCGGCAGAAGAGCAGGACGATGCGGTGCACCGCATTCTAGACGAGACTTGCAATCCTTACTTGGATATGGAGCTCGCGATCTAACTAACGAACGATGCCTGGAGGTGAATGAAATGAACGGCGAGATAACGGTTGTTCGCGGCAGCGAACCTAAATCGGCAATCGCATCGATCGAGGAGAAACAGTATTGGATGAACGAGCTGCAAGGAGCGCTCGCGATGGGAGAGTTCCCCTCGGATTGCCACATGGACGGCTTACTCGAGGATTCGTTCAGCACGTTCAAACTGCCGCGGAGCGCTGGCGACAGGCTCGATCAGATTACAGGCGGCGCGGATTTCGGCGCATACGTCATCTGGTTGGCGGCTGTTCAATATTTGTTGTACCGCTATTCGGGGAAAACGGACTTCATTATCGGCATGCCCGCTTTTCTCGGCGAGCCTACTGAACGCAAGCTGGCTCCCGTTCGGGCAAGGCTTAGCGCAGAGCTGACATTCAAACAGCAGCTGCAAGCGCTCGCGCATCAATGCAATCGCGTGAAGAAATATAAGAATGTAACGCTGGAATCGCTGCTGCCTCAGCTAACGCTCGACAATGTGGAGGAAGATGCCCCTTTGTTCCGAACCGCAGCGGCATATCGCGGCAGTCATCATTGGGAACCGAAGGCAGCGCCAATCAGCTTCCTATTCGGTTCTGTGCAAGGGGAACATCAATTCGAGCTTCATTATGACGAGAACCTCTACTCCCGCGCGATGATTCAGCGGATGGGCATCCATCTGCTGCAGATCGTGCAGGAGGTGCTGCGTACGCCCGATATGCCGTTGTTCGCCGTTCAGATGCTCACCGTCGAGGAACGGCATCGGATGATCGTCGGGTGGAACAAGACAGAGGTGAACAATGAAGAGCCGCAGACCATTCATCATCTGATCGAAGAGCAAGCACGCAGCAATCCTGGGAGAATCGCCCTGCATTGCAGCGGCGAGACGATGTCGTACGGCGAGCTGAATGCGAGAGCCAATCGAATCGCCTCGCTGCTGCGAGCGCAAGGCGTTGGCACAGGGGATATCGTCGGGCTGATGATACAACGGGGCTTCGATATGATTGCGGGGCTGCTGGCTGTATTGAAGTCCGGGGCCGCCTACCTGCCCATCGATCCCGATTTTCCGGCTGACCGCATCGAATATATGCTCAAGGACAGCGAAGCGAAGCTGCTGCTGACCGAGACGGCATGTCATTCGAGATTCGAAGGCATCGCTGCGTTAGAGAGCCTGCTGCTCGATACGGTTGATCTTGCGCCGTATGCAGCCGGCGATCTTCCGAATGTGAATACGCCAAGCGATCTGGCCTATGTCATCTATACCTCCGGCTCGACCGGCAAGCCCAAAGGGGTCATGCTGGAGCATCGCTCCGTGCATAACTTCATCGTCGGCATGACGAACGAGATCGGGTTCGCGCCGAATCGGCGCATTCTCAACCTGACGACGATATCATTCGATATTTTCGTGCTTGAGTCGATTGTTCCGCTGGCGCGCGGCATGTCGATCGTCATCGCGCAGGAATCGGCTCAGAAGGATCCGTTCAAGCTGTGCGAGCTGCTGAAGGAACACGATGTTCATATGCTTCAGATCACGCCTTCTCGTCTTCAGCTGTTTCTCGTCAGCGGCGTCGATATGTCGTGCTTCCGGCAGCTGACGGACATTCTGATCGGCGGCGAGGCGCTTCCTAGTCAGTTGGTGGATCGGCTTTGCGAAGTAACCCATGCCCGCATCTATAATATGTACGGCCCGACGGAAACGACCGTCTGGTCAGCGGTACAGCGGGTTCGCCGCGGCGCGCCGATTTATTTGGGGAGCCCGATCGTGAACACGCAGCTGTACATCGTGAACGAAGCGAACCTGCTGCAGCCGATCGGCGTGCCAGGGGAGCTGTGCATCGGCGGGGATGGCCTCGCGAGAGGTTATTGGCGGCGTGAGGAGCTGACCGCATCGCGATTCGTCCCTAACCCGTATGAGCCGGGGGCGATTATGTATAAGACCGGCGATGTGGCGCGGCGGCTTGCAGACGGCAGCATCGAATTTCTGGGCAGAAGCGATTTTCAGGTCAAAATTCGCGGATATCGCATCGAGCTTGGCGAGATTGAACATCGCCTGCTCGGCATCGGCGGAGTTAAGCAATGTGTCGTCATTGCGGAAGAAGACGGCGCCGGCGACAAGAGCTTGATCGCTTACTATGCTTCCGAAGAAGAGCGGCCGGTCAAGCTGCTCCGTTCGAAGCTTGCAGAGGAGCTGCCGGATTATATGATTCCGACGCAGTTCGTGCATTTGCTTGAGATGCCGATGACGCCGAACGGCAAGCTGGACCGCAATCGGCTGCCGAAGCAGGCAGACCGTCTCATCGTATCGTCCCCGACATGCGAGCAGCCGCGGAACGATACGGAGATGGCGATCCAGCGGGTATGGACGCAAGTGCTGAAACGCGAGGTGCCGCCGGGCGTCCATGATTCGTTCTTCGACGTCGGGGGCAACTCGACGCTGCTGGTCATGGCGCATGCCAAGCTGGGGAAGCTGTATCCGGGGCGGCTTGAGGTAGCCGATCTGTTCACGCATCCGACGATCGCAGAGCTTGCGTCGTGGATCGATGGGGCGCAGGCAGCTTGGAGCGGGGAAGAGCTGGCGGGACTGCCGCTGGAACCATCTTATTACAACAAGTACGGTGAAGAGGCTGGAGAACATGTGCTGGAGCTTGCGGTTTCGGAAGAGTTCTGCCAACAGGTGATGAAGACGGCGAGCTCCGCAGGAGCGGATCTATACGATCTGGCGGCCATCTCTTATCTGTACACATTGGCGGAGGCGTCGGAATCGGAGGAAGTCGAGATCGAACTGTTATCGGAGGAGAGAGATAACGTCTACAAGCTGTATGCCAACTTCGCGGCGATTACGACCGTGCAGGAGCTGCTGGCTATGGCTAAGGAACAGCGCCGCCACTACGGAGATTCGTCCACCGGCTGCCCGCTTGATCAATATGTGCAGCTGCGCAGCGCTCATCGCCTGCCGGACAACCAAGTGTCGGCAGTCTTCATCGCCGGCGACATTCGGAACCACGGCCTGCAGTCGAGCGTCGATCTAGTGCTGGCGGTGAAGCCGGCCGCCGGCACGTTCAAGATTACGCTGGAGTTCAATGGGCGGAAGCTGTTGCAATCCGCGATGGAGGAGCTGCTGTATAAGTACACGGACATTTTCCTCGAAATTATAAATCTATTGTCAGGAAGGGAAGAAAGGTATGCGTAAAATAGCGCTGTTGTTTCCAGGGCAAGGCTCGCAAAAAACAGGCATGGGCCGCAAGCTGTACGATCAGTTCGCGGCAGCCAGAGACACCTTTGAAGAAGCGAATGAGGCGCTGGGGTTCGATTTATCCCGCTTATGCTTCCAAGGGACCGCTGCCGAGCTGAAGATGACCGAGATCGCCCAGCCGGCAATCTTGACGGCAAGCGTTGCAGCCTACCGTGTATTCAAACAGCAGCATGGCGTGGAGCCAGCCTTCTTGGCAGGCCACAGCTTGGGTGAATTCTCGGCGCTGGTCGCAGCAGGCAGCATCCGCTTCGCCGACGCTGTGCAGATCGTGCATCAGCGCGGCAAGTTCATGCAGAACGCCGTGGCAGCGGGCAGCGGAATGATGGCGGCGATCGGCGGGATCGACGAAGAGCAGCTTGCGGCATGGTGTCTCGCAGCTTCCGGCGAGCAGCATCTGGTCGCAATCTCGAACTACAATGCTCCTGACCAGATCGTTGTTTCCGGCCACCAGCCGGCGGTCGAAGCGCTCGGGCAGCGGGTGCAGCAAGCCGGCGGGCGTTACACGCCGCTCAATGTGAGCGCTCCTTTCCACAGCTCGATTATGCATTCGGCTGCGGTGAAGCTGCAGGAGGAGCTGGTGAAGTATACGTTTGCCGATGCGCAATATCCGATCATCTCGAACGTAACGGCGCTCCCTTACACGCAGAACGCGCTGATCGTCGATCTGCTGACCGAGCAGATGACGGCGGCGGTTCAATGGACCCGTACGATGAGCTATTTGGAGCAGCAGGGCGTCACTACCGTGATCGAACTGGGACCGCAGACGGTGCTCAAGAAGCTCGCGGCGCGGAATACGGCCGCAATCGAAGCGTTCAGCTATGATCTAGACGAGGATATCAAGCAGCTCGAGACGCTGCTTGATGGTGCGGTTCCTTCCCTGCAAGGCGAGCGCATGTTCATTGGCCGCTGCCTCGGAATCGCGGTATGCGTGAAGAACTGGAACGACAATGAGCAGGAGTACCAGAGCGGCGTCATCGAGCCCTACCAGCAGCTGCTCGAATTGGAGCGGGAAGTCGAGCAGGCGGGGGGCGCGCTCCAAGATGAGCAGCGCGAGACGGCAGTGCGGCTGCTGTGGAAGATTTTGCACACGAAGAAGGCGCCGGTTGCCGAGTGCGAAATGCGCTGGAAGCAGCTAATGGACGATACGGCATCGCACGGCTGGCTGGCGCCGCTGTTAGCCAGCTTCGAAGGCGTGACGGCGTAAGCCGCTGAAAGGAGAATGGGCTAATGGCAATAGATCTGCTAGGCAGCCGACGGCGGGCGTCGCAAAGCGCTGCGGCGAATACGCCTTTTCAGCTGAACCATGTTGCGAAGAAGGATATCGCGGTCATCGGGATGGGCGGCAAGTTCGCAGCGGCCGATTCGGTTCACGAATATTGGCAGCTGCTGCGCAGCGGAACGGACGGCAATCGGGAATTCCCGGCGGGCCGTCGCCGCGATATACAGCCTTATCTAAGCTATCTGCTCGATATGGGCTTCTCGGAGGAAGGGCTGCAGTATAGCTTCGGCGGGTTCCTTCCCGAGATCGACAAGTTCGACTATGGTCTATTCCAGCTGTCGCCCCGCGAAGCGGCTTTGATGGACCCGAAGCAGCGCGTGCTGCTGGAGATGATGTGGACGGCAATCGAAGATGCAGGCTATGGCGGCGACAAGCTGAGGGGCAGCCGGACTGGTGTATTCGTCGGCGAGAGCAACGATTTCTATGACGACTATAGGCAGCATCTTCTGCTGCAGGATGTTGACGATTATGGCCATTCCGTCGTGAGCAATATCAATTCCATTACAGCGAGCCGGATCGCCTATTTGTTCGATCTCAAAGGGCCATCGCTCATGATCGACACGGCCTGCTCGTCTACGCTGGTCGCTATCCATATGGCCTGCCAGTCGATTCGGAACCAAGAGTGCGATATGGCGCTGGCCGGCGGCGTAAACGTGCTTCTCACCCCTTATCGGGGCGAGAAGCGCTGGGAGATCGGCATTCAAGCATCGGACGGCAGAGCGAAGACGTTTGACGACACGTCCGATGGCACGGGAACGGGAGAAGGCGCCGGCGTCGTACTGCTCAAGCCGCTGTACAAAGCGCTGGAGGATAGGGACCCGATTCATGCCATCATCAAGGGCAGCGCGATCAATCAAGATGGCCGGTCGGCAGGCCTGACGACGCCGAATGCAGCTGCGCAGGAAGAAGTAATCGTACGCGCATGGAAGGATGCAGGCGTCGAGCCGGAGACGATCTCGTACATCGAAGCGCACGGCACGGGCACGAGGCTGGGCGACCCGATCGAGATCAACGGAATCGGCAGAGCGTTCTCTCGGTTTACCGGCAAGAAACAGTTCTGCGCCGTCGGCTCGGTGAAGACGAATATTGGCCATCTGGACAACTGTGCAGGCATTGCCGGATTTATCAAATGCGTGCTCGCCCTGAAGCATAAGGAACTCCCGCCATCGCTGCACTTCCGAACGCCGAATCGTAAAATCCCGTTCGCGGATTCGCCTGTATATGTGAATGATACGCTTCAGCCATGGGTGTCTGAAACGTCCGAGCGACGCTGCGGCATTAGCTCCTATGGGCTTAGCGGCACGAACTGCCACCTTGTGCTGGAAGAGGCGCCGAAGCGCGAACAACTGGAGCTGCCGGCAAGTCGTGCTGCTCGGTTGTTCACGGTGTCGGCGCGGACCGAGGAAGGCATCCGATCGCTCATCGACAGCTATCTCCGCCACTGGGAGGAGAACGGCTTGCCGTCACTCGCCGACTGCTGCTACACGGCAGCAGCGGGACGCGGGCATTACTCGCACCGCCTGGCGATGACAGTGGACAGTTCGGAGGCGCTGCGGGATCGGCTTGCGGAGCTTCGCGGAAGCACCCTTGCAACCGATGAACGAAGGGGCATTTATTATGGCGTACACAAAGTGGTGTCCGGCAAGAAGAACACCTTAGCATCGGATGAACGGACGGAGAGCGAGAAGGCGCTGCTCGATAAGCAATGCGCCGAGCTGCTGGAGCGTTATACGGCGGCGCCAAGCGACCAAGCGCTTGCCCCCATTGCACTCGTCTATGTGGAAGGCGCTCATGTATCATGGGGCGCGCTGTACATAGGGGAACAAGTACGTTCGATCCATATGCCGGTCTATCCGTTTCAGAAAGCGCGCTGCTGGATGGAAGCGGCCGAGCAAGGCAGCAGCGAACGTAATCGGATGCGCGAGAACGATGCCATGCTGCATCCTGTCGTTCACCGCTGCGCGGCAGAGACGCCGGAATTCTCGGTGTATGCGACCTCATTCAGCATCGATACCCACTGGGTGCTGAGCGAACACAAGGTACTGGATCATTACGTCGTTCCTGGCACGACGTATCTCGAGATGGTTCGCGAGATCGGCAGCCGAATGCTTCGCACGCAGCAGGTGCAGCTCAGCGGCGTGACATTCCTGAGTCCGTTCATCGTGCGGGACGGCGAGACGTTAGAAGCGCAGGCGATTATGAAGCATGCAGATGGCTGCCTTCCGTTCACTATCGTGAGCCGCCGCAGTGAAGATACGGAATGGGTGACGCATGCGGAAGGCCAGGTGAGGGCAATCGACGCTGCGACCGCAGTGCGCGAATTTGTAAGCCTCGACAGCATCCGCGGACGCTGCTCTCGAGTGGAAGTCATCGATTATGATCATGTGCCGGCAGGCGCTATTCAGACAGGGCCGCGCTGGGATAATGTGGAGCGCGTCTATATCGGCGAGCGAGAAGCGATGCTTAAGCTGGTGCTCCCGGCTGCATATACCAGCGATCTGGACAGCTATGCGCTTCATCCGGCGCTGATGGATTGTGCGGCGAATGCGGCGAACCTTGCCTTTGGAGGCGGCACCTACTTGCCGTTCATGTATAAGGATATTCGCGTATTCGGACCTACTCCCGGTATTTTCTACAGCCACGTCAGGAAGCTGAATGCACACAATGGCGGCGAGACGGAGACGTTCGATATTGATCTGTTGGATGAGTCGGGCAGGCCGTTTGTCATCATTCGAGAATATACGATCAAGAAGGTGCATGCGGAGAAGAAGCTTGGCCATGCGCCAGGCGATCTGTACCAACTGAAATGGACGCCCACTCCATCGCGTCATTCCAACAAGCAAACGAAGGATGCAGCCGTACTTATTCTGAAGGACAGCTTCGGCATCGGCGATGCGGTCGCAGCGAACTTGCGCAGCGGAGGAACGAAGGTGATCGAGGCGTCACTCGGGCATGCATATGCAGAGACCGGAATCGAGCAGTACATGGTGCCGGCGACGGAGGAAGGGTTCCTGCGGCTGCTTCAAGCGGTTGAAGACAGCGCTGTAAGTCAGCTGATCCATCTATGGCCGCTGTCGGATACGGATGAGTCCGCTGGCGTCGAGTCCTTGTTGACTGGTATGGAGCGAGGCGTATACAGCTTGTTCCAACTCGCGAAAGCATTCACTGAGGCGAAGTGGAAGCAGCCGATGTCATGGATCGTAGCGACGAACGGTGCGGCAAGCGTCGACGGCACGGAGCAGAACATTCACCCGCATCATGCAGCAATCGCGGGGCTCAGCAAGGTGTTGAATCAGGAATATCCGAACCTTGCGGTGAGATGCGTGGATGTATACGGTACAGACGCCGCTGCTGCGATCGTGCAGGAGGCTGAAGCAGGGGACAACGAGGTGCAGACACCGCAAGTCGCGTATCGCGGCGGCGTTCGCTACACGCTCGAGGTTGCGCCGCTGGAGCTGAATCGGAATGAAGAGAAGGGGGTAACGCTCCATGAGGGCGGCGTCTACCTCATCACTGGCGGTACAGGCGGCATCGGACTGGAAGCCGCACGCTATTTGGCTCGGATGAAACGTATCAAGCTCGTAATGATCAATCGCAGCGAGCTTCCAGAGCGGGAACAGTGGGCATCGCTGCTCGCTGAACCTGCAGCCGATGTGAGACTTGCGGCCAAGCTGCAGGCAATCCGTGAGATCGAGCTTTCCGGCAGCAACGTGTTCGCTTACAGCGCCGACGTTGCCAACGAAGCCCAGATGTCGAAGCTGATCGCTGGAATTCGCACCGGCCACGGTCCGATTCGCGGCATCATTCATGCTGCAGGCGTGGCGGGCGATGGTTATCTGATGCTGAAGGACCGCAGCACGTTCGAGAGCGTACTCGCTCCGAAGATCGTGGGCACTTGGCTTCTGGATTCCCTTACGGCCTCAGACGATGTCGATTTCTTCGTTATGTGCTCATCCGTTACGGCAATTACAGGCGGGCCGGGTCAGAGCGATTATACGGCGGCGAATCAATACATGGATGCTTTCGCTTATCAACGCAGGTTAAGAGGACGACACGCTTTATCGATCAACTGGCCGGCCTGGAAAGAGACGGGGATGGCGGTCGACTACGGCGTACAAGACGCTCCGGGCGTCTGGATGCCGGTTCGTACCAGCAAAGCGATCGCGCAGCTCGATGAGCTGCTGAAGCATGACGTACCGCAGGCGATCGTCGGAGAATTCGATTACGAGGTAACGCACCAGCTGCTTGATCAATTGCCGTTCCGGCTGGGGAACACCATTATGAGCAGCATGAGAAGAGCGCTCGCCCATAAGCCATTCGCTCAGCAGCGGCAGCAGGAGCCGGATTCGCCTCAGCAGCGGACCATCCGCCTGCTCGGCAAGCCTGAGCAGGATATCACGGAAACCGAATGGCAGGTCGGCGCGATCTGGGCTTCCGTGCTTGGGCTCAAAGAACTTGACTTGTACGAGAACTTCAACGATATGGGGGGCGACTCTATACTGGCTGCGCAATTGTATCGGAAGATGGACCATCAATTTCCGAAGCGCCTTCATATATCGGACATATTCAGCTATTCCAGCGTCTACGAAATGGCAGGCTACTTGGACCCGAGCGATCGTGCGGCGGCGTCGTCCGCTCAGTCCGATGCCGCTGCCGAGGATGACGAGTACGATGCGCTGTTGCAGAAGCTCATTAATGGGGAGCTGTCGCCGGAGGAAGCGTCATTAATGCTAATGGAGGGTTAACCTATGCAATTGGTTAAGCAGTATATTTTGGAGAATGCGGCGAGCCAGCAGCTGTCGCCGCAGGATGCGAAAGCGATGCTGAAGGAGATCGCCGCTTCGAATGCGCGGAGAAGCCATGAGGATATCGCGATCATCGGCATCTCGGGCAAGCTGCCCGGTGCCGGCAACATGGACGAATACTGGGATAATCTGCAGCAAGGCAAATCCTGCATCGGCAGCTTTCCAGAGAGCAGGGCCTATGAGTGGATCGATGCGCTGAACAATGAACGAGTCATGGAATTCATGACCGGCCAGTCGCTTCCGAAAGGCGTGAGGGCGGAGGATGTCGTCGGCGGCGTCGGCGGTTTCCTGGATGAAATCGATAAGTTTGACGCGGCTTTCTTCAAAATCTCCGCCCGGGAAGCGAAGTATATCGATCCTGCCCATCGCTTATTCCTGGAGACGGCATGGGAAGCGATCGAAGACGCGGGCTACGGCGGCAGCAAAATATACGGAACTAACACTGGCGTATTCGTCGGCAAAGACCACGCTACACTGCCGATGTATCGCTTGATGACTGAGCCGGATCAGATGCATCTGACCGGATCTTGGCCGGGCATTCTGTCGAGCCGCCTGTCATACCTGTTTAACCTGAGAGGTCCGAGCATCGTCTTCGATACGGCCTGCTCGGCCGGATTAGTAGCTCTGCATCAAGCGTGCCAAGCGCTTCGCAACAAGGAATGCGACATGGCGGTCGTCGGCGGCGTGCAGGTGCAGTATATGGCGATGAAGGAAGAGAGCGGCCCGATGGATCTGGGCATGGTCGAATCCGATACCAGCCTCGTATGCACGTTCGACAAGGATGCCAACGGCACGGTCTGGGGCGAAGGCGTTGTCAGCTTCGTGCTGAAGCCGCTGGCCAAAGCGCAAGCCGACCGCGATTTGATCCACGCGGTAATCAAAGGCAGCGCAATCAACAACGACGGCGCTTCCAATGGCATTACAGCGCCTAACGCGAAGGCGCAGGAAGACGTTATTATGCGCGCTTGGGAAGACGCGGACATCCATCCGGATACGATCCAATACATTGAAGCGCACGGAACGGGAACGTCGCTTGGGGACCCGATCGAGATCAGCGGCCTGACGAATGCGTTCGGCAAGTACACGAGCCGCAAGCAGTTCTGCGGCATCGGTTCGGTCAAGACGAGCATCGGGCACACCGTTGCCGCATCCGGACTTGCAGCTCTCGCGAAAGTCGTACTCAGTCTTAAAAATCGCAAGATGCCGGCGAACCTCAATTTCCGCCAACCAAATCCATATATTAACTTTCCGGATTCGCCGCTGTATGTGAACGACGTGCTGGCCGACTGGCCAAGAGGCGCCGCGCCGCGGCGAGCGGGAGTCAGCTCCTTCGGATTCAGCGGTACGAATGCGCACGTGATCGTGGAAGAGGCGCCGGAACAGCCGGCTTCGGCAGCGGCGAGCGCGAATGCAGCTCCAGCGGTGCAGGTTCTTACGATATCCGCGAAGAACGAGCACGTACTTCGTGCTTACATTGACCGGTACGCCGAGTTCTTGAAACGCCAGCCGGATGCGAGGTTAGAAGATGTATGCTTTACGGCCAATACGGGGCGCGGGCATTACACGCATCGCGTTGCGCTGTTGGCGCTAACGGCCGGCGAGCTGAGAGCAAGCCTGCGGCAGCTGCAGGAAGGCGGTTTGCACACGGACGCGGAAGCGGGCATTTGGTACGGGCAGCATTTCATCGTGTCGGAGAACCAGAAGACAGCTGAGGCTGGCGCTATTACGGCCGGCGCCTTGAAGAAGCTGTCTGCGGAAGCGGCGCCTCTGGTCGGGCGCTTGAACGATGCTGATCTTAATAACAGCCGCTCTGCAGCAGCAGAGCTGTGCCAGCATTATGTCAAAGGGGCTGATATCCATTGGGAAGAAGTGTATAGAAATTCACATCGATCCCGAGTTCGAATCCCGGTATACCCGCTGGAAAGAGTACGGACGTGGGCAGAAACAAAAGTATTTACCAACGGTGACGGCGCGCAAAGCGCGAAGACCTATGTACACCCGCTGGTGGATCGGAAGCTAGTGGATTCGATTGATCAGACGATTTTTGAGTCGAATCTGAGCGTCGATACGCACTGGATGCTCAAGGAGCATCGGTTCATGGGCAGCTATATCATACCAGGCGTGACGTACTTGGAATGGGGCAGAGAAGTATGCGCCTCGGTTATGGGAACATCTTCGCTGGAGCTCCGCGATGTGTACTTTATGTCGCCGCTCGTCGTCGCAGAAGGAGATGCGAGAAGCGTTCAGGCGATCGTCAAGAAGGAAAGCGACCATCTGAAGTTCACGATCGCAAGCCGCTCCGATTCGGACGAGAGTCAATGGATCATTCACTCGGAAGGCAAAGCGTATCGGCTTGAATCGAGCGTACAGCCGAAGCTGGATATGGCGGCGATCCGCAGCCGCACACCGATCAGCAGACCGATCGGCGAGTTCAACCCGGAAGCGAAAAGCTTCTACCTTGGCTATCACTGGGACAATCTCGTCGCCGCAAGCGCAGATGCGGAGGAGAACGAAGTGCTGCTGCAGCTGCGTCTGCGCGATGAGTATGTACACGAGATGGAGCAGTTCGAGTATCATCCGTCGATTCTCGATAACGCGGTGAATCCGATGATTAAGTTTCTGGACGACGTGTATCTGCCGTTCACGTTCAAGAAGTTCCAGATGTTCGGCAGAATGCCGAAGACGCTCTACAGCTACTTCCGAAAGAAAGACGGCGATCAAGAGAAGAAGGCGACGCTTGCCTATAACATTACGTTGGCCGATGCGGAAGGGAATGTTGTCGCAGAGATCGAGGATTACTCGATCAAGCGGATGGGCGCAATGGAACAGATGAAATTCCGAATGGAGAACAATCGCGGCGACCATCTGAACAAGCTGTCCTGGGTATCGGAGCCGCTTGCGGCAGATACGGCAGCAGCGGAGCATAACAGCATCATGGTCATCAAGGGTGCAGGCGATTATTCGGATGCGATTGCAGACGCTTACCGTTCGCAAGGCGCAGAAGTGATCGAAGTGCAATTCGGGGATGCGTTCCAAGCGATTAACAGCCATCGATATATCATCGCCGCCGAAGAAGCGGATTACAGGCAGCTGCTGAATGCGGTGAGATCGATTCCTTTCACCCAAATCGTGCACGCGGCAGCGCTGGCAGGCGGAGAGGCGGTTGCGTCCCCGACGCAATTGTCCGAGCGGCTGGACCGCGGCGTGTACAGCCTTTTCCGTTTGACGAGAGCATTGCTCGCCGAGAAGGTAGGCCGCCCGCTCGATATTGTGCTGCTGACCGAATATATGAACGAAGTGGACGGTTCGGAGCAGCGCATCGAGCCGCACAACGCGGCATTGATGGGACTTGGCAAAGTGCTCAAGGATGAGTACGGCGCGCTTGCGGCGCGCTGCGTCGATATCGATTCGGTTACTTCCGCCGGCAAGGTTATGGAGGAACTCAAGGCGCAGTCGACGCCTTATGCGGTCGCTTACCGTAACGGCGAGCGGTTCGTCCAAGAGTTCGGCAGGGTGGAGTTGAAGGATTATCCGATCGAGCCGGTCGAGCTGCGCGAGGAAGGCTGCTATATCATCACGGGCGGCACAGGCGGACTTGGGCTTGAGATTGCCAAATACTTGGCACGCAAGAAACCGATCCAGCTTGTTCTGATGAACCGGACGGAGCTTCCGCCAAGAGAACAGTGGGAGTCGATAATCGCGGGGAGCGGCAGCAAGAAACTGCAGAAGAAGCTGGAAGAGCTTATCGCGATCGAGCAGGTCGGCGCTAAGGTGCAATGCCTGGCGGTAGACGTCGCGGACCTAGCGGCCATGAGCGACGTGGCAGATAGACTTCGCGGGCAGTACGGCTCAATTAACGGCATCGTGCACGCGGCAGGCGTAGCAGGCGACGGCTTCATCATTAAGAAGGATGAGAAGACATTTACAGAGGTGCTCAGCCCCAAAATAATCGGAACATGGGTGCTTGATCTCGTCACGGAAGCCGACCGCCCAGACTTCTTCATCTCGTTCTCCTCGATTGCCTCGATGCTTGGCGGTCCGGGACAAGGCGATTACACCGCGGCCAACTCGTACCTGGACGCGTACACGCCATACCGGAATCGGAAAGGGCTTCGCACCGTGTCGATCAACTGGCCGTCGTGGAAAGAGACCGGCATGGCGGTAGATTACGGCATGGCTCACGAAGACGGCTTGTTCCTTCCGATCGGAACGGCGCAGGCGCTTGAAGTAATGGACAGCGTGTTGAGCTACACCGTTCCGTCGCTGCTTCCGGGCGAAGTGAATTTCCCGCTCATCCTGAAGCTTGGCGGCGAGCTGCCGATGCGCGTATCCAAGCAGATTTTGAGCCAGCTCGATAAGCATTCCCGTTCCTTCGTCAATGGCGGATCGGCGCAAGGCAAGAAGAAGGTGCGCGAGCAAGTGCTCCTCAAGGGCAAGGATGCGTTCTCCAAGACGGAGAACAAGCTGGGGTTAATTTGGGCGCAGGTGCTCGATCTGGACGACATCAATGTGTTCGATCACTTCAATGACTTGGGCGGCGATTCGATTCTTTCCATCCAGCTCTTCAAAGAGATTAATGGCGCATATCCGGGATTGATGGAAATATCGGATATATTCACGTACTCGACTGTCGCGGAGCAGGCGAACTTCATTGCGTCCAAGCAGCAGCCTTCGGCGGAGCTGGATGAAGAACAGCTGAAGCAGATGCTCGATGCGCTTGCCGACGGTACTGCAAGCGTCGAAGAAGGGCTGGCTATCGTTACCGGGGAGGGAAGTGAGGCAGAGTGAGAGAGCTGCTGTCGCTCAAACAGCATATTCTGAACAGCGTTGGCAAGCACGAGCTGTCTAAGGATGCTGCATTCATTCTCATTACGCGATTGGCAGGCATCGAGAGCATGAGCGAGGCGGATCGCGTGATGGATACTCTCGCCGGACAATTGCAGGAGATCGGTGCGATCCGCAATTACTGGATGGAGCTGACCAAGGAGCAGCGAGATGAGTCGGTCAGGCTGTCTGGCATGCTGCAAGCGGAAGGACCGGAAATAACGATCGTGCCCGATGGTCCGATGGGCTCGAATGGCTACATTGCAACAAGCGAAGGAGAAGGGATCATCATAGATCCCGGCTCCTCCTTCGATACCATTTGGCCGATCGTTCAGCGGTGCAATGCATCATTCAAGTACATCGTAATCACGCATGGGCATTTCGACCATATGGGCTGCATGGAACAACTGAAGGAAGCGACAGGCGCATTGACGGTGCTGCATCGTCTCGACCTGCCAGCGCTGACGCAGCCGGTGCTGAATGGCTCCTTCCTGTTCTCCAGTACGAAAAAAACGACGTTCCAGCCGATCGATGTTACAGTAAACGGCGGCGAGATTCTCGAAGCGGGAGGGTATCGTTACGAGGTTATCCATACGCCCGGTCATACGATCGGGAGCATCTGCCTGAAGGTCGGGCGGCGGTTGTTCTCCGGGGATATGCTGTTCGCCGACCATGATGAGCACGTTGGGCCGATTACCGGCAATGGGTTTGATCTAGAGCGATCTTATCGGAGTCTATGCCGGCAGATGGACGGCGCCTTTCTCGTCTATCCCGGTCACGGCTCGCCGATCTGGGTTGACGAAGAGGCGCAGCGCAAGTACTTGGCAGCTTCGTCTGATCATCCCGCATAAATTCATTTTGGACATAAGGGGCAGTGCATATGGGTCATCCCACAGGAGTCGAGATTGGCATAGAAATCAATGCCGTAAGAATTCCGAAGGAAATCGACGGGAACCTGTTTTTGTCCTTGCTGCCATTGGTTTCTGAGGAGAAAAGACGAAGGATTGAACGATTCGTTTATCGCGAAGATGCGCTTCGCGCGCTGCTGGGCGAGATGCTCGTGCGCAGAATCATTCAGACGAAGCTGGGCTTATCTAACGATGAAATCCGATTCAAGCGGAATCGTTACGGCAAGCCTTTCTTGGAAAACTGCGAGGACTGTTATTTCAATATCTCTCATTCCGGCGAATGGGTAGTCGGCGTCATTCATTCCAAGCCGATCGGCATTGATGTCGAGCAGATCCAAACGATCGATCTGGAAATCGCTCAGCGCTTTTTCGCCGAGGAAGAGTATAGGGCAATGCAGAACAGACCCGATATCGAGAGGCAGTCATTCTTCTACGATATGTGGACGCTAAAGGAAAGTTATATGAAGGCGATCGGGAAAGGGTTGTCCGTTCCGCTCGATTCGTTCTCCATTCAGATCGTATCGAAGGATGAGATTCGGCTGACCGAAGGCGAGAAGGCTGCCAATTACCATTTCAAGCAATATGATATCGATCCCGGCTATAAGCTGTCTGTTTGTGCGGAGAGCGACCGATTCCCAAGTCGAGTAACGATGCTGGATTGGCGGGAAGTTTGTTAATAGTCGTGGTTTACGTTTACGTTCCGATACGGTTTTTCCGCAATATTGGCGCAATCGGTTTAGGGTATTCTCGAGACCTGTTGTCGGTTAGCTAGTATATAACCTGTTGCTATACTGTTAGGAGGAACAATGAAATAATAACGGCGGTCTTGACCGTTAAGTCGCAGGAGTGATCAAGGAATGGTATTGTCAGCAAACACGGCCGGCGGACAACAGGGGATCAAAATCGTATGGTTGATGTGTATCGGAATTTTCCTATGCATGATCGACACGACCATCATGAATATCGCTTTGCCAAGTATTCAACAGAGCTTGAACGTATCTTTGGAGAAAATGTCTTGGGTGCTGAACGTCTACACGATGTCAATCGCGGTTCTCGCCATTCCGCTCGGTCGTTTCGCGGAACTGCTAGGACGGGGCAAGGTTTATGTCGGCGGGCTCGTTATCTTCTGCTTAGGATCGCTGCTATGCGCGCTGTCGTCCAGCGGAGATATGCTGATCGTATCACGCTTCATTCAAAGCGTCGGCGCGGCTATTCTGCTGCCTAGCAGCTTTACGATCGGCGTATCGGCAATGCCCATAGAGAAGCGCGGCGTCGCGTTATCGATTCTCGGCGTCATGCAAGGGCTGTCTGCTGCGATGGGACCGGCAATCGGCGGCATTATTACGCAGAACGTGTCTTGGGAGTGGGTGTTCCTCGTTAACGTGCCGATCAGCATCATTGCACTCGTGCTCGTCCTGATGAACTTGAACTTGCGTAATGAGCCGAGAGTGAAAGCGAAGAACGACTGGCTTGGCCTCATCCTGTGCAGCGCTTCGATCTTCACCCTCACGCTCGTCCTGATCAAGGGCGGCGAGTGGGGCTGGACAAGCGGGAATGCTTGGGCATGTTATATTGCCTCCGCCTTAACATTCGTTGTCTTCATTCTGGTAGAGAAGCGATTATCCTATGCCATGGTCAATCTGAAGCTGTTCCATGATCGATTTTTCGTGGGTTCGTCGGCGTTGATGGTTGTAGGCAATATTTTTCTCATCGGCGTAATGGTTCTGCTGCCAACCTTTCTGACAAGGATGATGGATAAGACGGAGTTTACGGCGGCTCTGATGGTAACGCCGGTCTCGTTCATGATCTTCCTTATTGCACCTATCGCTTCACTGCTTATTAAGTTGATGGGCAAGACGGCTGTTATTATTTCCGGCTTCGTTCTGATGGGATTCTCTTATGAACTGCTGAGCCATCTGAACATCGGGTCGTCAACGCTTCAGATCGTAATCGCATGCCTCCTGCTTGGCGCAGGGTACGGGATGATCGTAGGCCCGATTACGGTCATGGGCGCTTCATCCTTCCAGGGTGAGCTGCTCGCCGCCTCCCAAGGCGTTATGCAGATGTTCCGCCAAGTGGGCATGGTGCTGGCTATCGCGATCTTCGTAGCGGCATTGACCCATAATATGAAGGTTCGCGAGCAAGAGAGCCTTGATTATGCGAAGCAGCAGCTCGTTGCAATCGACTTGGAACAATCGGTCAAGGACACGGTGCTGGCCAATGTCGAGCACAAGATCGATGAGCAGAATGTCAGCGGTCAAGAGGCTCAGCAGCAGGGCAGCGACGTGTATGTAACGCCTGAACGCCGCCAGCAATTGATAGACGAGGCAGTTGCGGTCGAGCTCGCGAAGGTGCCGGCCGACCAACAGGATGCGGAGAAGGCTGGCATTGAGAAAGCTGTATCGGCCGCAGTGGATGAGAGAATCATTTCGATTACGAAGCAGCTGGACGAATACTCGGCTGACGTTCAGACCCACACGATCGACAGGATGGCAGGCAGCTTCGCCAGCTTGTATAAGAACGCAATGCCGATTATATTCGCTTCAGCGGTCCTCGGATTCGTCTTCTGGGAGAAACGCCGCAAGGTTGTAACGGAAGTCGGCGCAGACAAGGTGAAGGTAGGCAACCTATAGTAACCTATAGCCTTCGACAACTTAAGTCTATTGCATGAGGGATAGCCTGTTGAGACATTCTCAACAGGCTATTTTTTACTTGCATTGACATTTACATGGCTTTTTCGCACGCCTATGAAGCGTAACTGCGCTTATAACAATCACCCATGATGGAAATACTAGCTGATAAGGTCATTCGCGTCATCTTGGTCTATCGTCTAGTAAGATAAGGACATAAGAGGTGAGGTGATCAAACGATATGCAAGAGCAGCAAGTTGTAAGAATGGGTTTTACGGAAACGATAGCAAGCCGCTGTGCCACATGGCTCAGTGCCCAGAATAACGGAGACCACATCGCGTATTTGAAAATGAAGCTGGGCATCGAAATGCTCCTCATAAACGTGACCAAGACTTTAATCGTTTACGGAGTTTCGCTAGTCTGTCATCTGTTTTTCCAGACGCTTATTCTTCACGGTGCCTATTACGCTGTCCGCCGATATTCCTTCGGACTGCATGCAAGCACAAGCCTGAACTGCACCTTGGTCAGCATCCTCATGTTTGTTGGCACTCCGCAACTGAGCCCTTACATCAACCTCTCGAATCTTGCCGTCGTCGGATTAGGCCTCTTGTTCGCTGCTTTGCTCTACCGCTATGCGCCGGCGGACACAGACAAGTTCCCGCTTATTGGCGCTGAGCGCAGAAGGAAGTTAAGAAGGTTGTCCGCTGCTACGTCGCTGATTATTACGCTTATCGCAATTATTGCATCGAGTCCAACGGTGACAGCCTTGCTTATGCTGGGCGTCGCGCTGCAGATCATAACGATCATGCCTATTACATATAAATTATTAAAGAGGAGTGTTAGAAATTATGAAAAATATGAGTGAGAGAATGGTAGAGGGTATTAAAGATCAATTGTCGAAAACGATGGGAAGGCTCGCCATTAAGACCGGAGAAGTGACGATGGAAACATCCTGCCTGATGTTCGGTTACGAGCCTAGCATTCCGCAAGAGCTCTTGAAATCGTCCAGCAAATAGTCATTTTACAATAAAAAAAGAACAGGAGCTTTTACCATAAACCGCCTTCATCAGCTCATGATGAGGGCGGTTCTTTGCGTTATTAACTTAACTAACTTAATTGACAATAATTTACGATAAAGGTTAATATAAACTCGGTTCTGTAGTTCATTCATAGAGGTGAGGATAATCCAATCAATTACAGCGGGAGCGTTCTTATAAATTAATTAAAGGTGGCTAGTTATGATTACGTTTATAGCCTCGCTTATACAGATGGCGACATACTGCTTCTCTATCCCGATATTAATGAACCGTAGAATCGGAGTAGGCCTCTTCTTGATTATGATGGCAGGGTTCCAAACGATAGGAATGGCTCTATTGCCGCTGATAGGCGCGATGAGCAGTCTTGTCATATTAGTATTTATGGTAGGCTGCCTATACTTCATGTGTCGACGATGGCTGCTAAGCATCACGATTGCCGTCATTCCGATGATTATGTTGGTTGTCAGCGATTATGTAATCAATTTGTTTATGCTGCAATTTTTTAATCTATCAACCACGGATATACAGAATGATTATCTCCTCGAAGGAGTAGTCGGCATTATGCTGCTGACCTTCGCTTTATGCTACCTCGGAAGATATCTATTCGGAACAATGCGAGATCATGAGCCATTCTTTCGTCGTTACGGTATCCTTCTTACCGGGATGGTGGTCATTATCCTTCTCATTTTCTATTTGAATATATGGATCGGCCAGCAGCAAGGGTTTTCGAACGAGAACATCCGTGCGAATAGCATCTTGTTCTTATTTTATTTCATTCTTCTAATCGGGGTCTGCTTTGTACTCATTCGAATCATGATGAAAGAAACCGATTTGCAGAATAGGCAGGTACAGTATGATCGTTTGACGGAATATACGGAGAACCTGGAGCAGCTGTATATGGACATGCAGAAATTCCGCCACGACTATATCAACATTCTGCTGACGATGTCGGAGTACATTCGTTCGGGAGACGTGGAGCGATTGGCGCGCTACTTCAATGAACGAATCATGCCGATCAGCCAAGGGATGCAGTCGAATAACTACAAGCTGGGCGCGCTGCACAATGTAAAGCTGCAGGAGCTTAAGGGCATCTTGTCCTCCAAGCTGATCAAAGCGCAGGAGCTGAAGATCGATGCGGTTATTGAAGTCGTAGAGCCGATTGAGCAGATCAATATGGATTCCGTCCAGCTGTGTCGCTGTCTTGGCATCATTCTGGACAATGCAATAGAGGAAGCGATTCAATGCGAGAAGCCAAACGTACGGGTAGCCGTCATTAAACGGGATCCATCGGTGCTCATTGCAGTCACGAACAGCTGCCGCAGCAATACGCCCGAGCTTTACCGAATATTTGAACGAGGCTTCTCGACCAAAGGGACGAATAGGGGGCTTGGTCTTAGCAACCTGAAGGAGATAGTCGCCAAGTCGGAGAGCACAACGCTCGATACGCAGATTTTGAACGGAGAGTTCATCCAACTGCTCGAGGTGCACAGTGCGCCGGTAACGACGAAATCTAGAATGACTGGTTGACCAGTCCACGCAAGGAGGCGAATTGACGATGCTTGAAGTGTTTATTTGTGAAGATGATCCGCAGCAGCGCAGCCAGATTACGAAGTATGTGTCCGACTACATTATGATCGAGAACCTGGACATGAAGATCGTCGTATCGACAGGAAATTCAGAAGATGTGATCGACTATTTGCGCAACAATCAGGTGACGGGACTTTATTTTCTCGATGTGGACCTGAAGGAAGATAAAAGCGGTATTGCGCTCGGGGCGGAGATTCGCCAATATGACAACCAAGGAGCGATCGTGTTCATCACGACGCACTCGGAGCTTACGTATCTTACGTTCACTTATAAGGTCGAAGCGATGGACTATATAACGAAGGACAAATTCACCGATATCCAGAGGCGAATCATCGATTGCATTGATACGGCTAATCAACGTTACCTTATGAACAAGCACAGCAACCGTAAGGTTTTCCAGACCAAGTCCGGCGACAAAATGATCGGTGTCGATTACAGCGACATCCTGTTCTTTGAGACCTCCTCCCAACTGCACAAAATCATTCTTCACGCGACCAATCGACAAGTCGAATTTTACGGCAAGCTCAAAGATATTCTCGAGATGGACAGCCGCTTCTATCGCTGCCACAACTCGTACGTCGTGAACAAGGACAATATCGCCGAGGTCGATATGTCGAAGCGGGAAATTCGAATGACGAACGGTCAGATTTGCTATGCATCCAGCCGTTTTCTCAAAGGATTGAAGGATATCGTGCAGCATTAATCGAATGTATGAATGGACTTGACCGTCCTATCAAGGACGGTTTTCTCATCGAACAACGATTAGGAGGCTGGCTGCTGTATGATTTCAATCGATCTATCCAACAAGACGGCGCTCGTTACAGGAGCAACTGGTGAGCTTGGACGTGTCATTGCGCGTACGCTTGCGCAGAGCGGGGCCGATATTATCATTCACTACCACAGCAGTGAAGCGAAGGCGAAGCAACTGCAGCAAGAGATTGAGCAGCTTGGCCGTCAAGCGTTTATCGTGCAAGCGGATATGGGGCGGCTGGAATCGGTTCAGCGAATGCAATCGCAGGTGGCAGAGCAGTTCCAACTGCCGGACATCGTCGTCGCTAACGCTGTTTCTCAATATAAATGGACGTCCGTTCTTGAACAGGATGTAGCGGATTATGTTGATCAATTCAACACAACCGTATTGCAGCTTGTTCATGCGACCAAAGCATTCGTGCCGCATATGATTGAGCAACGCGGCGGCCGCGTCATTGCGATCAATACGGAGTGTGCGATGCAGAATTTCCCGACGCAGTCGGCTTATGTAGCGGGCAAACGGGGAATGGATGGTGTTTGCCGCGTATTGGCGCGTGAGATTGGCGAATATCAGATTACGGTGAACCAAGTGGCGCCAGGTTGGACGATCAGCGAACGGGATCGCTTGAATGGCACTGAACGCAGTGAAGGTTATGACAGTCAAGTGCCGCTGCGCCGCCGGGGTACGGACCAAGAAATCGCCAATGTCGTTGCCTTCCTGGCATCCGATCTTGCGAGCTTTATAACGGGCGCCTATGTTCCTGTCTCGGGCGGGAATGTCATGCCAACAATCTAGTCGCATTATATATAGTAGGAAGACATTATTATTGCCGAGGAAATAGACCGCTCTCTAGCGCATAGGGAGCGGTCTTTGTGTTGTTGGTCGATAATCGAGCAAACATGTGCATCCGATTGCTTCTTCTGTTGACTTACGGGATAGAAGGCTACGATCTGCATCAATTATTGTTCGAACCACAGGTAAATTAGGGAAGTTGGTCTATGAAAGGTTGTTGCTTTTTAGTTCCAAAGACTCTTGTTCAAAAATTGTACAGTTTTGATTGCTACAATTAGTGTCAGACCTTCCTGGCTGATAAAGCCGAGGAAATATGGGGGAACAAGGGGAGACTGGCGTGTTAAGTGAAAGGACAAATCACGGTAACAAGTTAGGCAGAAAATCGCTGCGCAATCAGCTTCTTGCCATAACATTGACGGGGGCGATGCTATCAGGCTCGCTGCTTGTGCCGCCAAGTCAGGCGGAAGCTGCTGTTGATCCAGGATCGATTGGCGCTGTCTTTATGACAGATACCGATAACTGGGGCGGCGGCGCTGCCTCGAGTGTTGCCGATGGGGATTTGGACCTTAGTCTGAAGAACCAGAATAAGGCGACTGGCGACAACTATGCCAAATACCCGATTGATTTCAAAATTACGGGTGTTACGAAGAAACCAGTCAAGAGCGCACAGCTTCTCATCCGAGCTTATGATGTGGATGAATATAAGGAGGCACTGGCCGCAAGCGGTGAATGGGACCGTGTCTACTTCTCGTCCGAAGCTTCCGATATTGCGCTAGGCAGCTCCTATACGACATGGCCGACCAGCAGCCAATGGAATACGGTTGTGAAGGCTTCCGGCATCGGTACAGACAGCTCAACGAACGGTGCTAACTATAAGAAAGAAATGCCTCAGCGGGCGTACCTAGGCACGTTATCTGGTCAGGACGCGAGATGGAATACAACAGTCTTGTCGTTCTCGCCAACCGAATTCGATCGCATTGGGTTAGGCGACAACTTCGTAGGCGTAACGATTCATCACTACTATCAAGACGTTCGGACCACCTCGAGCACACCAAACACGAACTGGTCGATGACGATCGATTGGGGCCAGCTTATTATTGACGGCGGTGATCGGGCGACAGGCGAGATCACCAAAACAGGTCTCAAGGTTGAGAAAGGCAAAGTGACGGTTGATACGAGCTTCCTGCCCAAAGTAACCGGCAACAATTTTGCTGGAGAAGTGAACGTCATTGAGAAAGCCGTTGTGAACGGTCAAGTCATCGAACGCAACCTCGGCATCCAGCAGAAGCTGTTCCCGACTCCTGCAGTGGGCACGGAAGTGAACTGGAATAATATCACCATCTCCGACACCGGCATCGATCCTGCCAAGGAGTACATCGTTAACGTCGTACTATTCGATGACCGCGGCAGCAACGGCGGTGCGAAAGATACTACGAGCGGTACAAACCCGGGTAAAGCGGAGCATGTCGTAACGTTCTCGACGCTTGATCCGATTGTGCAGGATTTTGCAAAGTCGGGTCTTCGTTCTGCTCCTACAGCGTTTACGAAGGCAGACTTTCAAAATCATTACTTCAAGCTGAACGGCGGCGCGGCTAACGGCACGAATCTGCAGTCGGTTCGCATTTCTGAACTGCCGGATTCGGCTAAGGGCAGCCTTCAACTGAATGGGACGCCTGTTACGGCTGGTCAATTGATTCCGGCAGGCGACCTGCCCAATCTGGCATTCGTTCCAGTAGCAGCGGGCTTCGACGGGACTGTGACGTTCAAGTGGAACGGCTTCAACGGGACGAAATTCGCGACCGATGATGCGACAGTTACGATCAACAGCTCGCCAGAGGTACAGGATTTTGTGAAAATCGCCAAGTTCGGCGATTTTACGCTGCCGATTACACTCGGCGATTTTACAGCTCATTATATCGATCCAGGCAGTGAATCGATTGAAGGCGTTAAGGTCGTTACGCTTCCCGATTCATCGAAAGGCAAGCTGGCTCTTGATAATGGATCCGGACAGTACACGGATATTACGGAGGGGCAGGAGCTGTCGTTAACGCAAGCGGCGCATGTTGTCTTTATTCCTGAGACAGATGCGACAGGTACGACATCGTTCCAATGGAATGGCTCTGACGGTCTTCAATTCGCCCATGAGTCGAAGACGGTTACGATCATTATTAATCGCCCGCCGGTTGTGCAAGACATCGTCATGAATGGCCAGAAGGGTAATCCGACTGCATTCTCGACGAATGATTTTGCTAAAGCAGCCTCTTTCGAGGATGCAGACGGCGATACGCTGCAGCAGGCACGTATAACCGTTCCGACTGGTTTTGCCAGCATCGGAACGCTCAAGTATACGAAGACAGGAGCTGGCAATACAGCAATTGCTCCAGGTCAAACGGCTGTTCTGACGGCAAACGAGCTTGCGACGCTTGTATTCACGCCTGTGGCTAATCTTGCAGATGGAGTCGTTCCAGCGTTTACTTGGATCGGCAGCGACGGCATGCATGATTCTACGCAGTCCGCTCAAGTGAAGATCAATTACAACGGCATCCCAACTGCAGCTCCGGTTACTTATACAGTGGATGAGGGGACGCCTGCGGTTAACGTGGTGCTGCAAGGCAGTGATGCAGAGTCCGCATCGGACAAGCTGGCCTATGTGATCGAAGCAGCGCCGACACACGGTACGCTTGCGGCAGACTCGACGAATCCGCATGGAGCGGCTTGGATTTATACGCCGGACAACGGATTTACGGGTAAGGAAAGCTTTACTTATTCGGTTATCGACGAAGGCAATCAGAAGAGCACGCCGGCAGACGTTGTCATTGATATTCAGAAACCGCTGGATGGCTGGGTCGGCAATAAGCAACAAGGCGATCCGACGGTAGTCAAAGCACAGCCGGATCATGGACTGCAGCTATCTGCGATCAGCTCGCATCTCGCGGCATCTGTGACGGCGAATGTAGACGGAACGGCTGTTCCGCTTCAGCTTTCTAACGCTTCGACATGGCAAACGGATGGATATAAGCTGTGGGTGAACACGACGTTCGTGCTCCCATCGGACACGACAAGCGGTACACATACCGTTACGTTCACGGCATCGGACACGCTAGGTGCAGTCGTACAGACCGAATTGCCATTGAAGCTGGCAGATAACAAGTTTTATATCGCAGCAGCAGGATTGCCAACTGCTTCGACCTTAGACTACACCGATAATGAAGGAGCGGCATCGATTAAGGTGACCCTGCAAGGCAGCGATCCTGAGACAACATCGGATAAGCTGACTTACACAATCGAGGGCAACCCGACGAAAGGTACGTTGACGAAGGATTCGTCTGATTCATCGGGTACGAAGTGGATCTATACGCCTTCGTCTAATTTCAAGTCGGGTACAGATACATTTACGTACACGGTTACCGATGAAGATGACCATAAGAGTGCAAATGCAACGGTCACGATCCATATTCAGAAACCGCTGGAAGGATGGGTCGGCGACAAGCTGCAGGGTGATTCGACTATTATTAAGGCGCAGCCAGATCATGCACTCAAGCTGTCGGCAATCAGCTCGCATCTTGCAGCATCGGTAACGGCCAATGTGGACGGCGCCTCCGTTTCGCTGCAGCTGGTGAATGCATCGACTTGGGTGACGGACGGCTACAAGAAGTGGGAGAATACAACGTTCGTGCTTCCATCGGATACGGCAAGCGGCAACCATACGGTTACGTTCACCGCTGCTAATGCAACGAATCCAGCCCTTCAGACCGAGGCGTCCGATAAGCTGACGGATAATAAGTTCTATATTGCAGCGGCAGGATTGCCAACTGCAGTACCGCTGGTCTATACAGATAATGAAGGCGCAGCGTCAATCAACGTCAAGCTGCAAGGCAACGATCCGGAAACACCGCAGAATAAGCTGACGGTTACGATTGAGAGCGATCCATCGAAAGGTACGCTTACGAGCGATCCAACCGATTTGACGGGCACATTGTGGATCTATACGCTTGCAGCCGGTTTTACGTCAGGCACAGACAGTTTTACTTATTCCGTCACGGATGAAGATGATCATAAGAGCACCCCAGTTACGGTTATCATTCATATCCAGAAACCGCTGGAAGGATGGGTCGGCGACAAGCAACAAGGCGATCCAACGGTAATCAAATCTCAGCCAGATCGTGAGTTGAAACTGGCGGCTATTAGCTCGCATCTCGCAGCTTTTGTAACGGCGGATGTGGACGGTACGCCGGTACAACTTCAACTTGCGAATGCAGCGACTTGGGCGGCAGACGGCTATAAGCTGTGGGAGAATACGACATTCGTGCTTCCAGCAGGGACGGCAGGCGGCAACCATACCGTTACATTCACGGCAGCAGATGCAACGATTACTGTTCTTCAGACAGAATCGTCCCTGAAGCTGGCGGATAACAAGTTTTACGTTGCAGCGGCAGGACTGCCTACAGCAGTACCGCTCGTATATACAAATGATGAAGGCACGGCATCCATTAACGTTACCCTACAAGGTAACGATCCGGAAACAACCTCGGATTATTTGATCTACACGATTGAAAGCGATCCGGCGAAAGGTACGCTGACGAAGGAGCCATCGGATTCGACGGGAACGCAGTGGATCTATACGCCAACTGGTGGATTTACTGCAGGCGTGGACAGCTTTGCTTATACCGTTACCGACGAAGATGATCATAAGAGCGCGCCAGTTGAAGTTACGATCAACCTCCAGAAGCCGCTCGAAGGTTGGGTTGGCGACAAGGGGCAAGGTGAACCGACCATTATTAAGACCCTGCCTGAGCAGCAGTTGAAGCTGTCGGCCATCAGCTCGCATCTCGCGCAAGCTGTAACGGCGAATGTGGATGGCTCGCTTGTACCACTTCAACTAGTCAACGGTTCGACTTATTTGACAGATGGCTATAAGCAATGGGTGAATACGATATTCACGCTGCCGGAGTCGACGCAGAGCGGAACGTACACGGTTACGTTCACGGCGGCCGATGCCGCTAACGCTGAGCTGCAGACTGAATCGCAGACGAAGCTCGGAGATAACAAATTCAAGATTGCAGCAGCAGATCTTGCGCTGACGGCTGATCCGAAGGAACTGTTAGGCGACGGCAAGTCGACGACTGTACTGACGGCCGTGCTGACCGATGAGGATGGCACGCCGGTGGAAGGCGTTGCGGTTAATTTCACAGCGCCAGCAGGCCAAGGGCTGTTCATTGGCGGCAGTAACGCAGTTACAGATGCGCAGGGACGAGCAGAAGTTACGTATCGCTCGCCGCAAATTACGGGCGTCGTTGAACAACATCTGCCGATTCAAGCGGTCGTGTACGATCCTGTGCGCGGATTGTCGGCTAAAGACGAGATTATTGTGACGTTCATGCCTGCTTCGGTCGAAGGGATTGTGACGAGGTTCGATTCTAAGAGCAATAAGAACATACCGGTTCAGGGTGCTGGCGTTCGCGTAACGCTTGATCTGAATGGCGATGGCGTGATTGTAGCTGGCGTTGATTTCGATGAAACGGTGTTGACGGATGAGAATGGCGCATATAAGGTCATCGTTCCGAAAGGGAATGTCATCTATAACGTTGATATCGTTCAGCCTGTCCAAGTAGGCGACACAACCAAACAGGTTTCTTACCATCAAACGGCAGCAGTCGGTGAAGTGACCGGCTCTGGCGAGGAGAAATTCACTGCTAACGAGACGATTACCGGCATTGCGTTCATGCAGCAGTCGGACGGTTCGAGATCGCTGCTCACATCTGACATGACGTCAGGAATGAGCGTCTATGTGAAACGAGCTGGCGGTGACTACATTCTGGACGGCAGTAACAATCCGAAAGCATTTGCGGTTGACGTCAGTGGCGTCTTCCATGCAGACGGACTGACGGTTGGCGACTATGAGCTGGAGTTCCGTTATGTTTTCGACTCCGGCAAAGAAATTGTTATCGGCAAAGGAGCAGCTAAGGTATCGGCTACAGGCGAGATGAATATCGCCGAAGAACTGATCGATCCATACGGAACGATCACCGATGCAGATACGCATGCTGTAATTGAGAATGCGAAGGTCGTACTTACTTACGCGGACACAGGCGCAGTGGTTAATCTGCCGCCAATTGTCGGCTTCGCGCCGAATGATAACGCTAGTCCCGTGCAGTACAGCGACGCAAGCGGGTTGTATGCGTACATGGTTTATCCGGATACGGATTATGTGCTGACGGTATCGAAGGATGGTTACGTTACCTACACGAGTCCCGTTATATCCGTCGGCAAAGATATTGTTAAACACGACATCCAATTGCGCAAGACACCTGCGTATGTGCCTCCGGTTGCAGTAGAACCTAAGGCTTCGTTAAGCTTGAACGTTGACGCGAATACGGTGAAAGAAGGCGGCCAGACGCAAGTTACGGTCACCTACAAGAATGATTCCTCGACATCGCTGTCATCGGGACAAGTGAAAGTTACGCTGCCTGAAGGTGCTGTTGTCGTTGATGCAGCAGGCGGCAAAGTTAATGGCAATGCGATTGTGTGGGATGTTGCCAATGTTGCAGGCGGACAGTCGGGCAGCATGAAACTGACGGTCCAATGGCCGCTCCTGGAGCAGTCTGAATTGGCAGTCTCGATTCAAGCGGAGTTCAATGTTTCGGGCGTGAACGTGAAAGCTTCGACGCCAATCCATATCTACTCCGACCGTTTCGGGGAACTGTCGCATTATCGGTACATCCTCGGTTACCCGGACAAACAATTTAAGCCGAACGGCTCGCTTACGCGTGCGGAGCTGGCAGCGATCGTCGCACGGTTAACCGATAACAGTGACATCGCGTATACGCTCCCGTATACGGATATCCGTGAAGGCCATTGGGCAACCCGTTACATTAAAGTAGCGTCCAAATACGGTCTCTTCAGCGGTTATCAGGACGGCACATTCCGTCCGGATGCACCTGTAACGCGTGCAGAACTAGCAGCAGTAATGGCTCGCTTCCTGAAGATTAACGTTGGCAGCAGTGCATTGAACCATTTCAATGATACGACCGGGCATTGGGCAGGCTCGATCATTGAGGCGCTTTATAACGGCAAATTCTTGACAGGTTATCCGGACGGCAGCTTCAAGCCGAACGATAAGATCAAGCGTGCCGAAGCGGTTACGATGATTAACCGTATGCTGTATCGCGGGCCGCTGACGGGTCTGGCACCAATCTTCCCAGACATGCCGTCCTCGCACTGGGCATTCGGTGATGTGCAAGAGGCAACCGTATCGCACATCTCGGTGCATAATGAAGAGGGCGGAGAGAATTGGAAAGACGATCTGGAGGATGACGTGAAGTAAATTGGCCGGCTCCAGCGGCAGCAATAACCGTTCCTATGAAGCGTAAGCGGATAGGAACGGTTTTTTTCATCGTATGGACGAATAATGTCGAAAAGGAATATGGTCGATTCATGTCGAAACTACGAGTTATGATGCGAATACTACACTCTTATCGGTTCAAACATAGTCTATTTATTTTTCTGTTAGCGATCGTACTTATTGTACTTCGCTGGGGATGGTCGGAGCTATTTCCCACGTCTTCGTCCCATCAAGCGGTTAATGGCGTGGTTGATTTGCGCGGCATCGATCTGGAGGGAGAGCCGCCGGTTTACTTGAATGGCGAGTGGGATCTGTATCCTGGGCAGCTGCTGACGCATCAGTCACTACTCTCACAGGAGCAGAAGGACTATCGAGAAATCAAGGTGCCAGGCAGTTGGGGATCTATATCTGGCAACCGAGCGTATGGATACGGGACGTACCGATTGCGAATTCTGATTGATCCTCTCAGGGAGCCGGTAACCTTCTGGCTGCAGGGCATTCAAGCCTCTTCCGAAGTTGAAATCAATGGGGTCGTAACGAGTGCGCTCGGCAAATATGCGTCGTCCGCTGAAGACTATACACCTCGTACTGTCTCATATACGGCATCTTATGGAGATGAAGGGACGACCGAGATTGAACTGCTAATACGTGTCGCCAACTACGATGAGCCCTATAATGGAGGGCTTACGCGGCCTATCCGTTTCGGCGCTCAATCGTCGCTTGATTATTCGCGCTGGTATTCCATAGGTTTTCAGCTGGTCGTTTTCATTATTTTGCTGCTTCACGGGCTGTATGCGCTCATCCTCTATTCATTCAATTCGAGGGAGCGGGCGCTGCTGGTCGCAGCGTTGTTCATGCTGTCTCTTAGCATTGCAATCCTGAGTGGGCACGACAATATTCTCTCGCTCTGGCTCCCTATCAATTACACATGGACGATTAAGATCAGACTGATCGCGCTCCTATGGCAGAACTACTGCATATTGAATGTCTTTGGGCGATTCGCTTCCAATAGACCCCGTCCTAGGGGATTGCATACATACTTGCTGCTCCTGTCGGCATTTACTGTATTTTTAATGTTTTCGCCTGCATGGCTAGTTTACACTTTGGTCCACTTCCATGTTTTTGATGCCTTTTATTTGATCCCGTTTGCCTGGTATCTCTATTTGGTAGGCAGGATGGTGGTCAACAAAGACGATCCGGATATTATCTTCATGTTATTACTGGCTACAACCACTACTTCTAATTTCGTTTGGAGCCTTGTGGAGACGGCGCACAATGTGACGACTGTATTTTATCCGATCGATATTATTATTGGACTTATTGGTTTCTCAACCTATTGGTTCAAAAAGTATATACGCAACTCTCGGGATAATGAAGAGCTTAACTTGCAGCTGCGTAGGGCGGATAAAGCGAAAGACCAGTTCCTGGCGAATACGTCGCATGAGCTTCGCACGCCGTTGCATGGCATCATGAATATTGCAGAGACGATAATGGTTAAGGAGAAGCATCGACTGCAAGCAGACAGCTTGCGGAGCATGGAACTGCTCATTACGATAAGTCGGCGCATGTCCCACATGCTTGGGGACCTGCTCGACGTGGCTCGTTTGAAGGAGCAGCGAATTGTGCTGCAGTACCAGGCGTTTGCGGTTCAATCGGTCGTTCCTGCTATATTCGATATTTTCTCCTTCATGGTGAAGGGCAAGCCTGTCCAGCTCGTGATGAATATCGATGCAGCGACGCCGCCGGTATGGGCGGACGAGAAGCGGGTCGTACAGATTCTGTACAATCTGATCCATAACGCGATCAAATTCACTGAGACAGGCATTATACGGGTGTCGGTTGTAAGGAAAGGCGACCGTCTCGGTGTGCTTGTATCCGATACAGGCGTTGGGATGGATGAAGCGACGCAGACTAAGGCGTTCACACCTTACGAACAAGGCGATGGCGGTATGGAAGACGGCAGCGGTCTCGGTCTTGGATTAAGCATATGCAAGCAGCTAGTGGAACTGCATGGCGGGACATTGACGGTCAGTTCAGAGCTTGGGGTTGGCTCGGTATTCCGATTCGACCTGGCGTTGGCAGATGCCGCTCATGTGCCGGCAAGCCCGAGCCTGCTGGCAGAAGAGATCGCGATTCCAATCGAAACAATCGTACCGCCTGTATTTGACGCAGCAGCAATAAGGCTGGCGCCAGCGCTGGAAGATGATGCAGCGCTGCTGAATCAGGGCAAGTCTAATATTCTTGTCGTCGACGACGACCCTGTTAACTTGAGCGTGCTCGTCGGTATTCTCTCCACGGAGCCCTACATTGTCACGACTACCTCCTCGGCGCATGAGGCGTTAGAGTTGATCGGGAAGCGGCAGTGGGATTTGCTCATTGCGGATGTGATGATGCCGCATATGTCTGGATACGAGTTGGCTCAGAAGATAAGAGAACGTTATTCATTGTCTGAACTGCCGATTGTGCTGCTCACGGCACGTGCACAGCCGGTGGACGTCTATGCAGGATTCCTTGCGGGTGCCAATGATTATGTGACCAAACCGGTTGATGCAGTTGAATTGAAATACCGGGTTCGATCGTGGACGGGACTGAAGCAATCCATTAATGAACGGATGCGGATGGAAGCGGCTTATTTGCAAGCGCAGATTCAGCCGCATTTTCTATTCAATACGCTGCATTCGATTATGGCGCTTAGCACGGTAGATACGGATAGGATGCGTAAAATGGGTGAGGCTTTCGCTTCATTCCTGCGCATAAGCATCGACTTCGTAAATACGGATGAGCTGGTCGAGCTATCGCACGAGCTGGAGCTTGTTGAGGCTTATCTGTTTATCGAGAAGGAACGTTTCGAGGAAAGACTTCAAATTCAGTGGGAGTTGAACGCTGACAGGAGAGGTTTGCTTCCGCCGCTGACGATTCAGCCGCTGGTGGAGAACGCTGTTAAGCACGGTCTGATGAAGCAGGTTCAAGGCGGTAAGGTAACCATTCGCATCAGCGGGCAAGAAGACGGTATGAGGATTGAAGTGCAAGATGATGGCAAAGGGATGGAAGAAGCGGAGGTCCATAAGCTGCTTGATCCGATGAGGAAGGGCAAAAGAGGAATCGGGCTGGCCAATACGAATCGCCGATTGCTTGCCCGATACGGGCGAGGCTTATCGATAAAGAGTCATCCCGGAGAAGGAACGGTTGCATCGTTCGTCATTCCACAAATGATGAATAAGGAACGCAATGATTTAGAATAGGTTAGTTGTTTGCGCGGCTGGACATGTTGGAAAGACATGTGCAGCCGCGTTTTTAACGTATAAGGAATTAGGAGAGGTGCATATAGCTGTCGAACCACTCTCTTATATAACCGCTTGGGCTCACATCGAGTTCCTCTGTCATAATGCTGCACAACTGCTCGTATTGCTGTACGACTGCCGTTTGCTTCCCGAGTGCCGCATATATTTTCATTACATTATAATGAGCATCTTCTACAGTTGGGTAACGATGACAAATTTCAGAGTAGATCGTCAGCGCTTTCTCGTGATTGCCGTTTTCCCTATACCAATGGCCAATACGGTGGGCAAGCAGAAGCCACTTTCCAAGCAACCGTTCTCGCTCTCCTTCTGCCCACAGGTAATCATAGGTCTGAAGGTAATCGCCGGTATACTCCGTCATGACGGATTCATGGGAAGCGATTGAGCCTTCGTCCAGTTCAGCGAGGTCATCGAGCTGCTTCTGCCAATGATCGGCATCCAGCCATACCTGATGCAGCGTGAGCATGTAGCCCTCAGATTGATTGACGATTTGAAAGTGTTCATGGTAGTCAGCAAGTGTTTTTCGTATCTGATACACGGCGGAATAGAGCAGCGAATAAGCTTTATCGGTATCATGAGTAGGCCATAGTTGATCGATAATCGTGGATTTACGGACGAGCAGGCCGCGATGCTGAAGTAAATATAGGAACAGCTCCATCGCTTTGACAGTACGCCAGTTTAGAGGCTTTGCGCTGCCGCCAGCTGGTTCGAGCATCAATTGACGCATCACTCGTACTTTCAATATCGACTCAACCAGTGTTTCATCAACTATATGAAGGTTTAGTCTTTCATTAATACGCTGAATCGTTTTCTGTAATCGTCCGGCTTCGTAAGGCTTCATTATGTAGTCGACAGCGCTAATCTCAAATGCATGAACAGCAAACTGGTTGTAGGCCGTTACGAATATGACTTGAAGAGAAGGGGAGATCTCGAGCAGGCGCTCGGCGAGCTCCATGCCATTCATCTCGGGCAAGTCGATATCTAGGAATACGGCATCCGGCCGCTGGGACTTTACGGCGTCTATTGCAAGCAATGGGTTCATAAAGGCGCCGACAATCGATACGTTAGGGAAAGTGCTTAATTGTCGTTCCAAGTAGTTTAATGCAATGCGCTCGTCATCTATAATTATTACGTTCATTACGGATGCTCCTTCAATTGCTGTGCTACCTATCATATTAACAAATGCAGGGTAATAAAAGAATGATAGAATCACCTTTACAGACACGATACATCACGGTTTTGAAACTTTCTTCATTTTTCGACAGATTCAGTTTGGGAAATTTGTCGAAAGTGCTTGCAATGTGTAGCCGGACTATGGTATATTCTAATTCCGGCCGAGAAACATGAAGCCGGCGAGCTTATAACAAATCAAGTTTTGAAGATAACATCTTCGAAATGAATGATAAAAAAGAGCTTGCACGACACGCGGTCATGTGGTAAGATAATGGACGTTGTCGAAACAAAGCAAAAAGAAATGATTGACACGCTGATTAACATCTGGTAAGATGTAAAAGTTGTCGAAATTGTTCTTTGAAAACTGAACAACGAGCGAAACTGTCAGTTTAAATGTTTTAAATGAGCTAACAAGCTTCTATAATGGCTTCGGCCACTTTTATGGAGAGTTTGATCCTGGCTCAGGACGAACGCTGGCGGCGTGCCTAATACATGCAAG
>NZ_BTCK01000008.1:0-147981 GCF_033239625.1 Paenibacillus sp. CCS19
GCGCGAGCGCGTCTACCATCTGCGCCGCGCTGCGATATTGCTGCGCGAGCACGTCGGCGAGCGCGCTCTCCTCGCGCTGCGGAAGCGTATCGCCCGCCTGCCCGATCACAACGTCGAGGCGCGTCCGCGCCTTCGTCGCTTCGTCCTTCAGCTCGCGATGCTGCTGCTGGAACCGCTCTTCCAGCTTCCGATACAGGTCCGTGCGGAAGATGCGCCGCAGAATGTCTTCCTTATTATCCGTATCGGATGTGAGCAGCTTGCGGAATTCGCCCTGCGGCAGCATGACGATCTGGCTGAACTGATCCTTCGTCAGTCCGATGATCGTCTCCAGCTTGTTGTTCACATCCGTAATCATGAATCGGTCCACACAAGGCACCGCTTCGCCTGAAGTCGTCTCGTACAGCTCGGCCTTACCCGGCGTCTCGCTCTTGTTGCCCGCCTTACGGTGCGGCAGCTGGCGCAGCACCCGGTATGACCGCTTCCCAACGGCGAAATCAAACTCCACGGACGTAAACGAATCATCGCCTGCAAAATGGCTTCGCAGCATCCGCGTCTCCGCGCGATCTTCGCCGCTCGCCGCCCCATAGAGAGCGAAGCAGATCGCGTCAAAGATCGTCGTTTTGCCGGCGCCTGTATTGCCCGAAATGACGAACAACCGGCGATCGCCAAGCTCCGTGAAATCGATCGTCTCGCCGTCCCGGTACGGGCCGAACGCACTCAGCGTAAGCTTAATCGGTCTCATACGGCGCCTCCCTCCTTCTTCATGACGTCCATGAACGTCTCGGCGAACAGCTTGCGCTTGTCTTCCTCCAACGGCATGCCCTTCACTTCGCGGTAAAAGCTTGCGAACAGATCAATCGGATCCGCGTCTCGTCGGCTTGCGGCATTGTCCCCTGTCTCTGCACTGCCGTCCGCATCATCCGTCGACAGTGACCGAACACGGCGCTCCACATGCAGGGCATTCGGATACACCGCACGAACCTTCTCCATCGGGAACAGCACCGGATTGTCGTTTAACAAAGTGACAAACACATAGTCGTCGCTTGGCTTATGCGCTGTCTCAATTTCCTCAATCGACGCCGACACGCGGCGCATGTCGCGCAGCGGCTTGATTTCACGCTTCTCAACGGTCGTATTACCCGCTTCGTCGAGCTCGACAACCAGCCAGCCTTTGCGGTGATTTTCCTCCGAAATCGAGTACTTGAGCGGTGACCCTGCATAACGGATGCGTTCATCGCCAACGTGATGCGCCTGATGAAGATGACCAAGCGCCGTATAATGGAAGCTCTTGAAGTGAGCTGCGCTCACATGCTCGGCTCCGCCGATCGCAAGCGGTCGTTCCGACTCGCTCGTATTCGGCTGCGGTTCGCCGCCTGGCGTCACGAAGAGATGTCCGACGAGGATACGCCTCGCATTCGGATCTGCCTCCGCTTCGATTCGCGCAGCAATTGCCCGCATCGCATCATCGTGCGAGCGAATCGTCTCGTCCTCGAGCGTAATCCGCACCTGCGCCGGATCGGCATACGGAATCAGATAAACATGAACGGGACCATGCTCGTCATTCAAGATGACGGGTTTCAAATCCGAACGCAGTCGTCCTGCGAGATGCAGCCCCCGGCTCTCCATCAGCCGCGTACCGAAGTCGAGTCGGTCCGGGCTGTCGTGGTTGCCCGAGATCGCGAGCACTGGCGTCTCGCATACGATCACGAGCTTATGAAGCAGCTCGTCGAGCAGCTCCACCGCCTCCGTCGGCGGAATCGCGCGATCGTACAGATCGCCCGCGATAATGACCGCGTCGGGCTTCTCTTCTGCGACCGCTAGGACGAATTGCTCCAGCGCATGACGCTGGTCGTCCGTCATATAGACGCCTTGCACGAGCTTGCCGAGATGCCAATCGGCCGTATGAAACAGCTTCATTCGTTCGTCACGCTCCATTTAATAGTGGTATGGTAGTGAATCTATTGTTCTATAGCCAATCAAACTATTCTATCAACATCTCTGCTTCCTATTGTAGCCCAACTTTCTGGCAGATGGCAGTATGCGAACAAATGTTTCTTACGAAAATATCGTCTCGCGACTGTTGATAAATCTCTCTATACATACCGATAAAAGCCTCCCAGCCATCCGTAAGGATGACTGAGAAGCTTTCTGCTTGTTTCTGATATTGCTTGTGTAAAGCGGCTTCACCCCATCATTGAGCGTGCCTCTCTACAGACCCGCTACTTCTTCATGTTATCCAGCGCCTGCTGATAAAGCTCCATCAAGCGGTCAACCTTAAGGTTCTTGAAGCCGGAGATGTATGAATCCCAGCTGCTGTCGATATCCTTAGCGCCTGTGATGAATTGGAGCATATTCTCTTCCACGTATTTTTTAATATTCGTCTGAAGCAGTGAAGCTTCCGTGTTCGTTGTTTCATCCATATAGACTACGCTCGGGAACACTTCCTTCGGCTGGTGACCGTCGTATAGCTGAGTCGCGTTAAACAGTCTTCTCTCATAGCCGGCAGGCGTCAACGTATCCATCGGAGATCCCCACGACGCTCGGTACTCCTTCGTCTTCACGAACGGTCCGATCTCGCCCCAAGCGTTGTTAAGCGGTTTATCGTCTGGCTTTGACTCGCGCTGAATCGTTGCATAAGCGGCTGGATTGCCGTCCAGACCAATATCGGTTGCGTCCGCCTTCTTCCAGTTCACGCCTTCTTCGCCCATCGTCTCGAGCGTCGTGCCTTCCTCGGTAGCCAGATAATCGGCAAGCTTGATCAACGCGATCTGCTGTTCCTTGTTCGCTTTGCTCGTTACGACAAAGTTAAAGCCGCTGATCGACTGTCCATATGTCGCCAATGACACGCCTTGCGGCCCCGTCAGAGGAGGAACCGGCTGGTAATCCTTCTGCAGCGGGTTGGCTCCCAGATTGATGAAAATTGCCGGATGCATCGCTGCTGCTGCGCCGATCATGGAAACATCGGCATGATTGCCCAGCTGATAGTAGGCATCCCCATTTTGCGTGAAGGCGCCAGGGTCAATCAAGCCTTCTTTATATAAGGAAGCGATATACTTCAAGCCTTCCTTCCATTGCGGCTGCATCGCAGCCAGATCAACCTTGCCGTTGTTCATCTCTAGATAATTCGCATCATCGTTATAAATAAAGGCATTCATCAAGAACGTTGTGACGCGCATTCCCGCGCTGCCGTTCGCTCCGCTGAGCGGAACCTCGTCTTTCTTGCCGTTGCCGTTCGGGTCATCGTTCTTAAAGGCTTCCAGCACCTTCTTGAAATCTTCCGTTGTCTTCGGCATCTCGAGGTTCAGCTTGTCAAGCCAAACTTGATTGATCCACATTTTGCTGCCGAAGGAGCAGTGATAACATTCGTTGATGGCTGAGAGTCCATAAATATTGCCGTCCGGCGCCGTCAATGCCGCCTTGACTTCAGGCTTATCCGTAAGATTTTTCTTAATGTTCGGCGCATACTGATCGATCAGATCGTTCAGCGGAACGAGTACGCCCTGCTTGCCGAGCTTCATCAGATCGGATGGCGTGAATTGGTCGATCCACGTCTGCGAGATGAAGGCAGTCGGATAGTCGCCGCTGGAAAGCGCGAGCTGCCGCTTCTCCGTTGCCGCATCCATCGGCGCAATGACCCAGTCGATCTTAATGTTCAGCTTGTCTTCTACCAGCTTCGTGAACTTATTGGTAGCATAATCGGTATCAGGCCCTTGAGGTACCTGGAGAGAAATCTCAACCGGTCCGCTGGCGCTTGTATCTGTTCCTTGATCAGACGTCTGATCGGCTGCAGAGTTATCCTCGCTTCCATTGCTGCTGTCTTTGCCGGAGCATGCGCTGAGCATCATGACGGATAGCATGCAAATCGCCAATACGATCGAAAGTTTTTTCAATTTGTTGACCTCCCTGAATTGATTTTACTTAAACCATGGATCCAGTTCTAGATTCGATAAGCATTCCCCCTCTCAAGACGGGAGTGAATATCATTAGCCCTTAATTGATCCGATCATCATGCCCTTCACAAAGTGCTTCTGGACAAAAGGATAAATAATGAGCACAGGCAGGCTTGCTACAACAATGAGCGAGTATTTCATTAAATCCTTCATCCCCTGGCGGGCCAGCATCTGCTGCAGATCCGTCGTATTCCCCGCATCAGAGTTAAGGATCAGAATATTGCGAAGTACAAGCTGCAAGGGGAACAACGATTGGGATTTCTGATAAATAAGAGCATCGAAATACGCATTCCATTGCCCGACGGCAAACATGAGCACCATGACCGCGATAATCGGTTTGGATAAAGGAATGACGATCCGGATTAGAAAGTTAATATCGCCGCAGCCATCCAAGTCCGCTGCCTCCGCCAATTCATCCGGAATCGTGCTCTGAAAGAACGTTCTTGCAACAATAACCTGCCATACGGCGAGTGCTTGCGGTATGACCAACGCCCAGCGGGTATCGATCATATGCAGCTGTTTAATGACCAGATAGAGAGGGATCATCCCTCCTGAGAACAGCATCGTGAACACGATCAACAGCATGAGCACGTTACGGCCATAGAATGATTTTCTAGACAGGGGGTATGCAATCATAATCGTCATAATGACGCTGATCAGCGTACCGAGCACGGTATAGATAATCGAGTTCCAGTAGCCCAGCCATATTTGGCTGTTATGGAATACCGCTGAATAACCGGCTAAAGTTGGATGCACAGGCCAAATCCATACTTTGCCCGATGTGACATCCATCGGGCTGCTGAACGAAGCGCTTACAATATGCAGCAGCGGCAGCAGAATAATAACGAGAATCAAACCTAGAAAGGCATAGATGCCTGCAAGAAACACGCGATCGCCGAATGATTCTCTAATGGCATTGTTCGTTCGTATATTCGAAGATTGAATCACCTTCATCTCCTCCCCTTACCATAAGCTGTTCTGCGAGATTCGTTTGGCGATGAAATTGACGGCCACGAGCAGAATCAAATTAACGACCGAGTTGAACAACCCGACTGCGGCGCCGAAGCTGAAGTTCGCATCCAGTAAGCCGATCTTGTACACATAGGTCGAGATCACTTCCGACGAGCTTGTATTCAGCGGGTTCTGCAGCAAGTAAACCTTCTCGAAGCCGACCTGCATAATGCCGCCAACATTCAAGATCAACAGAATCGTTGCCGTCGGGAGGATCCCCGGTATATCGATGTTGAGAATTTTCTGCAATCTGGAGGCGCCGTCCACTCGAGCGGCTTCATACAGGTGCGGATCAACGCCGGCTAACGCAGCCAAATAAATGATTGCGCCATACCCGATGTTCTGCCACAAATCCGACCATACGTAGATCGATTTAAAATAAGCCGGCATCCCTAGCATATTGGGAATCTGATAACCGAGCTCACCCATAAGCGACTTGAGAATGCCTGTCGTTGGCGAAAGCACCATCATGATGATCGAGACCATAATGACTGTCGATATGAAGTAAGGAGCATACGTAACGAGCTGCACCGTTCTCTTGAACAGCCCGTTCTTAATTTCGTTCAAGGCTAAGGCTAATAGAATCGGCCCCGGAAACCCGATAATCAAATGATAGATGCTCAGACCCAATGTGTTCTTAAGCAATTGCGTGAAATACGGATTGTGGAAGAACAGATCGAAGTATTTCATCCCTACCCACGGACTGCCCCAAATCCCCTTCAGCACGTTGTACTCCTTGAACGCCATGACAACCCCAAACATCGGAATGTATTTGAAGATAATCAGATTAGCGACAGGAATAAGAACTAACAAATAAAACTGCCAATGGCGCTTAATCTTCTGCCACGCCGATTTGTTAGATCGGATAACCTTGTGCGTAGCCGCCGGTTTCCCCTCTGCCTCTAGCGGAAGCGCATTCATTTTGATCCACCCTCTTTTCGTTTGCTGTGTGCTTTGGCGTCCTAATCGTATCGCCGTCCCCTGACCTTCGCTAGGGACACTTCTCCAACACCGTACAATCGCTTCGAATCGGCCACCGTACAGTTCTCTTGACCGTACACTTGCGCTATGAATAGAAAAAAACCGCTCCAAATGAGCGGTTCTCGTAACGTGCTTTTCATATTACCTTCTCTTCGTGTTTCTCTTCTTCGCTGCTGCTGATCGTACGATACATGCTTGGCGATGCGCCTGTTACCCGTTTGAAGGCTCGCCGGAAAGCGTGTCCGCTATTATAACCTGTTCTCTCTGCTATCTCTTCGATCGTCAGTTCGCCTTCCTTCAGAAGAGCTGTCGCCTGATCAATCCGCAGCCTCTCCAGATAACCGGAGAACGTCTCGCCAAGATGCTTCTTGAACAGCTGAGACACCTGCTTCTCCGGAAACTGCACATGGTCGGAGGCCATCGTCAGGCTGAGTTGAGGAGAAGCATAATTGCTCTGCAGAAAATGTACAATCTGATCGATGACGTATTGATCATGATGGTTGACAGCGTCCGTCAGCCCGCACAGCTGCAAGAAAGATCGATCGAGCTCATTTTTGACATTAGCAGGGGGATCGCAAGGATTAATCGCTTGAACCTCCTCGCGAAGCTTCGCGCATTGCGCTGTTCGAGGCGACTGCGAGACGATCTTGTAGATCGTCCCTTTCATTTCGAAAATAAGCTGCTTGAACATTTCACCGTTTACCTGCCGCACCTTCAGATTCTCCTCGAAGATACGATGAAGGATCGCTTCCGTCTCGGCGAGTTCCCCATTCTTCACAGCGCTCATTAACCGCATCTCGACATCGATCGGATAGTACAAGCTTCCCAACTCAGTCGGAAGCTGTTCATACCATATAATGGGGGATGTCGATGAAGAGGCTTGTTCCATGGCCTGCTTCGCCTCATAGTGAGAACGGTAAATATCGCTTAACGACTGAAAAACTCCTCCGACATAAATAAGGATGGAAAGGTCATATTGGCTGGACAATACCGTTACCAGCCTCTCCAGCACTTCATTCAAAGGATGATGATCGGTTCCTTGAGGAAGCGCCTCCGTTGTCCAAATGATCGAATATTGATCGGATCGTTCTTCGCTTGCGATTATATCTTCATCTAGAATCTCTTCCAATACTTTGCGTACGATGACCCCGGACAGATTCATCTGCGGAATGTATTCCAACTGATTAATGGTCTTGGATCGTAGAATATGCACAAGCATGACATGGCCAGCGTGTCCGTTCAGCTGAATGCCTAATTGCTCATGCGCATATTCGATTTCTTGGTCATTAAGCTTACCGGACAATAACCTGCCAATATAAGCTTCTCGAAGAACAGGAATCTGCTTCGACATCTCCTCTTCCAAGGAGTGATAGTTCCGAACCAGCTTCGTTACATTCCCCCTAAGGAAATCGAACCCATTCTTGCCTGCATAGCCGCTCGAATCAAAGTTATCCTTCAGCAGCCTCGCAATTTCATTCAGCGGCGCACTGTTGCGGTGGGAGAATAAGAAAGCAATGATCAACCCGACGAAGGTGGTGCACAGCAGAAGCACAAGCATAACGTTCCGTATATAATTCGCCTTGCTCATGACCTTCGCTTTGGACAAGCCGGCTGTATACGTCCAGCCATTGAACTCGGATTTGGTTCGAATAATGATCATGTCTTGGTCGTCGGCCCTATCAATGCGGCTGCCAAGCTCCTCCTTATCGCCGTATGAAGCGATCGAATGCTCGCTGCCATCGCTTAGCTCAACCCACCCGCCGTATTCGACCATATTACGGCTAAGCAGCTTTTGAACCTCTCGCTCATCGATGATGACGACCAAGGTAGCCGTATTATGGCTGTAGGTGATCGTATCCATATAAGTGATAACATTCAGCTTCGACTGCTGGGCTGTACTCACATACGGCATTGACGGCATAATCTCATCCTGGTGGAAGGCGTTCAGCACGTTATCACGCCATGCAAGCGCATTCATTTCTGTGTAGTGATAACTGCTATAAAAATCATCAGGCCGCACATAAGCTCCTTGAGGGGTTAAGATTACGTCATTTCTGTTGGTGTAGAGGTAAAAGTTTTGAATGATGTTATTCGAGATATGATAGGGGGCAAGACTTCTCCATGCCTTCCAGGTGTTATAAACATCCTGCTCGTCGCTGCCGCCATTCACATAATTGGCAATGTCCTCGTTAGTGGAAATCTCTTTGGACAAGCTTTGGATATTCATCATCAGTTGATCTACGAATTCTTTGCTCTGATTGAGCATCATGAGGCTGGTGGTCTTCGAGCTGTCGGTAATGACCTCTTCGGAGAACCGATAGCTGATAATGCCGCTGACAAGAGTAATCACAAGGAAGAGAATGTAAGAGGACAAAAACTTTCTAAAAATATTCAGACGGAACTTCTCATTCATATGCCCAGCTCCTTTTCAGAACAGCATTAACGGGACAGCCGCCTAAGAGAATCGGTGGGTTGTTAGACTATAAATTATATTCCCTAAACGGGAGAATGAATATAATCCGATTCTACGAGACATGCAAGGATTTTACTATAGTTCGTTGGTTGCTCTCCCCTATCGGTTAGTCACTATTGGTTACAGAGATATCTATTCTTTCACCAAACGAAAAAAAGCAAGGAAGGGGCTGTACAGCCTCCTCCTTGCTTGTTCTTCCATTTGATTCCAATCGAACTACTACTCCTTCACGCTGCCGAGCTGCATGCCATGCACGAAATACTTCTGCAAGAACGGATACACGATAAGAATCGGCACGGATGCGACGATCGTTATGGACGCACGAATCGACATCGGCGTGACCATGTTGTGAACGCCCGGATTGTTGCTATTTGCTACGGATGGGTTGCTGATCGAGATCGATGCAGAGGACAGCAGCTTCATGAGCTCATACTGCAGCGTACTCAAGCTTTGCTTGGAAGATGCATAGATGAACGTATCGAACCAAGAATTCCACTGCCCGACCGCGACGAACAGCGCCACGGTAGCGAGAACCGGCTGACAAAGCGGCAGAATGATCGAGAAGAATGTCCGGAAATCTCCCGCGCCGTCCACCCTGGCCGATTCGATCAGTCCTTCCGGCAGCGTCTGCATATAGGTTCGAATGACAATCATATTGAAAGCGCTGATCAAACCGGGAATTACATAGACCCAGAAGCTATTCAGAAGATGGAGATCCTTCATCAGGAAATAGCTTGGGATGAGTCCCGCATTGAAATACATCGTCAATACAATGAGGACCGTAACCGGCTTGCGGAATACATACTCCCTGCGGCTGACCGCATAAGACAGCATGGAAGTCAGAAATAAGCTGAGCACGGTAGCGATAACCGTTCTTGCCACCGATACCCAGAAGGCGTGATAGAGCGTTCCGCCCGCGAATACCGCCTTGTAATTCTGAGACGTCCATATGCGAGGCCATAGATAGATGCCTCCGCGAACCGTATCGTTGCCGGCGTTAAACGATACGGCCAGCGTATTCAGAAAAGGATAAAGCGTAACGACCGCAAGCGCGATCATGATGACGGCGTTGAACGTGTTGAAGACAACCGGTTCCAGCCGAAGCGTTCTCGTTCTCATCGGTTTGTCCTCCTCAAATCAATCGATCTTCGCCAAAGCGTTTGGCTATCGTGTTGGCAGCGAATATCAGCGTAATGCTGACAACTGTCTTAAAGATGCCGGCGGCGGTTGCGAGCGAGTAGTTGCCAATCTGCAGGCCGTATTTCAGTACGAAAATGTCAATCGTCTGCGACCAGTCGACGACGACGCCGTTGCCGAGCAGGTACTGCATTTCAAAGCCGCCAGCGTCCATAACCCAACCGAGGTTCATGATCAGCAAAATAATGACGATCGACTTGATTCCCGGCATGGTGATGTGAAGCATCTTCTTATATCGGTTCGCCCCGTCGATCTCAGCCGCTTCGTAGAGCGAAGGATCAATGGACGTGATAGCCGCCAAATAAATAATCGCATTCCAGCCCACTTCCTTCCATACGTGGGAAACGCCTACGATCCCCCAGAAGTAGTGCGGTTTACTGAGCCACATGATCGGCTCGTTAATGAACCCAAGCTTCATGAGAACTACGTTAACAATACCGCCGTCTACAGACAGCGCATTCGCAACGATGCCTGTTACGATAATCATCGAAAGAAAGTGCGGAAGGTAGGAGATGGTCTGTATCGAACGTTTGAACAGCTTGTTCTTGATTTCATTAAGCAAAATGGCGAATACGATCGCGGTGACAAAGCCGAGCACCATATTGATGAGACTCATACCGAGCGTATTGCGCAGCACCAATAGAAACGTATCGTCTCTGAATAGGAATTTGAAATGTTTGAACCCGACCCATTCCTGCTGGGAGAAAGGTGTCCCGGGCCGCCATTTCTGAAACGCCATCGTCCAACCCCAGATAGGGTAATAAGCAAATAACAAAACATATAACAGTATGGGCAGCGACATCAGCATCAGCTGCTTCTGGCCGCGCATCCGTTTGAATAGGGATGATCTTGGTGCGGCAGTCTTCGCAGCCGTCTTGGATGTAATGGCTTTCGGGGCGCTCGCCATCGTTCTCTCCTCCTGTCTATCTTCCAAGCAAGTATTTACAACGTCAGTTGCAGAAAGCATCGGCGAGCTGCCGGCGCTTTCTGCAACCTATCGTTTCTTCTGTTATTTGCTGGTCCAGTTCTGGATACGCCACTGGATTTGCTCATTAATCCGGTCTTCGTACGCCTTTACGTTGATCTTGCTGTAAGCATTGACGTACTCATCCCAGACAGAGTCAAATTTGTCGCCGCTTGACATGATCGCTTTCGGCAAAAACTTCAGCGTAGCGTCCGTCATTTGCTTGTTAGCGACCGACGCGTCAGAGCCGTCGACCAAGTCGATCTGCCATGCCGGATAATAAACAGGGTTCTCCGGAGCCGGAGTGAAGAAGTCCGTCCAAGTCGTATGCTTGTAAGCGTCGAGAATCTCTCGATCTTCAGGCTTAAGATTTGCATAGAACTCCTCTGGCTGGCTGCCCGCATCCGTCGCATTGCCGTCGCTGTATGTGCCTTCCATCTTCGGCAAGTAGCCCAAGAGCGCCTCAGCTTTGTTGGCAAGCTTCCACGTCGTATCTTCCTGCTGCTTGCGCTGTTCCGGCGTGCGGGAGAACTTGCCGCTGGCATCCTTCTGGTAGTCGACGCCTTCTTCGCCCCATTGCAATGTCTTCTGCCAGTCTTCAGTCATGATATCGTTGAGGAACTTGATGATACGCTCTGGATCCTTCGCGTCCTTGCTGATGCCGAAGCCGTTATTCAAGTTGATGACGCCGCGATCGTAGTAGTGATCCGTAACGCCGTCGTAAGTCAGCGGGAAAGCTACATACGTATCACCGATCTTGTTCTGAGTGATCAGCTCGTTCTCGCCCTGCTGGAAGTTCCAGTGCTGGTCGAACATGCCGAGTACGCGGCCCGTAGCGATCTTCGCCAAGTATTGGTCATAGTTCTGTACGAAGGCTTCTTTGTCCATCAAGCCTTGATTATAGATTTCGTTGAGCTTCTTATAATAAGTCTTGGACATATCCTCAGTCGCGAATACTTTGGCAACTCCATTATCCACCACAACGCCGCCGTCGTTCGCATGACCGCTCAGGTGCTCCGGCGCGTTGGTCAGCGGGAACGTGCGCCAATCATACGCGAGCGTCGTGAAACCGATCGTTGGCTGGCCATCTTCCGTCGTTGGATGCTTCGCCTCATAGTCGCTGATGAGCTTGAAGTAATCCTCCAGCGTCTTCGGCGTCGGGAAGCCGGCTTCCTTAAGTACTTTCTTCTGAACCCAGAAGGCCGGGCCTTGATAAACGTTGCTATGCGTCTCTCCGGTGTAAGCGCCATAGTTCGGGAGCCAATAAATATGACCGTCGCTGGAATCCTTCATCCGGTTCCAGTACGCCGCATAATGCTCTTTCAGGTTCGGAGCGTACTTCTCGATCAGATCTTCCAGCGGAATGACCGCTTTCGCCGTTACAAGCTTCGGATCAGCGGTAATGAGGTCCGGATACTCCCCGCCTGCGATCATAACGCCCAGCTTCTGCTGCAGGTCGCCGACCAGGAATTCCATATTCAGCGTCACGCCAAGCTCGTCCTTAATCTTCTTGTAAATCCGATTATCTGCCGTCGGCGCCTGATTCGGCGAACCGATGAACGCCGAAATCGTAATCGGTTTCAAATCGTCAGCTGCGGGAGCGGTTGACGTATCGCTGTCGTTTGAAGAACTAGATGCCTCATTCGTCGTCGTTTCCTTGCTGTCGGAAGAATTGTTATCGCCGCTGCCGCCGCTGCAGCCCGCGAGCGCGAGACTAAGCGCAAGCCCGAGAGACAGCGAGCCCCACAGCTTCTTTCTTGTGACAACCCCCATTTACTACTCCTCCTCATGAATACATTTCGTTTTTACATTTCCAATTATGAGTTAATGTATGCGCTTGCAAAATATTCAGATTTAAGGTCTATCCCCTATCGTTTATGGTGTTTAAGAATATACATTCTTAATGTCCTTTACAAATAAGTCTGTAATCAGAAGGCTTCATGCCAAGTCGTTTCTCGAACTGCTTCAAGAAATGCTGATAACCGCAATAACCGAGTACTTCGGCGATTACGAACACGGCGTCTTCCGTCTCTTGGAGCAGCCGCTTCGCTTCTTCAATGCGCAGATCGTGAATGAATTCGAGAATGCCTTTGCCATATTTGCGCGAGAACGACTGACCTAGATAAGCAGGGTTAAGGTAGAAACGTTCCGAGAGCTCTTTAATCGTGAAGGTTGTCTTAAAATTCATACTTAGAAAATCGAACACCTTGGCCACTGTGCCGCTGGTCTGTTTTCTCCGCAAATCGACAACGGCGGACTGGCATTTCAAGCAGAACCGGATTAAAGCGGCGGCTAATTCCTGTCGATTGCCGCTAAGCTCTCCTGCGGCCAGCAGACCGGTTTGTTTGAGCAGTTGATCTTGGTCGCCGCCCAACACCTTGCAGACCGAAACACATTGCAAGACAACCTGCGTTACAAAGATGCCAACCAATTCAGGCAGCGTCATTAACTGTTCGAAATGGATGAAAGCTTCCCGAATCTCACAAGTAAGATCATCCGGACTGCCGTTCTCCATGACATCGACAATGGTATCCACCATCTTCAGCACCCCGAGATCGAAGGACAGCGTTTTACCCCTGATATCCTCATAATGAACGATGGCGGAGTCGCCGAAAAAAAGAAACCGTTCTGCCTCTACTGCGCAGGCGTAGCATTGGGATAACCCCTTCAGATTGTCAACGATGCAGCCTACAGCTATTTCGATTCGTCCGGAGACTACCGCCTGCGTAGCTGCAAGAAGCCGCTCTGCGAACAACCTTACTGTAATATCTTCAGGCTTCTCCAAGCCTAATACGATACCGAACGAACCCCTAGAGCTATCGATCAGATAATAACGACTAGTCATTCCAGCCAATCCCAGCGCTGCTTCGCGAGCATTTCTTGCACTCTCTGCATCCGTTCCTATGTGTATATAGGTCCAATAGGCTTCTTGGACGTTCATTTGTGCCAGTTTCCGTATTGCAGCCTGTTTTTCTTCCTCTTCGCCGACGAAGAGCAGCGTCGACAGCGCTTGTCTGATCGTATAACGATCTGCGCTTTCGCGAATGAGCTCGCGCCGTTCCCGTTCGTGCAGCTCTTTGTGCACCCGCTCCAGCACTTCATCGATATCCAATCCGATGACAGGCTTGGTCAAATACTCTTTGACACCTAAACGCATCGCTCGCTTCGCATAATCGAAATCGTCATAGCCGCTGGAAATAACGAACATGGTAGAATGATTCCCCAGCCGTCGCGTTTCCTCGATCAGCTCGAAACCATCCAATACGGGCATGCGAATATCGGTAATTACAAGGTCAGGCGGATCATGCCGAATATGTTCGATCGCTTCTTCCCCGTTGAGATAAACGCCATCAATTCGAAACCCCCATTTTTCCCAATCGACTAACAGCTCCATCCCTTCAAGAGCAAACGGTTCGTCGTCAGCCAATAGCACTTTATACATGATCACGCCTCCTTCTTCCATTCGTCAGCCTTCAGTTGAAGAAGCGGAATATGAAACCCCGCCTCCGTTCCCTTATCCGGATCGCTGCTGATGTGAAACCTGACTATCCCTTTATAGAACAGCTCTAATCGACGATAAACATTGCGAAGGCCGATATGGTCGTCTCTTCGCGCTTCGGATCGCATATTCTCCATTAACTGCTGAAGCTTGCTCCTCTCCATGCCAACGCCGTTATCGATGACGTTCACTACCAAGTCCCTCTCCGTCAGTCTCGCCGTCACATGTATCGTCCGATTGTCCTTCCTGGCCTGCAGTCCGTGCTTGCATGCATTCTCGACAAGCGGTTGAATGCTCATTCGCGGAATTCGCAGCGAAAGCGCCTGCGGATCAATATCGAACGTGTAATTAAACAAATGTCCGAAGCGAAATTTCTCGATCTGCAAGTACATCGATGTCAATTCCAGCTCTTCCCGAAGAGGCACGAGATCATCGACACGACTAAGCAGCTGCCGCATAAGAAGCGACAAGTTCTTAATAATATCGGTGACGTCGGAGTATCCCTTCTTCGTGCAGACGACCAGCAGCGCATTCAGCGTATTGAACAGAAAATGCGGGTTCACCTGGCTTTGCAGCATGGAGAGCTCGGTGCTTACCCGCTCCAACTCCAGACTTTTCTGCCTGATCTCCAATTTGTAGACATCGTTGATGAGCGAGGTAATCTTGGAGATCATGACGTTGAACGTACGGATCAACCCGCCAATCTCGTCTCTCCCCTCTTTGATGTCAATCATATCGAACCGCTCGGTCCGGACCTTCTCCATGTGTCTGGACAGCTTTTTCACACGATAGTGGTAGGAAAGCAGAATGATGAATATAAGCAGAGAAGGAACCACTGTGCTAATGACCGCCAGCCATATGATGAAGTGTTGAGAGTCATTCAACAATTTATCGATGCGCCTTGTGTCCGCGATTCCGACCAGCTTCCAGCCTTTCACGTAGCTGTAATCCCCGATCGCACGTTCCATTGCATACCCCGATCTGACGTCGAGGGAAGAAAGTGCAGGATTGTTCGTGATCGGTGCATTCGGCTCCGCGATACCAGCGCTTGCCGCCACGACCTGGTTCTGGTCATCGACAAGGCGAAGCTGCAGGCTGTCAAGCTCGCGATTGAGTATGTCGTCCATCTTGTCGATATTTAAGTCAATTCGCAAATATTTGGCATACTTCGAATACTGTACGTAGTTGTTCATTTTGCTGACGATGCTAATACGCTTACCAGGGTAAAGCCCTCCGGATTCATAATAAGCGACAACCTGAATGTTCCCGTTCGCTTGAATTAATCGATCGAGCCAAGGAAGATTATCCGAGCTTTTGGAGAATACATGGTAGCTCGTGCCGTTCTGAATCGATTCGTTATCGGTAAATATGCTGACCTCTACGATTTTGGGGGACATATAACGCGTCAATCGATCCCTTAGCAAGTCGTAGTATTCGCCGTAGTAATCGATTGGCGACTCGTACGTGCGATCAAGCGCTTCATAGAGCGAGTCATCGCCTGCCAGAGAGCGACTTAATGCGACGCCCTCGTCGATCATGCCGAGCAGCTCGCCGGAAGCCCGATCAATGGACTTACGCAGATTGTCCTCCTCTCGAATTTGAATATCCGCCGAGTTTCGCTGATAGAAGAGAATATTGATGGTCATAATCGGAAGAAGCACACAGAGCAAATAAATTAGAAGAAATTTGTATTTGAGGGGAATGTCGTTAACGATATGAAGGATCGCCGGTCGGATTCGCATCAAGATCACCCTTGCCGCTTGTTTTTATAGGAGGAAGGCAGCTCGCCAGTAACCGCTTTAAATTTTTCCGAGAAATAATCGGTATCATGGTAACCAAGAGATGCAGCGATATCGGACACCAGCATATCGGTCCGACGAAGCAGTCTGCGGGCTTCCTCGATCCTAAGTCGGAGAATATAGTCGTGAAAGCCATATCCGGTTTCTCGCTTGAACTGCTGACCGAAATAGGCTGCGCTCAAATGAAATCGGTCCGCCACCTCTTGAAGACGAATTTTCTCACGGAAGCGGTCCTTTAAGTAATCAACCGCCTTTGAAATCGGGGTGCCGGCAGTGCGAGCCGGCAACTCGCTCATCGACAATCGATCAACCGCTTGCATGCACACTTTCTTCAATGAATCCCCCGTCCATATCAATTGATGTGAACAATCGCTTCCGCTCAGAAGTTGACGCAGCCAATCAGCCGCCTCTCCCGGGTTGCCTTCCGATTCTGCATACCTGCGAAGCAGCTCGCCATGGATATGCCGAATGGTCGTATTCATCCAGTGCTCCTCGGCCCCGATCTTCTCGAAAAAATGTACCAAATCATTCATTGTGCGTTCGATGCTTTCCTTATCCCTCGTTTCGATGGACTGAAGGAGCGCCCTTGCATATGACATAATGTCATCCAAACGCCATTCGCCGGAAGCCTCTCGTTCACGGTATGCATGTATGCCCGCATGGGCCTTCATTGAAACACGGCAGCGAATCTCCATCGTCTGCCGATATAAATCGCGTACGCCAGCAATTCCGTAAGCGCTTCCACTGCAGTAGAGCGCCAGCTTTTGAGTCGGCCATCCGAGCTTTTGTCTAGTCTTTGCCAACTGCGCATCGAGCTGATTCTCGCTCACTACGTCATCGCATACAAGCAAGCCGATACGGCCCGGTGCATCCTCGAACAACCATGTCTTCGTGCTGCCCCCGAAACAATCTTGTGCGAATGCGCACAGCAGCTCTTGAAGCAGGCTGCTATGAACCCCGGAATCTTCTATTCCGCCTACGCTTGGATGATCTGCTGTCGGCTCGACTATAACCAAGCGGCAGCGCGTTCGTTCGCTCGCGTCGAGCAGCCGTGCGGCCTCATCCACCGCAACCGGCGTCCTATCATGAATTAAACTAACAATGGCGGAGGAGATCGCAGCTGCTTGATCCTGGATCGCAGACGCATGAGCCAATCGCCTTTCTTCCAAGGGACCTGCAAGGTCAAGCAACAGCTTGTGAATTTCTTCTGTAACGAGAGGTTTCAACAGATAATGTTCCACCTGATATCGGAGCGCCTGCTGCGCGTAACTGAATTCAGAATAACCGCTCATAATAACGGCTATGGCGTTGTGTCCCAGTTCTTCCTTCATCGCGCGAATGAGTTGCAGCCCATCGAGAACAGGCATTCGAATATCGGTAACAACCAGATCCGGATCATAGGCTTGAATCAATGCGAGCGCATCCTCTCCGTTGGTCGATGTTCCGCACAGTTCGTAGCCGTGGCCTTCCCAGTCCACCATTGTTTCCCAGCCTTCCAGCATCAACGGTTCGTCATCCACAACGAGCACCTTATACAAGCGATCACCTCTTCTTGCGATTAATTCTTCCACTATAAAACCAAAGGCCTCTCTCCCATGCGAAAGAGAAGCCTTCTATTTCTTATAGTTATATCACCTCTGTTTGGTGGGAGAGAATGCGAGCGATCTATCATTTCTTGAACTTATCTACGCTTAGTTTTTTGGGCCTTGAATTTTCAATTGCGCTCGATAATCGTAAGGACTCATTCCTTCCAACGATTTGAAGAGGCGGCTGAAATAGGACTGATCCGAATAACCTACCTCTTGGCAGATTTGATAAATCTTTAATTTCGTTTCGTTTAAAAGCCGTTTCGCGTGCTCCATCCGTATGCGAGTCAAATGCTGGGTAAATGCAATGCCTGTCTCGGATGTGAACAACGCGCTTAAATAATTTGGCGTGATGCTGAGAGACTCCGCCAGTTCGCCAAGCGAGAAGTCCTCGTTCGCGTATTCCGTCTCTAGCCGATTCATCGCGAGCCGGATGATCCGATTCACGAATTCGACCGTTCTGCCTCCTGATGCAGTATCCAGGGAATCAGCCGTGAATGCTCTAAGACTCTGCTCGTACATGGAGCCGACTTCTCGCAAATCCGAGGCTATGCCTCCGAAGCCCAAATTAAGATTTGGGTCCACATTGGTCTGGAGGCTCTTCTCCGCTTCCAGCATTTTCTGCTCGACGGGCGGGACCGATATTTGATTGGAGAATACGACGGCTGTCATTACTAAATCATCGATTATGACGACCGAGCCCAAGGGGGACAATGCCTCCTCCAACAAAGACCTTGCGTAAGCCCGATCTTTGTTATCCCAATAAAAGGTGTCCCGCCTGGAAAGCGAACAGACGCTGATCCAGCGATAGGATGGGAGCAGCGCTTCATAGGTATTCGACGCGTCCGCGCCAAGCGTTCCATAGAACAGATCCTGCACGCGTTTCTCCATCATCGTCTGCTCTCTCATCATGACCGCTCCCAGCATCGTTCTCCGTTCCGCATCATTAAACTCCTTATTTGCCAACCCGCTCTCATCATTCATTAGCATCTCGCTTAGAGCGGCGATCAGGTTAAGAGAATTCGCTTGGATCTTGACTCGATGATACGATGTGGGGATTCCCGACGGACGGGAAGCTTCTTCTATAAATATGTCAAGCATTGGTCTGAGCCGCATCGTAAAGTCAGAGTCTTTAAGGTGAAGAATATCTGTTAAATGATAAAGGGGCTCTGTCATGAAGTGATCGTCAATGTTCAAGTGAAGGCAGAAGAAGGTCATGTCACCGGTCCCTTCAGCCCTGCTGGCATGCGACCACCCTGGCGGTATAAGCAGTAAGTCTCCCGGACCCTGCACATATTCCTTGTCTCCAACCCTCGTCACTTGGGTACCTTCCAGTACCAAATTAAGTTCCAGCAGCGGATGCTCGTGTTCCTGATAAGACCAGCCTTGTCGGACTCTTCGCCAATGGATACCGTAAATCTGAAAAGAGAAATGGAGATTGGACATTGCATGCAGCTCCACACAAAGATCGCTACCGGGATCAAACTTTTCTGCCATATTCATTCTCCTAAATAAAATATGATTGTCTGATTTCACTTTAACATCTTGTATGAAAATATCCACCCATGAAAAAATACTCCTTCCGTATCTCATGGATGAGATTTTGTCGGAAAGGAGTATTCTGATTATTCCAGTATAAAGGATGCCAGGCTGGCATTGCCAATGCCCGTATAAGTGAAATACAAGGCCTGTACGCCGTCCGGAATGACGATATCAGCCGTATATGCTGTCCATACATTCGTAAAGTCAACCGGTATCTTGCCGAGGGCAGGTCCGTCCCACGACGTCTTTACATCAAAGGCGCCGCGGCAATACCCGCGGACCTTGATTGTGACTCTCTTAACGCCATTGCATTGAAAGTATTTGAATCCCGCCGTAGCGGAGTCCCGCATATTGGCAATGTATCCGACTTCTTCATCGCCGTCTTTGCCATCCTGCGTGATTTTGGGGAATCGGCCATCCATCCATGCACCGAATGTGCCGGAATAGGTTTCCTCGTCATTGCAGAATAGATTGCATGCCAGATACGCCGGATATTCTCCTCGTCCGTCAAGCGCGCCTCCATTGGCCCCGCATGAAGTCATCTCGACTTGAGGGATCGTCCCGTCATCCCGGAATGAAATTGGCTCGATGCAGCCCTGCCGGCTGAAGCTCGTTCCATTCGTATGTCTGTGATAGAAAATGTACCATTTTCCTCCAATTTCAACAATGCTGCCATGGTTGTTACCGCCATAATACATCGGCTTGTTCGCAGGTTTGTAAGAATCGATATGGAGATCATTATTGCTTATGATGACGCCTTGATAGACGAATCCTTGCGTCGGATGCTTGCTGGTTGCATAGCACAGTTCATGCATGACGATCGAGGAATAGATGAAATAATACGTATCGCCTTTTTTTCGAATAGACGGCGCCTCAAAAAACTCATGTCCTTCGTATCCGCTGCCTTCGCTGTAAGGCTGACTAGGTGCAATTAACACAGGTTCTTCCACAATCGTGAGCATATCCGGACCGATTACAGCAGCCATGGCTCCTATTCTTGACTTGTCGCCAAATCCACAGAAACCGGTGTACAGATAGGTTCTCTCCCCTTCGGTCATGACGCCTGGATCGAATTGAGGCTGATCGCCTTCTCTTTCCCCAAGGCGAGTTCCGTCGGAATAATGCACATAGCCGTAAAATTCGTATTTGCCGGCCGGAGTATCGCATACCGCTACCGACACAATGGAAACCTTGTCGAGAACGTAGTACAGATAATATCGTCCGTCCGGTCCAACGGTGACGTCCGGCGCATACAGACACATATTGCCCTCCGTATTGAGTGGATCGTCTGTTTTATTGTAAATGACACCTTCATACCGCCAATCCGCCAGATCATCGACGGGCGCCGAATAGCATACATAATCGTTCATACAGAAAACATGTCCGTTAAACTGATCATGAGAGCCATATACATAAACTCTGTCGTTAAACACATGCGGTTCCCCGTCAGGGATGTATTCCCATGAAGGAAGATATGGATTAAACCCTTGCTTACCCATTATAAGTATTCCACTCCTTGCCGACCCCATATAGTTGAGTGTATTTCTTCTTGTAGAAACAGCATTAGATGAACCTACAGATAATAATAACGTTGGCATTCCAGAGAAGAAAACAAGAGGGATCTATTATTTCTTGAACAAACCTACACTGTAATCCAAAACATTCGTCGTGCCAGCAATAAAAGAAAACCCGTCCCTCTTGACTGCCGGGTGACGGGCTAATCGGAAACGCTGCAATAGATTTGCGCTTACGCGGTCGTGCCTGTGATGCTCGAACCGTCTTGCCGGGAATCAAAACGGATCGTGCCGAAGTGCAAAATCATTGGCGCTATCCGTCGTTGATTATTCTTTCCGATCCGCAAACCGATTTACTGGATGCCTAGTTCAGCTTTCAACTTGTCCTTGTCGACTTTGACGGCTCTCTCGATGTCATCGGCGATTTGTTGAATGGCCGCTTTCGGAGCCTGGTTCTTCTCGATCGCTTCGGCGATGCCTTTATTCCAGATTTCCTGCGCCGTGGCGTCCAACGGAGTCGAGATATACGTATTTACGGCATTTTCCATCGCTTCCGCATTGATTTCATTTATTTTCTGGTCGCCTGTCAGAGGAGTCGTGAATTCCTTGTATGCTGGGAATGACCATGCCGGCTTGTAGCCCGGCGCTCCGCCGCTTTCAATCCAAGCCTTCTGACCCTCGTCCGTTGCAAGCAGGAACTTGATGAATTCCCAAGCCAGCTCCTTATTCTTGCTTTGCGATAGGATGGCTAACGTCGATCCGCTGCCAGCAACCGAATTGCCGAACGGCAGATGAGTCTCTCTCCATTTGCCGACCAAATCCGGCGCCGTAGATTTAATCGTATCGCTGATCCAATTGGCGTAATAAACCATCGCGATTTTGCCGGTTGCGATCGCTTGTTTGCCCGGTTCGCTCCAGAAAGCGCTGTCGTTAAAGGCAAGTCCCAGCTGCTTCACCTGCTGGGCAAGCTTCAGACCTTCGACATATTTGTCGGTGTTTCGGATAAAGTTCAGGTTTCTATCAAAGAAACCTTCACCTGGGGTATAGATGTCCATGATTGTCGTGTTTGATTCGAGCAGATAAATGTCCTTCGCTCTAAGCGCTTTCGCCATCTCCAGAAATTGCTCCGGATTGGACATGTAGGAAGCAAGCTCCTTCGGATCGCTTGGGTAGCCGTTCTCTTCGAGCAGATCTGCTCGATACCAAGACAATGTCGCCCCAGTGTCCCACGGCAAACCGATCAATCGTTTGCCGTCCAGCGACAGCCAGTGATTCCAGTTGGAGTCCGTCCATAAGTCTTTCATGTCTCCAGCGTTATAGGGAGGCTCCAGCAGATTTTCTACACCTGCATACATATTGGAAGACGCCAGCCAATCTGCACCCGTCATGACGACGTCCGGTCCGCCTGTCCCTGTCGCAATTGCATTCTTTAAGTTCTTCTGCATTTCGTCCCATGCGAGTATCTGTGTATTCACTTTCACGTTTGGATACGCTTTGGAGAACGATGCGTAGAATTTTTCAATTGCATCTCCCGCTCCGAAGGTCCAGAACGTCAACTCTCCGGACAGTTCCTTCTTCACTGGATCTGACTTTGCTGTATCCGAGCTTGCAGCAGAATCCGTCTCTGCAGCGGAATCCGATTCCGCGATCTGCTTCTCGTTTTTGTCCGACTCGCTGCATGCGGTAACCACTAACATGCAGGACAACAAGGCTGCTAGAACGATAGACCATTTTCTACTCATCCGATTGCACCTCCGTTATTTGACAATACGATTACTTCTCCGCCGGACTATAATCGAACCAATCAAACAATGCCGGCGAGCTCTCCCCTAATGGCGTTACGGCATGCATGGCAACGAATATGCCTGTGAAACCGCCTGCTACTTCAGTTGAAAGCAAATGGGATTCTCCCGAACCTATAACGATTTCTTCTTGTTCCTGCTTCATCGAGAAAACAAACAACTTTGAGGACGACTGGCCCCGGCAAGCATTCCTGCTCAAGCTCCGTTCGCATCGAGCCTACCGTTCGGCGGAATGCGATCACTATGAAACCGCTTGCACGAATCTCTTGAAGAACGCGAGCCTCACCTCGTTCAAGATGATCGCAAAGAGAACGGGTCATCGTGGAACAGCAGGCGATATTGCAGACAAACCAACATCACTCCCCTTTAATTCCTGCTGCTGTTTGCATTATATAATAGGCCCAGGCTAATATCCTTGATATTCGAGTCATGGAATAGCATAATATAGACATCCCGACTATATTTTTCCGACAAAGGGCTGATTCTATGTTCAACGCTTCTTTGGGGTGGTTTACCAAGGACGAGCAGTTCCCCTTCTTTATTCAATACGGAGAACATGACGAAGACTTGGGCTTGCATAAGCATTTGGACTTCTCCGAGCTCGTGATCGTATTGAACGGCAACGCTACTCATATCGTGAACAGCGAGAGCTCCTTCATTAAGAAGGGCGATGTTTTTGTCATCAATGAAGAGACCTTCCATGCTTACAAAGATCCGCATGATTTTAAAATTTGCAACATTATGTTTCGATCCGATTTTCTTCATACAGCGGGTCCGGATCTAAGGACGTTAAACGGCTACCAGGCGCTCTTTATTTTGGAGCCGTTCTACCGCAGCATTCATTCTTATAAAAGCAAGCTGAGCTTATCGATTCCGAACTTGGAATATGTCTCTTCGCTAATCTCCGCAATGAGTGATGAATACATCAACAAATATCAGGGACATCAGACGATGTTGAAATCCCGATTCATGGAGCTTGTCGTTTACCTGTCAAGGCAATACGATCATCAAGACAAGGGCATGAACAGTAATCTTATGCATTTGGCGAATGCCATCTCTTATATTGAAGATCATTATCTCCAGCCCATCACGCTCGAAGAAATCGCAAGCCAATCCGATATTTCGGTCAGACACTTAAACCGAATTTTTAAATCCTATTATCGAACGACCCCTATTGCTTATCTTCATAAACTCCGCTTCGAGCGAGCTTGCACCATGCTGAAGCAAACCAAACTTAGCATAGCCGACATCGCATCCGATTGCGGCTTCAATGATAGCAATTATTTTACGCGTCAATTCACGAAAACTTTTGGCAATTCTCCTAAAGCGTATAGAAGAGAAAGCTAGATAGGATGCTGCAAGATGAATGGCAAAGCCCCCTACGAATAATTGGCACTTGATGGCCTGTTAATCGTAGGGGTCTTTGTTATAAATTGAGCAAACCTCAGAGAAAGTTAGTAATCTACAAAATCGTATGAGGAATATCCATTCTATCCGTCATACTATTTCATTATTATGAGAGAGAAAAAACCGAGAGGGGAATACATACGGAATGGATAGAGCAAAGAAGTTGCAAACCATTGAAGATACCATCTCGAATGGGCCATTCAGAGACGATTGGGACTCACTCGCAGCGTTTGAAGTTCCCGCATGGTATAGAAAAGCCAAATTCGGCATCTTTATTCACTGGGGCGTTTATTCGGTACCCGCGTTCAGAGGCGAATGGTATCCGCGCAACATGTATATAAAAGATTCAGAGGAGTACAAGCACCACATACGCACCTACGGAGAACACAAACAGTTCGGATACAAAGATTTCATCCCCATGTTTAAAGCGGAGCGGTTCGACGCGGAAGAATGGGCTGAATTGTTCATACGCAGCGGAGCCAAGTACGTCATGCCCGTTGCTGAGCATCACGATGGCTTTCAAATGTATAAGAGCGCTCTTTCCCCGTTTAACGCTTACGATATGGGCCCGGGCAAAGATCTTCTCGCGGAGATGAAAACCGCCTTCGAGCACAAAGGTCTGGAGTTTTGCGTTTCATCCCACCGTGCGGAACATTGGTTCTTTATGTCTCACGGCAAGCAATTTGATTCGGACATCGTCGAACCGCTGGCATGCGGAGATTTCTATTGGCCGGCGATGCCCGAACCCGATCACCAGGACTTGGCCGGTTCTCCGCCGAATCAAGCGTTCTTAGATGACTGGCTGCTTCGCTGCTGCGAGCTTGTGGATCGATATCGGCCCAAAATTTTTTACTTCGATTGGTGGATTCAAACGACCGCTTTCAAACCTTACCTTAAGAAATTCGCGGCTTATTACTATAATAGAGGCGTTGAGTGGGGATATCCGGTTGCCATCAATTATAAACACGATGCTTATATGTTTGGCACTGCGGTCCCGGACGTGGAGAGAGGTCAGTTTGCGGAGCTGAAATCGTACTTCTGGCAAACCGATACAGCCGTCGCCAGAAACTCCTGGTGCTATACGCCTGACAATCATTATAAATCCTCGCTGGAAGTCATTCAGAGTTTAATCGACATCGTCAGTAAGAACGGCAGCCTGCTGCTCAATATCGGGCCCAAAGCGGACGGTACGATACCGGATGAGGATCGCGAGATCTTGCTTGCAGTCGGAGACTGGCTGCGGATCAACGGGGATGCGATATACGGAACCGCGTGTTGGAAAACGTTCGGCGAGGGACCGACAGAGGTTCGAGAAGGCCAATTCACCGACGGTTCGACCACTGCTTTTACAAGTTCAGATATCCGTTTCACGACAAAGGGGCAATATCTTTATGCAGCAGTCATGGCATACCCGGATGACGGCCTCGTGCGCATCCATGCGCTCAAAGAACACTCTAAACACTACCATGGCCTTATCCGAGATATTCATATCCTTGGTTTCGATGAAAAGCCGACTTGGGAGCGAGATCGCGATGCGTTATCGATTCGAACAACAACGGTACAAAGCCCTGTTCCTGTAGTCTTCAGGATCGAATTGGAATAATTATTCAGGCCCGGAAATCAACCTTTGTAGTATATTACAAAATAGCAATATTCGATGTCCTATATAACGATATTACGATTTGTGGAGATGAATAAGCCATGTTTCGCCATTACTTCCTGCCGCCGTTCAACGAACTTCAATTTTTCTGTTTTCCTCACTCCATTGGCAAATACACGCGCCCAGACAACCATAATGTCACCCGCGAAGCCGGGTTAAAGGATTTCAGTTTGCACTTCGTCATCGAGGGCAAAGGCTTCATCGAGGTCAATGGCAAAACCTATACGCTGAAGCAAGGGGATGCATTCGTTCATGTGCCGCATGAACGAATGCGTTACTATACGTCGGAGGAAGATCCATGGATCATCTATTGGCTTCAGTTCAACGGCAGCAAGCTGGCGGAGTTTCTGTTGGAGAGAGGCATATACGAAACCTCGATCTGGACCTTGCACCAGTCGGAGTCTCTGGAGCGAGCGTTTCTATTGCTATTAGAGGAGATCGAGGCGAACGACATTGCAAATCCGGCGCTGCTGTCTACGTTGACGTACTCCATCTTGGCGCAGTTTACGACCCATGCGATTCCTTTCTCCGGCCGAAGAAGCGTCTCGAATGTGGAGAGCATTGTTTCGCTTCTCCCGAGGATGCAGCAGGAGGCCCATCTTCCGTTCGTTCTGTCGGATTGGGCCGAGAAATCGGGGCTTACGCCCAACTACTTCTGCAGCTTGTTTAAGAAAGTGACCAAGATGACTCCGCTTGCCTATATGACGAAGTATCGTATCCAGATGAGCAAGCAGCTGCTGCTCAGCGATCCGCTCATGCCGATCCACCAGGTCGCGTTCGCATCCGGGTACCCGAGCGCCAGCTATTTCAATAAGCTGTTCATCGAGATGGAGGGAACGACGCCGGGGGAATTCCGGAGGAATTACACCTACCCCCAAGCCCCCAAGCTTCTGGAGGATAATAACACTTCCGTAGCAGAATAAACGAGGCTCCCAGATCATGCGGGGAGCCTCGTTGCTATTCATGGAAATCGTTACTTGTACGCCGGCAGCCAGCTGCCATGCGCTTCGATCAGATCGTCGCACATGGCTACGATATCATCGATCGACAGCTCTGCGGAGGTATGCGGATCAAGCAGCGCTGCATGGTAAATATGCTCACGCTTACCGGTTACCGCCGCTTCAATCGTCAACAGCTGCGTATTGATGTTTGTCCGATTGAGCGCCGCAAGCTGCGGAGGCAGATCGCCAACATAGGTTGGCGTTACGCCCGAAGCGTCCACGAGACACGGTACCTCGACACAGGCTTCTTTCGGCAGATTCGTAATAAGTCCGGTGTTGAGGACGTTGCCGCCGATCTTGAAAGGCTTGTTCGTCTCCATCGCCTCCATAATATAAGAAGCATATTCATGGCTGCGGTGATGCTCCAGGTTATGGCTCGCGAGCAGCGATTCCCGCATGCTCTGCCAGCCTTTTATTTGCTCAATGCAGCGACGCGGGTACTCGTCCAGCGGGATATTGAAGCGGTCGATCAGCTCCGGATAATTCCGTTTGATGAAATACGGATGATATTCGGCATTATGCTCGGAGGACTCGGTCACATAGTAGCCGAAACGCAGCATCAGCTCGAAGCGCACCATATCATGATGCTTCTCCTTCTGTTTCTCGATCGCACGACGTTTAATCTCCGGATACAGATCGACACCATCCTTCTTGGCTTCCAGCAGCCAAGCCATATGATTGATGCCGGCGATCTTCGCTTCTACGCCTTCGAACGATAGACCAAGCGAATCGAACAGGTGCGGCACGCACACTTGCACGCTATGGCACAGGCCGACCGTCTTCACGCCGCCGACGCTGGTCATCACATTGGTAAGCACCGCCATCGGGTTGGTGTAGTTCAGGAACCATGCATCGGGACAAACCTCTTGGATGTCCATCGCAAAATCCAGCATGACAGGAATCGTGCGCAAATTGCGAAAAATACCGCCGATTCCGATCGTGTCCGCAATCGTCTGTCGCAGACCGTACTTCTTAGGAATTTCGAAATCGGTAATCGTGCACGGATCATAACCGCCAACTTGAATGGCGTTAATGACATACTTGGCGCCGCGAAGCGCTTCCTTGCGGTCGGAATAAGCTCTGATCGTGCAGCTGCTGCCGGACGTCTGACGAATATTGTTCAGCAGCTGCTCCGAGTCGCGCAGCCGCTCGGCATCGATATCGAATAGCGCCAGCTCGAAGCCTGCCAGCGCTGGCGTCAGCATCACATCGCCCAGCACATTTTTAGCGAAAACCGTACTGCCCGCACCGATAAACGTAATTTTGGACATATTGGGAAAATGCCTCCTTCATTCGTGTAATGGACTATATTCACTATAGCGGCATTGCAACGAAATCAACATAGAATAACCCCGCCTGTACCTGTCATAATGCCAGATTGTTAGCGCATTCATCTTCCGAAATAGACATATCGCTTGTTATAATACGAGCAAAGCTTCAAACAAATCCTTCATCAGGAGCGTAATTCGAATGGGCAAAATTGAAATCATGCTGCTTGATCAAGCACTTAATCGGCAGCTCGACTTGAACCTTCTGTTCCATGGGCGCGAAGAATGCGAACCGCTCCATGCATGGGGGCCCGGGGTGCGCGATTCCTATATCATTCACTACATTCATAGCGGGAAAGGTACGTTCAGAATCAACGGGGAGTCGTATTCGTTGTCGGCCAAGCAAGGCTTTCTCATTCCTCCGGGCGTCATCGTTCAATATGAAGCCAATAAGGAAGATCCTTGGATTTATACTTGGCTTGGTTTCAGAGGCATCCAGGCCCGATCATTCATGGAATCGGCCGGTCTGGATGAGGCCAGTCCCGTATTCCGCGTGCGCGACGACTCCATCTTCTTCGAGACCCTGCATGCCGAGTTGATCGCAGCAAAAAGCCGCAAAAGCTATGAGCTGATGTTTCAAAGCTTGCTCTACCGCTTCCTCGCCGAATTAATGGAATGCGCCGACGCGCCCGCAATCGTCTCTTCTTCACCTTCTAAAGAGGCCTACGTACGCAAAGCGACGGAATGGATCGAGCACAACTACAGCCAGAAAATCACCGTAAGGCAAATTGCCGATTACATTGGGCTAAACCGCACTTATTTATCGAGCCTATTCCAGGAGCAGTACGGGCTTTCTCTGCAAATGTACTTGCTGCACTTCCGCATGAAACGGGCCGCCGCTCTTCTTAGAAACCGCAGCCTATCCATTAGCGACGTCTCCCGTTCCGTCGGGTATACCGATCCGTTCCTCTTCTCGAAGATGTTCAAGAAAGTGAATGGCGTTTCGCCGAGTCAGTGGCGCGAGAACTCATAATGGATGGAGTAAACAAAAGAGCTCCAAATACTATAAGCAGGAAACCGGAGAGAATCTATCCGATTTCCTGCTCGCCAAACGGCTGGAGAGAGCGACGCAGCTGCTTCGTGAATCTACGCTGCACATCGTAGATATTTCGCTCATGGTAGGCTACAAGAAGCCGCAATATTTCATTAAACTTTTCAAGGAAAAGTACGGGGTAACGCCCTACCAATTTCGTCGCAACCAAATGTGAATAGAAGCTGACACGTTATTAACGACATGCGGCGATGCAGACAATTGCTGCATCGCCGCTTCTATGGCTAGTTCATGGACTATTAGGACGCTTAGTCAAATGACATGGTTAATCGAACAACGGTGTCGTACGGCTCGATTCTGTCGCTGGAAACTGTAATGACAACGCCTTCCCGACTTTGCTCGAATGGAACCGGACTGCCGTCCAGCAGCTCGCATCGGATGATTGTGCCGGGCAGTGCGGGCAGCCGAATGCCTTCGAACGCTTCGGCATCCAGGATGTGAAGGTAATAATAATTGTCCTTGTTCGTCATGCCATACACGCGATCGACTGGCTGAAGAGGCCCTGGACGCGTCCCGTAGATGGCTTCTCCATTCTTCTTCATGAACTGACCGATAAGTTTAAGCTGCTCCTGCTGACTGACCGGTATGATACCTTCCGGACTAGGCGCAACATTAAGCAGCACATTGCCTCCGCGGATGAAACAGTCGATCATGAGCCGAATGATTTGCTCGATCGGCAGGACGCGCTCCTCGGCATCGTAGGACCAGAAGGGTGCGATCGAGAAACATTTCTCCCAATCGAACGGAATAATCTCGCCCCTGGTCTCGTGCGTCCCTTCGTCGCATTGGAAATCCCCCACCCATCCGGAGCGCGGACTAATGACGCATTGCGGCTGATGGCTTCTTACCATCTCATTCAGTCGAATCGGTTCCCAGAACCACGCCGCATCGGCATCCGTACCGGAATGCGCCAGCCAGCCTCCGTCGTACCAGAGTATATCGATCTGACCGTACCGCGTAATCAGCTCCTCCACCTGCTCATAGCCTTGACGTTTCAACAGCGCCGCATTGTCTGCCAGTTCCTTCGGCTTGAAGTAACCGGGGAACCGCCAATCCATCGGGGAGTAGTAGAGGCCTGTCCGAAGACCGGCTTGGCGAAACGCATCCGTGTATTCCTTCACGAAGTCGCGCCTCGCAGCGCTATTCCCGCTATGAAATTGACCATAGCTGCCAGGACTGTCCCACATCGCGAAGCCGTCGTGATGGCGCGTCACCATGACCGCATAACGCATGCCCGCATCCGCTGCCAGTTCTGCCCACTCCGATGCGTTGAATTGGGTCGGCTGGAATTGATCCGCCAGCTTCGCGTACTCCTCCACGGTTATTTGTTCGTTGAACATCGCCCATTCCCCGCGTCCGAGCAAGGAGTACAGCCCCCAGTGGAAGAAGAAACCGAGCTTGGCATCGCGCCACCACTCCATATCTTCTTCAGATAGATTCAACCACGGTGCCTCTACACTGTTCGTTTTTGTCAATTGCATCTTGCTCTTCAGCATGGAGGCCAATTCGGCGCCCTTCATCTCATTCGCTGACATATTCATCTCTCCTCACGCATGCATGACTTGCCATTCGTCATCTATCATCATCGACGTTGTTCATGATAAAACTAAATTCGGATTCAGCTTGATTATAACTGCTCCATATTACGGAGATAAATAATAAATAATCACTATAGATATAACTAAATTACGATTTTATACTGACGTGAGGCAGGCAGACTGCTGTTGGTACAGGCTTAGGCACATTCGAAATGAAAGAACGCCCCGACTCCATTCGATAGAATGAAGCGAAGCGTTCTTCCGTTATAAATTGATTTATTGCCTATCCATTACACCGTCCCAAACACCTTCCAAGACTCGATCCCCGTCGACGTCGTTGCCTTCGCAACGATGTTGATTCGAATCTTCGTCGTCGTCACAGCTGTGAACGTCGTCTTGTTGTATTGGTTAGCCAGGACGCCAAGACCGACTGGATTGGCGACGTTGACCCAAGCGCTGCCGTTCCAATACTGAATCGTATAGGAAGCCGGCAGATCGATGCCTTGATCGTCATCGAACCAATAGATATCGGTGCTGGAGAGCGTTACATTTTGCGCAAAATCGTACTGTACCCACTGCGTCGTGTTCGGATTGTCCCAGTTGCCGTAGACAGAGTGCCCGCGGTCGCTAGAACTTGTAGGTGCGTAGCCGTCATTAAGACCCGTCAGACTCTCCCACGAGGAGACGAACGACGTCGATGCGGTGCCAAGGCTCGAGATGTCCTGCGGAGTCGTATTTCCGCCGCCGCCGCCGCCGCTGCCGCTGGAAGCAGTGGCTATCTCGGATGCGCTGAGTGCTCGGTTATAAATCTTGAAATCGTCGATCATGCCGTTCAAATACGGGTCGCTCCAGTTCGACCGGCCGATGTAGTTCAGCGTCGTCGAACCAAGGCTCGATGGCTTCAATGTCATGTTCGAGTTGCGCGCCACTTCTATCCCATCCACGTACAGAATGCCTGTCGTTCCCGACAGCGTAACAGCGACGTGCTTCCATACCCCTGTCGCAAGCGGCGACGAAGCGGTGATCTGCTGCTCCGAACCGTTGCCGGAGTTGGTGATAGCGAAGCGAAGATTGCCGCCGCTGCCCGTCTGCGGCGCTAAGAACATGTACGAGGTCGTACCCGTGCCAAAATCAAAAATACGCGCCCAATCACTGTTCGTGTTCACCTTCACCCAAGTCGAGATCGTAAAGTCGTTAACCGAGCTCAGCAGCCCCGCCGGCAGACTCGCATAGCCGCTCGTGCCGTTCAACGACAGCGCGTTGCTGGACTTGCCGGCTGCCCACGTACCGCTCGTCACCGTTGCCGTTCTGTTGTTGCCGGATGCATCAGCAGCCGAAGTGCCGCTCGTCTCGTCGAACTTGTAGTACGCTACGACTTCACCTGTCTGTGTCGGAGGCGTACCCGTTCCTGGCTGCAGCACTACATCGTAAGTTGCAGCTGTGCCAATCGACAGGTTCACCGTTGCACTCGTTCCTGTTGCATTCAATTGTCCGACGACTGTACCGCCTACAAGTACGTCATAGCTGCCAGCCGTCAGGCCCGACAACGTCAGCTTCGTCGTATGTGCCGTTCCCGGCGTGACATTCTTAAGCGTGAAGGCGACGTTGTTCTTCGCCAGCGCCAACGTTGCCGATACGAACTTGTCACGATTGATTTCAAGCCCCAGCTTCTGCGTAATGAGATTAATTCGCTGATTCACGCCGTCCTTCGGTACGACCACATAACTCGAACCGCTGGCTGCAGCATCGCAGCCGTAGCAGTACAGACCGAAGATCGGATCGACTGCAACGTCGGAACTGAGGATTTTGATGGCGCCGAACAGACCGAGATCCGCCTCGCCGCTCATGCCGCGCCAGCCGTTCTGCAGCGGACCGCCGCCTACGCCAAGCGCGCCATAGTTGCCCTTCTCCGCTTGGTACGTCCAAGCAACCGCGCCGATATTGGCTGGATCGGAGCTGATCTGGCCGGAGTTGATCGCGCTGATGTTGGCGATCTTCGCAGCATAGGATAACCGTTGATCCAACTCTGGCGTTGCCGAGTGATTCCGCGTCCAATCGTCCATCGCATAGCCAGCCAGCGACACCGTGTACTGGAAGTTCCACCAGTTCTCGCCCGTAATCGTAACCGGATCCGCGTAATAGTACCAGACTGGCATCTGACCTCTCGCCGCGCGCGTTTTTGTGTTGATTTTACTCTTAATGCTCGTATTGTTGTTCATCTTCGCCAATGTGTAGACCGCTTCTTCGCCGGTATTATCGTAGTTATACTCGGAGCCGTACGGATACTTCGTATTGGCAAAATTGTTGTACTTCGTCGCCATCTTGCTGATGACATCCTGCGCCTGCGAGGTATAACCCTCATCCTGAAGCGCCTTGATGAGATCCGGCGTCGTCAACTCGCCCATGAGGCCTGTATTCCAGTTGTAAGCGACCGGACCGTCGTACAGCGCTTTGAAGATGTTATAAGCTCGCAGCAAGTACGTCTGCTTCGTATTCTTGTACGTGACGAGATTCGGGTACAGATTCGCGATTTTGTACATGCTGAAGTACGTGTTATAGATATGCGGATATGCATATCCCCGATAAGTCGGCGTCGTATTCGGCGACGGCATCAAGAAGTCCGGAACCAGATAATCGGTATGATGGCCGCTCATCAGATTCGTCCAGATCGTCGTCTCCAAGTATGCGTCGACAGCCGTAATCTCGGAAGCGACCGGCGTCTGAACGTTTTTCTCCGCGAGGAATTGGCCGTGCGTCAGTCCCCAGTCATCTCCCCAGCCCCAGTAGCCGTTGAACACGTTGCGCTTCGCTTTCGTGTCCATCATCCAATCGTCGAACGCTTTGTCGCGAATATCGCCCGGCACGTTCCACTGCGTGCTGTTGACCATGAAGGTCGAGTGCCGCTGCAGCGCCGCATCGATCGGTTCGATCGCATAGAATTGGAGAACCGTCTTCTCCCCGTTGCCGTAGTTGACCGTAATGTTATTCGGCCCGAGGCGGCTCATGTTGAGTTGATAGATTCGGTGATTCGTGCCAGTCGTGCCCAAGGATGTGATAGTCGTCTCGGATGGATATTGCGCCGTGATCGAATTGATCGTCTTCGACGTATGCAGATCGAACTTCGCCGTCTGATTCGTCGGCACGATCATGCCCGGAATGACGCTGACGTCGATCAGTCCTTCATTGTAGAGCACATCCTTCACAGCTGCGTCGCTTGCCACTTTGAAGAATTTGAACGAATACGTCTTGCTAGCGCCAGCCGCCAGCGTAAGGCTCGTATTCGGCAGGTAGCCGCGGTTCGTGCTCTTGATCACATTGGAGTGGATGTAGTAAACGTTAAGTCCTTCCACCCAGCCGCCTTGATCCATCGCCCAATTGCTGCCTGGATGCTCTTCGATTCTCCAGCGGTCTTGATACTCGAACCCTGCGCCTGTCGTGGCGTCCGGCACCATTAACAGAAACGGGCCGATGCCGCTAGGACGTTGAATCGTCAGGTAGGAGCTGTTGTTGCCGACGAAGGAATGATTGAGTACGCGCGTCTCATAGATTTCCTCGTTGTTGCCGCCGCTCCAGAACTCATTGAAAGGCAGCGGGAGACCGAAGTCGCCAATCTCCAGCGACTGCGTGCTCGTGTTCGTTACTTTGATGCTCCACTGCAGGGCGCCGCCTGTCAGGGAATAAGTCTCGTCGACCTTGAAGTTGCGAATACCGCTCGCATTCGTTGAATTCTGGTAGGTGACCGTCACCGTATTGCCGGATTGGCTCTGGGTACGGGCATCAGCCGATTTGCTCGTCCAAGCCGTGTTCCATGCGCCTGTGCCAAGACGATAGGTGAACATTAACTCACCCAGCCATTGATGATCCGCCGTATTCTGATTCGGTGCGTTGACGGCGTTCATGACGTAGTCGGTCGGATACGTGTCGCCGGTAAGTTTCAACGAAGAAATCTCGCCGTTCGTTCCCGTTGTCACCGTGAAGTTGCTGTCTGACAGATTGTACGCGAAGGCGGAGCTTGGGAACAGCCAGAAACAAGCTGCGACGAATAATGCTGCTCCCATGCAGTACAGAGGATTTCGAAAACTTCGTTCATTCGAATGGACCATTGATCTTCCTCCTCAATTGTTCTCAATTGATCGATCGTTAGCTGCCAAGCACCTTCCATTGCTCAATACCTGTCGAGAAGCCTGCTCGTGCTGTGATGTTCATTCGGATCTTCGTTGTCGTTACTGGCGTGAACGTTGTGTCGTTGTACCGATCTCCAAGCACGCCTAGACCCGATGCGCTTGCGACGTTCACCCAACTGCTGCCGTTCCAATACTGGAAGCTGTAAGAGGCCGGCAGATCGATACCTTGATTGTCGTCGAACCAATAGACGGATGCGCCTGATATCGTATGGCTGGTAGTCCAGTCATACTGCACCCATTGGGTCGTGCCCGGATTATCCCAGTTGCCATATATCGAATGTCCGCGATCGCTTGAGCTGGTCGGATTATAGTTGTCATTCAAACCCGTCAAGCTCTCCCACGATGACACGAATGAAGCGGATGCCGTTGCTTGCGGCGCTAGATTCATGATCGTCACCGTTGCCGGATTCAAGGAGATATAGTCCAGTTCGGCATACCCGGTTGCGCCTTTGGTCAGTCTGATCGTGTTCGTACCAGCATTCAGGGTGATCGGTACGTTGACGCTGGCAAACTGCCCCCATCCTGCAGTTGCCGGATAACTGACCGTTTGTGCCGTTCCGCTGTTGACCGATAGACTATGCGTGGAAGTGGAGCCATTACCGTTGGCATAACGGACTTCAAGGCTGTATGCACCGGCTGTTGGCGCTTGTACCGAGAACTGCACATAGCTGTCGGCATAATCGATCTGACCTACATACTGACCACCGGATGCACGCGTGCCCGCGCTCACATTCGCATGGTTAATGAGGCCGCTCTCCGCTTCGTACATGGATGGCGTCGTCGTTCCCCCGCCGCCGCCCAAATTGATCGTGAACGATTTCTGTACAGGAGCGCTTGACTCATCGTAATCTCGCAACTTTACAGTGAACGTGTAGCTTGTCTGCGGCGCCGTGGAGGATATTGTGCCGCCGATTGCGCCCGTGAACCGATCCAACGTCAGTCCTGGCGGGAGCGACCCGCTCGACAGCGTCCAATCATAGAACGGTACGCCGCCGTTTGCTTTCAACTGCTGATTGTAGGAAGCACCTTTCGTTCCGTTAGCGAGAGTTGTTGTAACAATTGATGGCGTCAGGAATGGTGTCAAGTTCTTATTCAGCTTCCAGCCTGCATTCTCTGCGATAAGCAGCGACAGCTTCGTCAGCATCCATCGGCGTGTCGGGAACAAACTGGTCCATCCGCCGCTCTGACCGCTGATCCGATCCCAATATGGCTGGTCGCCCGGGATATGGTAACTCGTATCAAGGGGGACAGTTCGGCCCTGATAAGCAATAACCTCCGGATCATTCGTTCCTGCGCTTCCAACGTAGCTTGCCATGCCCGGCCATGAATCGCTGTACGCGAAGCCATGCCCGAATTCATGCATGATGAGTCCGTATACATCCGTCACTTGACTCAGATCGGTCTTGTACCAATCGTCATCATTAATCGAAGTAAATACCGTTGCATTCGCGTAGAAATCGAGGGCCGCACCAAGCGAGCGATGCAGATTTCCTGGCGCGTTGACGCCGTTGATCTTATGGTACTTGCCGTTATTGGATGACCAGCCCGTAGAGTACGGATCGTTCAGTCCCCTCAGAAAAATCCACTCGCCATTAAACGGCGCATTGTTGCTTACGTTCGTGTTGCCGTTGAAATTATCGTTGGGCACAATATTCGTCTCGTCTCCTGCCGGAACGGTATCGAACGGCTGAACGTCGAGGAAGTAGAACCAATCCTTGATGGCCCGTTCGGACGCAGTCTTAATAGCTGGATCGTCAAAATAATGATTGACCGTATCATAGCGATAGTCGAACACGAGCGGGAAGGTCGTTTCTTGGTTGTCATCTTGATCGAGTACCCGAATCGGCATGGACTGCGTTCGGGTCGATCCGTTATTTTCCCGAATTTGCATGGACAGCGTATAATTCTCGATCGATCCAGGACCGCCAATCCGATCGGGTGCAATTTCTAACAGAAAGTTCTTCTGCTCTGAAGCATTGTTGAACGTAAGTACCTTCGTTGCACCTGTGGACGACAGCGTACTTGGCAAATCCATCATCAGCCTTGACGAGCCCTGGGCCTGCAGCGTGATCGTCACTGGAAAAACGGCTGTCGCTGGCGGTTTGACCGTCAGCTTGACGTATGGATTCGCAAGATAACCCTGCCAATCGACGAGCTCAATGCCATAGCTGTTCAATTCCCGTCCGAAAATATCAATCACGGACGCTTCCGTCGCTGCGGCAGCATGCACTTCGGAGCTGCCGCCTGGCAGTCCGGCGACGCTCGCCCCGGTTAGCAAGATGAAGCTGAGCGCTGCACTTGCCCATTTGTTCATTACTTCACTCTCCTCTTCTGTTGTACGTGGCATTGCTTGCAGAAGCGAAAACCAACCCGTTTCGATTCGAGCGCACGCTGACAACCGACAATGGATCGATTTTATCGCTGCTCGATGAGCATCACCCCTTTCATTAGGTAAGCGGTTTCAATCGATGCTAACATAACGTATCAGACGTGACTGAGCGGATTATTTAATCGCGGATTCATGAGAAGTATGTGAAGTAACGTGGTGAGATAGAATTAATTCAGAACATAATATAGGCACTTTTACTTATAATGTAAATTAATGATCAGAAAAAAGTCCTATACCTCAAGCATAATTATGCGTTGCATGAAGGTATGGGACTCGTTATAGCTGCAGCAACAGCGTTAATTCAACTCCTTAACCCAGACGGTCATCTCGCCTTCGCCGCGATTTGCCCAAGCATAATAAGGAATGAAGGTTGCGGTTACTGGCGTTGGCAGCCACTCTGCATCTTTGCGATACAGAGCGCCATCCTGCCATGCTTCAGGCGTGTCTCCTCGAACAGCATCCGCAGTAATGACGTAGATCCCGCCAAGCATTTCTTTGCTGGACGTTGCTCTCAGTTGTCCGTCTCTCGGGATATAAAGCTGATGCAGATTGGCTCCGTTATCCGCTTCTTCCAAGCAGTAGACGAATGGACCTCGCTGGAGCGCAATTCGACCAGCCGTGTGTCGTACAAGCGGATGACCTTTCATCCGATGGATCGGCATTCCGAATTCAAGCTCGAGCCGATCATTCGTAGACCATACGCGATCAATCTCGATGTATCCATCTTCCCCCGCAAAAGCTGGATAAGGCATCCCGTTAAGCGTGACCGATACGCCGTCCGTCCAATCAGGTACTCGAAGCGCCATCGTGAACGCCGTCGGGTTGTCGGCCGTAATGTCGAACTGAACTTTGCCTTCCCACGCGTATTCGGACTGCTGCTCGAGTGTAATCTTGCTTCCGTCCAGTTCCCAATCGGCATAGCCGCCGATATATAACTGCGTGTAGACCGTACGGCCCTTGAACGTATAAATATAGCTGCCAAGCGATGCAAGCAAACGAGCAATGTTCGGCGGGCAGCAGGCGCAGCCGAACCAGCCTTGGCGCACCGTTCGGATATGATTGTAATTCGCATTCTTACCGGTTGCAGCCGGATTAACTTCGAGCGGGTTGACATAGAAGAAATGCTTGCCGTCCTGCGACATGCCGCTTACAACCGTGTTATAGAGCGCCCGCTCCATGACGTCAGCATATTCGCTCTTCGGCTCCAGGCTCAGCATTCGATGAGCGAAGAAGATAAGTCCAATAGAAGCGCAAGTCTCTGCATACACGGTATCCCCTGGCAGATCATAATCCGAAGTGAACGATTCTCCGTAAGATTGGGAGCCGATCCCGCCCGTAATATACATCCGGCGACGAACGATGTTGGACCACAGCGTCTTGCACGCTTCCAACAGCTTCGTGTCGCCAGTCCATGCAGCCACATCCGCCATGCCGGTCAGCATGTAAACCGCCCTTACCGAGTGTCCTTCTGCCGTCTGCTGCTCGCGCACCGGAAGATGCGCTTGGCTGTATGGATAGTCGTGCGACATGCGCAGCTCGTTGAAATGAACCGCCCCTCCGCGTTTCTCCCATTCTGTCTGGTAGAAGTGCGGCTGAGCGCCACGCTGATTCACAAAGAATTCGCTAAGCTTCAAATACCGTTCTTCCCCAGTAGCCTGATAGAGCTTCACAAGCGCCAATTCGATCTCTTGATGGCCATCGTAGCCTTTAAGCTTCTCGGGCTCGGGTCCGAACACCGAATCGATATGATCGGCGAAACGGCAGACGATATCGAGCAGCTTGCGTTTGCCAGTTGCCCGATGATAAGCGACAGCGGCCTCTATCATGTGTCCTGCGCAATACAGCTCGTGGCATTCTGCTAGATTCGTCCAGCGCTGCCCAGGTTCTTTGATCGTGAAGTAGGTGTTCAAGTAACCGTCCGGCTGCTGGGCTAAGGCGATAATGTCGATCATGCCGTCAGCCAGATTCTCCAGCTCGGCATCGGGTTTCGTCTCCAGCAAATAAGCAGCGGCTTCCAGCCATTTGGCCACATCGCTGTCTTGGAATACCATGCCTTCGAAATGACCGGATATTTGACCGGCGGCAATCTTGAAATTATGTACCGCGTGGCTTGGCTCTGCTTCGGGCACTTCATCGTTCAATGCCCGCCATTGATAGGGCACGACAACCTCTCGTACAAGTCGAACATACTCTGACCAGAATCGATCCTCAATCCGAATATTGCGCAGCGGTATAAACTTCGTTGGACTTATCGGCATGATCAAACTCCTTCGCGATACGAGATGCGATGCCAGTAAACGTGATAATGAGCGTAATGAGTGCACTGTTTTCATAATCTAAACGTTTAAGTTGAATCGGGAGAAAAAGTGCTACTCCGGTCTAGGAGGAGCGACAGATTCACGTTCCAGCAGCTTGCACAGCGGCTGTTCGCCTTGCTTCACTTCAGTCTCATTGATAATGCCGGTAAGAATGTTCATCGAAGAATACCCCATCTCATGCAGAGGCAGATCCATCGTAGTAATGCGGGGAGTAAGGTAGTCGCTGAATTCACGATTATCGAAGCCTACGACGGACAAATCGCGTGGAATTTGAAAGCCGCACTCGGCTGCTGCACGCATCGTACCTACAGCCATAACATCGTTCATGATCAGAACGGCGGTTGGCGGCACTGGCAGGGTCAACAATTCTCGCGTCAGTTGGTAGCCGGAATCGAGTCCCCAGTCACCGATTTTAATATATTGAGGGTTAAATGGCAATTGAAATTCCGTGACCGCTTTGTAGTAGCCATTGAAACGCAGCCGCGAAGGCGTTGAATCCATCAGACCGCTAATGATTGCAATACGCTTGTGGCCTTGGCTGACCAAATATTTCATCGCATCGAAAGACGCCTGCTCGTCGTTATATTGAATGGATACGTTGTTGTCAGTATAGCAATACGTATATACAATTGGTTTGCCATACGTATTAATCAAGCCCGTCACGTCACGCGGATGTACGCCGATGTAGACGATTCCCTCTACTTGCTTGGATAGCAAATCGTTCACAGCGCTCTCTGCATATTTGCGATACGCATCCACATCCGAATAGTTATGACCTACCCGTCGGTGAAGCCGCAAATTCGTCAGGATGATATGAAGGTCATGTTCGTCTGCATATTCGTTAATACCGTCGATGATCTCGGGCACGTTGAATACGGTCACGTCCTCCGCAATTACGCCAATCGTGTTCGTGCGTTTGCTCTTCAAGCTCTTGGCAATATCGTTAGGCCTATAGTTAAGCTCTTCGATAACTTTAATAACCCGTTCTCTCGTCTTCGGTCGAACATTTCGAGTACCATTGAGCACATAGGACACGGTGGCCGTGGATACGTTAGCTTTGGCCGCGATTTCTTTGATTCCTACTTTGGTCACCACCGCCAACCCCTTTTAATCGTTTAATCCATCTCACTCTGTTATATCATTTCCCCCCGAGCCTATACAAGTGAAAGCGCATAACTTCCTTGGCGGATTTCTTTCGGAACAAAATAGACCATGAAAGTTACCACCCCCGAATCTAAACGATTAGATAAATACGCAATAAAAAAGAGCCGTCTTATTCTAGTCCTTGAACGCCTAACAATGGATGGTCGAAGCGTCCCGAATCCCAACACCACTGGACGTTTGCATTAACAATATACGTAATCGTTTAGATTTCTCGATTAGGTTATACCATATCCGGATTTATATATGCAAGCGCTTTTTTTGGAAAGATGACTTTACTTGGTGGAAAGCAGAAAAAGCCCAACGGCACATGTGACTCTTGTGCGCTGCTGGGCTTGGCTGGCGTTGACGATCCAGTGAGTCAACTAGTGCTCTAGGAATACGATTTGAATCACAAACAATACAGCGAACAAATACAGGATGGGATGAACTTCCTTGTACTTGCCGCGCAGCAGCTTGATGATGGGATAGGCAATGAAACCTATGCCAATGCCCGTTGCGATGCTGTAGGTCAGCGGCATCAGAACAACGATTAGAAACGCTGGGAACGCCTCTTCGATGTCGGTCCACTCGATCTGGCGCAGCACGTTAATCATGAGAAAACCAACGATGATCAACGCCGGAGCCGTAATAGCCGGAATGTTCGCCAGTACAGCGACGACTGGCGAGAAGAACAACGTAAGCGCGAGCAGAAGGCTGACGAATACAGCTGTAAGCCCTGTTCGACCACCAACTGCGACGCCTGCACTCGATTCAATATAGGCCGATGTCGGGCTTGTGCCAAGCAGCGCGCCGCCTGTTGTACCGACCGCATCTGCAAGCAGAGCGCCCCGTGAACGCGGGAATTTGTTATCCTTCATCAGTCCTGCCTGCTCGGCTACGCCTAACATGGTACCCGTCGTGTCGAACAAGGTAATCAGCAGAAATGTAAAGATGACCCCGTACATCCCTTCCGAGAATACCGTTCCAATATCGAGCTGGAAGGCAGTCGAGGACATGCCCGAAGGCAGTGACACCAGCTTATCCGGCATCTCAATGAGACCCATCATCCATGCCAGTACGGCGGTAATCAGCATGCCGATGAACAGAAAGCCTCGGACGCGATAGGACATTAAGATCAACGCGATCGTCACGCCGATCAGCGTTAGATAAGTCATCGGCTCCGATAACGACCCGAGTGTAAGAAGCGTTGCAGGCGAAGCGACGACGATGCTTGCTTTTTGCAAACCGATGAATGTAATGAACAAGCCAATGCCGGCCGTAATCGCATGTTTCAATCCGGTTGGAATCGCATCGAGCAGCATGTATCGGAACGAAGTGAGCGAGAGCGCGATGAAAAGCACGCCGGCTATGAACACCGCACCAAGCGCCGTCTGCCACGAGACTTCCCCTCCGCCAACGACGGAGTAAGCAAAATAAGCGTTAAGCCCCATCCCCGGTGCAATCGCTATCGGATAGTTCGCTGCAATACCCATAATGATCGTTGCGAGAATGCTCGCAAGCACGGTTGCAACGAATACGCCGTGAAAATCCATGCCCGACTCGCTTAGAATGCCGGGATTGACAATGACGATATAGACCATCGTTAAGAATGTCGTTACACCCGCGAGCAGTTCAGTCGATACCGTCGTGCCGCGCTCCTGCAGCTTGAACCAGCGTTCCATCTATCATCGCCTCCGTCATTGCGATCATTTCTCATGTAAGTTAATGTTCTCTTTACAATGTCCCAAGGGAGGAAAATATAGTCACTCCGAAAAGAAGTCACCTTGCCAGTCAACGTCCTCCCGCCATGTCATAATTGACGTTCGGCGTTAATACGATCGTTAGAAACAGTGCGTCACGGGAGCGTTGCGGCACTCGCGAAGGAATGGAGGAATAACGTGGTTCCTCGAAATAAACGGGCACTTATCGTCGAAGGCGGGTACGAAGGGCACAAGCCGAGGGAAATTGCGCTGATCGTAGCGCATATGCTGAGTCAACAGCATTTTGAAGTTGAAATCTATAACACACTTGCAATCTTTTCTCACCGCGATAAGCTGGCGGAAGCCGATCTCATCATCCCCTTATGGACGATGGGCGAGCTTACGCCGGAACAGACGCTCAATCTGACCGAAACGATAGCAGCCGGTACCGGACTTGCCGGACTGCACGCCACCGCCGATGCGTTCCGGAGCGTCATCGAGTATCAAGCGATGATAGGCGGGCAGTTTCTTGCCCATCCCGGCGGACAAAATGTAACGTACCGCGTACATCTTCCCCATCCGAACCATCCGCTCGTTGCCGGAATCGGAGATTTCGTCGTGACGACAGAGCAATATTATATGATGGTCGATCCGTCGATTGCGGTGCTGGCGCATAGCTGCTTCACCGTTCCGGCACCTCCGCTTGTCTGGCGGCCGGTAATCATGCCGACAGCCTGGAACAAGCAGTATGGCAAAGGACGCATCTATTACAATTCGCTTGGACATTCGCCCGATATCGTCCTAATGCCCCAAGTATCAGAGATGCTTCGACGCGGGCTCGTCTGGGCGTCTAGACGTTAATCGAACTGGTCAGCCCAATCTCTTCCTCTTGTTTTACCACATACAGGAATAATTCGACACCCCCTATCGCACAATAGCGGTACGAGGGGTGTTGTACGTATGCCGGACGTTAATCAAACCAACAGCAATGAACCGACCCATACACCGATCTCTAAGCAGCTGGAGGCAAATCGGACCCGGCTGGAACAAGCATTGAGCAAATGCAGCGATTTGGTCTATATCCCTTGGAAATACGGACCGAATATGGAGCAGGATGCTTTGTCGGTGTACTTCCAATCCATGGTTCAAATTAATAATACGAACTACATGAAGACGGTGCTGCAAGATCTGGTTACCCACGAGGTAGGGCCAGGGACGGAAATCACGAGCGACAAGATTATGTCGTTCTTCGAACGAAACGGCGTATCCGACCAAGCTGCGCAGTTAACGGACGATATCGGCGCGCTTGTACAGCAATTGCTGGACGGATATTTTGTGATCTTGATCGACGGATGGGATAAGGCACTCGTCTTCGAAACCGCCAACGTGGAGACAAGAGCGATCACAGAGCCTATGAACGAGAGCGTCGTGCAAGGCCCTCGCGAGAGCACGGTCGAGAATATGAACAAAAACCTTGGTTTGCTTCGCGTAAGGCTCAGAAGCCCTCAATTTAAGCTCATCTCGTTGAATGGCGGCGGCAAGACGCGTACGCATGTTGTATACGGCTATCTAGAAGATTGTGTCGAGAAGGAATTGTTAGAAGAATTTGAACGCCGAATCGACAAAGTCAAACAAACCGAGATACTGGAAACCTCTTATGTCGAGAAGCTGATTCAAGATTCAACCTACTCGCCCTTTCCGCAGTTCCGATTCACCGAACGTCCCGACGTAGCCGTCGCTTCCATGCTGGATGGCAGGATTGTTGTTCTCGTGCAAGGCACGGGGTCTATGCTCATATGTCCCAGCATGTTCATTGACTTGCTTCAATCGAACGAAGATTTCTATCATCGTACCATCTATACGACGATGATCCGCTGGCTGCGGGTTATCGCATTCTTGTTCGCATTGACGCTGCCCAGCATCTATATCGCGCTCAGTACATTTCATTCCGAAATGATCCCGACCGTACTGCTGCTCGCCATACTGGATTCGCGTGAAGGCATACCGTTTCCCGCCTTCTTCGAGGCTTTTATTATGGAGTTTTTCTTCGAGCTGCTTCGCGAAGCCGGCATCCGCCTGCCAAGACCCGTCGGTTCAGCCGTCAGCATCGTCGGTGCGTTGGTTATTGGAGAAGCCGCAATTAACGCAGGACTCGCATCCCCGATCATGGTGGTAGTCGTCGCATTGACGGGCATCGCTTCGTTCGCGCTTCCACAATACAATATGGCGATCGCCCTGCGCGTCCTTCGCTTTCCGTTAATGGTGTTATCGGCCGTGCTCGGCGGTTTCGGTTTAATGTTCGGGTTACTGATCATTCTATGGCATCTGATTACGCTGCGGTCGCTCGGACAGCCGTATATGAATCCGGAACGACTCTTTCAATTGCATCCCGCTTACTCAGCAGCCAACAACAAGGAAAGCAGCAAGAATCCTTATACGGCCAAACCATAAGGTTGGATTACGATTCGGAAAGAATGAGGATGAGATGAGGAAATGGTTCAAGATACTCCTTCTTGTACATAGCTTTGCTCTCTTATCGGGATGCTGGAACCGCGAGGAGCTTCCGGAGAAAGCGTTCGTCATGGGACTTGCGATTAATAAAGCGGAGCCGAACAAGGTTAAAATTATGGTTCAGCTATTTAAACCATCGCAGAAAACAGCAGGCAAAGGCGAAGCAGGCAATTCATTTACGAACCTTGAGTCAACCGGGGCTTCCGCTTTCGAGGCCGTCAGGGATATCACGCTTCGACTCGGCCGCAAAGCCCAATGGGGGCACACGAGAATTATCATTATTGATGAGCAAACGGCAATGCGCAACGACCTGCTTTCTTTGCTCGAGTTATTTTATAGGGATCATGAAACGCGCATTACGACTAAAGTCGTTATCGCCAAAGAAGATTCCGCAAACTTGTTGAAAGAAAAACCGATGATCGAGTTGACGTCCTCCCAGCAAATCAATCGTATGGAGGAGATCGCTAATCGAGTTGCAGGCAAAGTACCGGATATGACTTTATTGAAGCTTGCCCGCGATTTGAAAAGCGAAGCCGGGAACTCCATACTTCCGCTCATATCGAAATCTTCGTCAAACGAAATGATGTTGATCGGCTCGGCAGCCATTCATCATGGCCTATTCGCCGGAGCACTGAACAGCCGGCAGACGCAAGATTTATTAATGTTGACGAACCAGTTCAGAAGCGGAAGCGTTAAAGTGCCATGCAAAACCAAAGAGAACGACAAAGAACGTAAATACGAGTCGCTCGAGGTGCAATCGGTACATACCGTCATGAAGCCGATCCTCGCCTCGGATTCTCTGCGCGTCACCTACAAGATCAAGGTACAAGGAGACATTGCCGAACTGCAGTGCACGCGATTGAACACATCCATCAGCGAAACGGCTTACGTTCATTACATTGAAACACTTCTTCAGAAACGATTACTAGATACGATCAAATTCACGCAAACCAAAGAAATGGATCTGCTCGGAATCGGAAACACCCTATACCGCAAGCATACCCGGACCTGGAAACAATGGAAGCCGGATTGGGACAAGCATTATGCCGAGGCGAAGTTCGATGTTAAGGTTACGGTTCATATCGACAATTCCTTAACGACGGTAGGAAAGCCATTATACAAGCAATAAGGGAGGCTGTGAGTTATGCTGGAGAAATTGACCGTACTAACTGCATTCTACGCCCTGGCAACCGCTACCGATGTGCGGAAGCTGAAGGCAGCATCCCGACACGGAAAGCGGTCCTATATGGTACTTCTTCTCTGCTCACTTTACTTCAGCACCGATTATTTGCTGGACGTTCAATGGCCCGATTTGCAATGGTTGGCTCGACAACTGCTGCTTCATCCTGCGCAAGCGATCATCGAATCGCTAGGAGCGAAGCACGCATGAAGAAGCAGGAATCGATCGGGTTCATCCAAACGGCTATTTTGTTGTTTGCCTTCTTGTCCGGCTCCTCGATTATTGTCATACCGGCGCCAGTCATTACCTATGCCTCTAATTCCGCGTGGTTGTCCCTTCTGCTGTCGATGTCGTTCGGGCTCGTCCTGCTTTCGATCATCCTTTATTTGCTCCGGCTTTATCCGGACAAGTCTTTCATCGGCATTTGCCGTGTGGCGATCGGCCGTTGGCCGACCGTCGTTGTAGCCTGTCTGATGCTAACGATGGCGTTCCATATGGCAACCGGCATCATCATCGATGTCGTCGCATTCATGAACAGTATGATGCTGCCCGAAACCCCCGGCTATGTCTTTATGTGCCTAATGTTCATTATGTCGGCGCTATTGCTGCGTACCGGTATCGAGTCAATGGCTCGCATGTTTACGATCCTTACCGTCGTCGTTTTTTTCTGCTGGCTCACCGTCATCATCCTGCTTATACCGAGCTTTCACATGGAGTTTCTACAGCCGGTATTCCCCGATGGCATCAAGCCGACGCTGCTTGGCGGTTATCTGACTTCCGGCTTTCCCTATGGAGAGATTGTGCTGTTCGCCGTCATTCTCCCCTTCACCAAGGATATTAAGTCCAAGCCGCTTAAGCGGTCCTTGCTAGCAGTCATCCTGCTCAATGGCGCAATGTTAACCATTACAACGTTAAGTACGATTATGATACTCGGACCGATCGCGACAGAGAAAAAATATTCGTTATTCGTCCTGGCGCAAACGATCGAAATCGGCGATATTATCGAGCGAATCGAAGCCATTATCGGGATGTCCATGATTGCCGGTTCGCTAATGAAAGCATCGATCACGCTCTTCGCGATTCAAACGATCATTACGGAGTTGTTTGGTCTGCAGGACCACCGGCTCCTCTCCAATCCGCTGTGTCTGCTCGTCCAAATCATGTCACTGTCCATGCCAACAACGATGAAGGCGTGGGAAGATCTTGTTCTCGTTATCCATCCGCTGTGGGTTGGCATTGCCTATATCCTCCCGTTTCTGCTCATTACGATTGTCGCATTCTTCAGACAACCTGCAAGAGCGGCACCTGCCTGAAAGCGGCATGACACCGGCCTGTCTACGGTTCTATACCGGATACAGGCCGAATACATTTCAGGAAGCGCAGGGCAGCAGCACTTGGGAAGCACTGTCCCTATCGCGCAATGCTGGCAGGTCCCCATGAAAGTTGGTGCGCGCATGCGTTGGTGTGTAACCAAACCTGGAGATTCATTGACGCTTATCGGACAACTGCTGCAAGTCGATCTCGAACAGTTATGCCGAATGAATCCACAGTTTGCTGCGAACAAACCCATCCAAGCAGGACAAATCATAGTCATACCTGATCATGCAAATGCAAGCCCCTCATCGCCCCTCACAGCAGTACGGCCCCCTCAACAAGGTTATTGTGCAGACACGCTCCTTCCGCCTGCTCTCACGTTTCCCGAATGGGTGCCGCTCACCCCATTATCCCGAATGGAACAAACCGAATACGACATTCTCATCGTCGGAGCCGGAGCCGGAGGCTGCGCGGTGCTGCGCAGATTGTGTGAACGAATGGGCAGCCGGCGGTTAAAAATAGGGATTGTCGAACGAGGAAAGCTGCTGCTTCCTTCCCATGCCCTCAATGTCCCGACGCTGTGGAACTGGGACCGCATGCAGCGTTATTATCAGAATCCAACGGTTACCGTTCCCGCCGGCAGGAACTGGCCCGAATTTCCAGGTGCCATTCTTGTCTTCGCCTTAGGCGGGCGCACCATATTCTGGGGATTAACGTGCGTGCGCATCCCGCCTTTCGAGTTCGCGAATTGGCCCATTTCCTATGCGGAATTGAAGCCTTATTATAAGATCGCAGAGACGATTCTGCTGGTGAACGAGGCGAAGTCTCCCATTAATGATCAACTGCTTGAAAGGTTGTGGCTGTCTGGTTACGCCGGCTCCACTGACGTTCCGGAAGCGGTGGCGCGCGGCCCTATTCCTCGATTCATGAGCGCAATCGAATTTATCGGGGATTCGCTTCGGATTGCTGCATTCGACTTGGCCGTCCAGACGCGGGCCGTTCGAATTCGAACGAAAGGAAACCGAGTATCAGGCGTTCATGTGATGGATGTCAATAAGCGCTCTTATATGCTTAAAGCTTCTACCGTTGTTGTCTCGGGCAGTACGTTCGAAACTCCGCGCCTGCTGCTTCATTCCGGTGTTCCGGGGAGAGCGATCGGTCATTATCTCTCGAATCATTCGTACATTAAAGCAGAGATTCCAAGCGGCGTGCCCGGCGGACGAGAGGGTACGATTAATATTATTGTTCCTCAGACTGAAACACGTCCTTACCAGTTCAAAATATTAGGCGGCCGTGATCTCGTCACCTATGACGTCGCCGGCAAAGTCGAGAACCGATTCGACAACTTCGTCTATCTGGACGAGCAGCGTCGAGACGACTTTGGCGTACCCGAGCTCCAGGTCCGCTTCTCTCACTCACCCGCTGATGAACAAGTCATGCGGCAAATGATTCAAGCGCTCGGAGACGTATCGGCTGCGATGCGCATTCAAGACCCGTGGCATTACTGCTTCTGGCCTCCGGGATTCGACAACCACGACTACGGAACATGTCGAATGGGCAGCGACCCTCTCACATCCGCAACCGACCGGAACGGCCGGATTCACGGCATGGAAGGGTTGTACATCTCCGACGCCAGCGTATTCCCTACGCTCGGGGCGGCCAATCCTCTACTGACGAACGTCGCGCTCTCGACGCGGCTCGCGGATCATTTGCTAAGCAAGCTATGAACGAGAATAAATAAGCGGCCGACTTGAATTGTCGACCGCTTTGATCTTGCTTACACCCCTCGATCCAAACCGCCCAGCAGCGCATCCGTCTCTCGCAGCGTCGCCCCGATCGATTCGCGGATGACGAGCTCTGCATAACGATCCGTCGGCGTCGGCGAGATCGTGAATGCCCTTCAGGCATATCCTCCTTCGCTGAGACATACCTATGGTATGAAACGTATTATCTCGCTCGGAGGGATCATGCCGATGAAACAAGACGAAATCCGCCAACTCGAGCGGGCGATTGATGAGATTACGGAGATCGCCCAAGGGTTCGGCCTCGACTTTTATCCGATGCGCTATGAAATCTGCCCCGCCGACATTATCTACACGTTCGGGGCGTACGGCATGCCGACACGGTTCAGTCATTGGAGCTTCGGGAAGACGTTCAATAAGATGAAAATGCAGTACGACTTCGGTCTAAGCAAAATCTATGAGCTCGTCATCAACTCCAATCCGTGTTATGCGTTCCTGCTCGACGGCAACTCGCTTATACAGAACAAGCTGATCGTCGCTCACGTGCTCGCGCACTGCGACTTCTTCAAGAACAATGCCCGTTTCAGCCAGACTAACCGCAATATGGTCGAGAGCATGTCCGCCACAGCAGAGCGTGTAGCACAGTATGAATTGGAGTATGGCTCCGAGCGGGTGGAGAAGTTTATCGATTCCGTGCTTGCGATTCAGGAGCACATCGATCCGAGAATTATGAGACCCTACAACCTCGATAAAGCTCGTTACATCGAGATGGTCGAGCGTGAGAACGCCAGATCCAGCAAGCAGCCGGAGGTAGAGGGCGCTTACGACGATCTCTGGTCTCTCGACCAGACAGAACGCGAGAATGCGCAGGAAGCTGCCGGCGTCCGATTCCCGCCTGAGCCCGAGAAGGATCTGGTCTGGTTCATCGAAGAATACTCCTCCATCCTCGAGGACTGGCAGCGCGACATCATGTCGATGCTCCGTGACGAGATGCTCTACTTCTGGCCGCAGCTGGAGACGAAGATTATGAACGAAGGCTGGGCGTCCTACTGGCATCAGCGCATCATTCGCGAGCTGGATCTGACGAGCGAAGAAACGATTGAATTCGCTAAGCTGAACAGCTCTGTCGTTGTCCCTTCACGGCATACGCTGAACCCTTACTACCTCGGGCTGAAGATCTTCGAGCATATCGAGAAGCGTTGGGACAATCCGACGCAAGAGGAGCGCGAACGGTTCGGCATGAAGCCGGGCAAAGGCCGCGAGAAGATCTTCGAGGTGCGCGAGGAGGATGCGGATATCTCGTTCCTGCGCAACTACCTCGACAAGCAGCTGGTGAAGGATCTAGATTTGTATGTTTTCGAGAAGAAAGGTCCGGAGTGGAAAATTACCGATAAAGCGTGGGCCAATATCCGCGACCAGCTCGTCACCTCCCGCGTCAACGGCGGCTTCCCGAGCATCGTCGTGCAGGACGGCGATTTCAATCGCATCGGCGAAATGTATCTGAAGCACCGCTACGAGGGCGTCGAGCTCGATCTCAAGTATCTCGAGCGCACCCTCCCTCATATCGTGTCGCTGTGGGGCAAGTCGATCCACCTCGAGACGGTGATCGAGGATAAGAAGATCGTGTTCAGCTGCGACGGGAAGAAGACGAGTCGGAAGTTTATTTGAATTAGGCATCCTGAGAGTCGGTTAACGGCTCTCGGGATTTTTTATTTTCATAGCAGCGGCTGGTGGTTAACGGTTGTGACTATGCTAATTGTCTGAAAATACGTCATTTCCACCTCTAACGGGTGCTGTTGGGCTTATTGCATCATTTGTCACACGAAAGTGGACTTGCAGCGTTCAATAACGACTATGGCAACCGTAAGCGTAAGAACCACGCCAATGAAGCCGCAATAGCCACTGTGGCAACCGTTGCACAGCACGATTCGCGAATACCTTCTAACTCCCTATGAAAATAGTATGCGCTTCCAAGCAATTCCTATATAATGGAACGCGATAGACACTCTCTCCGAAATGGGGTTAATTACGATTATGTACAAGCTTAAGCATGTCATTGTATCCTTCTGCGCTGGCGCATTGTTCTTCAGCGGCGTCAGCTACGCGGCGGACCCGAGCAAGATCGAGGCCGTCGTGAAGCCCTTGAAATTGTTCTTCGACGGCGTCGAGAAGAAAGTGCCGAACAAGCAGCCAACCATCGTGTACAACGGCACAACGTATGTGCCGCTTCGTTTTGCAGCGGATGCGTTTGGACAAGGCGTGCGTTATGACGGCGCCAAGTCGTCCATCTTCTTTACCTCTCCGAAGCAGCGCACAGGCAGCGACCTCATAGCGACAGTGAATGGCATCGGGATTAAGCAGCAGCAATTGTTTGATGCCTTGATTAAAGGCAACAACGGCAATAGTGCTCTCGACGGACTTATTAATAATGAGCTCCTGAAACAAGCGGCTGACTCGCAGGGCATCGTCATTACCGATGAGGACATTCAACGCGAACTGAACCTCATTATACAAAGCATGGGCTCTCGAGAAAACTTCGAGCTGGCGCTGGAACAATACCAGATGACGGAGGAAGACCTGCAGCCGGATTTGCTGTACCAGGCTCGATTGCGCAAGCTTCTCTCCTCACAAATCAATATTTCAGAAAGTGCAATCCGCACTTATTACGATGAGAATAAATCATCGTTCGGTACACCTGAGCAAGTACGCGCCTCCCATATTCTTGTGGAAACCAAGGCGGAGGCCGACGCGATCTATACGCAATTGAAGAACGGCGCCGACTTCGCACAGGTAGCGAAAGAGAAATCAATTGATACAGGGTCTGCTGTAGGCGGAGGCGATCTGAACTACTTCCAGCGTGGGGACATGGTTGCCGAGTTCGAGGATGCGGCATTCTCGCTCAAGGTTGGTGAAATCAGTCAACCTGTTCAATCCGATTTTGGCTATCATCTCATTCTTGTAACGGATCATAAATCAGCGGTCACGAAGACATTCGAAGATGTCAAAGAGCAAATCAAGGACACGTTGACTTCGCAGAAGATCTACGAACTGGCCCAAACCTTCGTGAGCGAGCTTCGCGCCAAAGCAGATATTAAAAATCTGCTGGCACCAAGCACTACGAGCAGCAAGTAATCACCCTGTACACGTACACAAAACAGCCGCCACATCGGAGCTTCTCCGACCGTGTGCGGCTGTTTTCTTAAACGTCGATACATGAAGATTCCGTAAAAGGACCATTTCTTGCAAGTTAGGGATGCAATTCTCCAATTTTGTTGTTGTATTCAACTCAAATTTGAGTATAATAAGCAACGATAGTCAAATTTGAGTACGTTTCGAAAGGAAGTAGACAATGGACGCAAAGAAAAGCAACGTGAAGCTGGTCGTCGCCGGCCTGCTCCTCGGGCTGTTCATGGCATCGCTCGACCAGACAATCGTCTCGACTGCGATGACCACTATTATTAAGAAGCTTGGCGGCTTCGAGAGCTTCATATGGGTGTACTCCGCGTACATGATCGCGATGGTCGTCTCGACGCCGATTATCGGCAAGCTGTCCGACATGTACGGACGCAAACGGTTTTTCCTGTTAGGTCTTGTGTTGTTCATCGGGGGTTCCGTCCTATGCGGTACGGCTCAGAACATGGAACAGCTCATTATCTATCGGGCGATTCAAGGGATTGGCGGCGGTGCGCTGATGCCGATCGTATTCACGATTATTTTCGACCTGTTCCCAGCCGAGAAACGCGGCAAAATGATGGGTCTGTTCGGCGCCGTATTCGGCATCTCCAGCGTATTCGGCCCGATCTTAGGCGGCGCGATTACGGACAACTGGAGCTGGCGCTGGATTTTCTACATTAACGTTCCTATCGGCATTCTCTCGATTCTATTCATCGCACAGGCTTACCATGAGAACAAGAATCCACGCAAGCAAAGTATCGACTGGCTCGGCGCCATCACGCTTACGGCTGCGATTCTGTTCCTGATGTTCGGTCTCGAACTTGGCGGTACGGACGGATGGGCATGGGATTCAGTTAAGACGATTTCCTTGTTCATTGGTGCTATCGTATTCGTCGGTCTGTTCCTTCTAGCGGAGATGAAGGCAAAGGATCCAATCATCAAGCTCAGCCTGTTCGGCAACAAGCTGTTCACGAGCAGCATGATGATCTGTTTGCTGTACGGCGGCGTTATGATCGCAGGCGCTACGTACATTCCGATTTTCATCCAAGGCGTATTCAACAAAACAGCTACCGAAACGAGCACCGTACTTATTCCGATGATGCTCGGCGTCGTCGTCAGTGCGCAGATCGGCGGACGGATCGCTCACAAATTCGCATACCGCAGCATTATGCTCGTATCCGTATGCGTACTTATCATTGGCACATCCCTTCTCGGCTACGCACTCAGCGATGAAACGAGCCGTCTAGTCATTTCGTTGTACATGATCATTATCGGTCTCGGTATGGGCGTATCGTTCTCGCTGCTTAACATCTCGACGCTTAACGCCGTTCCGCCGCAATTCAAAGGTTCGGCCTCGTCGCTCATTATGTTCTTCCGCACGATCGGCTCCGCACTTGCAATCGCGGTGTTCGGCGCAACGCAGAAGCATACTTTCCAAGAGGGTATCGGTTCCCTGCCGAACTTGAACCCCGAACTCGCCGAGAAAATCAAAGGCGGCCAAGCGCTGCTTGACCCTGAAGTTCAGCAGCAGATGGGCATGCCGGCAGACGTCGTTAAGCTGCTGATCGGCAAGCTGTCGGACTCCATTATTCACGGCGTGTTCCAATGGACGGTTATTCTGCCGGCTGTTGCGTTCGTCTTCGTGCTGCTGATGGGCCGCGCCCGTCTCGAGCTCTCGAAGCCCGGCGCGCAAGGCGCACCAGGCGGTCATGGTCCATCCGGTGCCGGTGCCGCTGGCGGCGCAGGCAAACCAGACCCATCCTACCAGAAGGGTTGATCGATCATGTCAATGAGGCTGCTAGTTCTAGGATTGCTAATGGAAGGCAACAAGCACCCTTATGAGATCAGACAAACGATCAAAGCCCGCAACTGGAACGAAACGTTCAAGCTTCGCGACGGATCGCTCTACTATGCCGTCGACCAGCTTCGTGAAGACGGACTGGTCGAAGCAGCCGAGGTCGTACCGGTACCGGGCGAGAATCGACCGGACAAAACGATATTCCGCATAACGGACGCCGGCCGCGAAGCTTTCATCAAGCTGGTCTACCAGCAGTTCGAGCAAAGCTCTTATCCGCAGCATCCGGTATTCATGGCGCTGCCGTTCGTCCGCCACCTTGAGCCGGAGACGATCGTTCCGCTCATCGAGAAGCAGATCGCGAGCTGCGAGACAAGGCTGGCTAGGCTGCGCGCTATCTTCGAGCTTAAGGCGCCATACATTCCGGCCGGTTCTGCGATGTTCATCCGCGGCTGTATTCAGTTCAGCGAGACCGAATTGAATTGGCTGAACGAGACGCTTGCCGAAGCCCGCTCCGGCAAGCTGTTCGAAGGTCCGAAGTGGTCGGCCGAGCAGATCGAGGCGTTCCGCAAGGAAATGGGATTTTGACGCAATAGAAGAAGCCGTCAGGCATCGGTGGGAGTCCGATTGCTTGACGGCTTCTTTTGTGCAAATAGAAGATTAGCAACTTAAGAAACTACGACGGCTCAACGCCCCATACTTTAACGCCGTTCTGATACAACGTGACCTTCGTCCAGTCCGTGAATGTCGTCTTCGTCGCATCGAACGAATAGTCGTTCGCTTCGTTGAAGGTTGACCAGTCCGACTTGTGCATCCGCAGCTGGATATCGCCTGTCTGCGCGCCTGGCTGGAGCACGCCAGCCGACGACGAGAAGCTCAGCTCGACATACGTATCAGCGTTCGCAGCGGACGACGTGCCGAACGTACGCAGCACATTGCTGCCGCCGATCTGCGCGTAGTCGACCCACGAAGTCATATCCGCCGTGCCTTCCTTCGTGAAGTAGTAGCGGATTTTCAAATCGCTTAGGTTAACTGCGGTTGTGCCGGTATTTTTAATATTGAAAAATGGCTGGATCGCGTTGTCGGTTGCATTCGTATTGCTTGCGCGGTATTGAAGCACAAGGCTCGACGTTCCCGTGCTGCCAGCAGTTGGTGTCACACTAGTCTGCACAGAGTTTGCGCTCTCGCCTGCACTGTTAACAGCGCTGACTACATAGTAATACGTCGTGCCGTTCGTCAGTCCCGTATTCGTGTAGCTTGTCGTCGTCACACCTGTCGCAACCGTCGTGTACGTGCCTCCGCTTGTCGTCGCACGTTTGACGTTATACGATGTCGCGCCTGACGATGCTGTCCACGTAACAGTCGCTTGGGCATTGCCTGCCGCTGCCGATACATACGTTGGCGCCGACGGTACAGTGACTGTCGATCCTGCCGGTGTCGCGCTCACCTGTGTGGAGTTCGTGCTTTCACCGTTGGCGTTCACAGCCGAGACGACATAATAGTAAGTCGTGCCGTTCGTCAATCCCGTGTTCGTATAGCTCGTTGCCGTTACGCCCGTTGCCACATTCGTGTATGGTCCTCCGCTTGTCGTCGAACGCTTAATGGTGTACGATGCAGCTCCCGTCGATGCTGTCCACGTCAGTGTCGCTTGCGCATTGCCCGCCGCAGCCGTCACACTCGTTGGCGCTGCAGGAACCGTAAGTGCATTAACGAGCGACCAATACGCAGGCTTGGATTGAAGATTGTCATCGAACAGCAGCGGCCAGTCCAGACGAGTGACCGGGTATGTGCGAAGCCAGCTGTGCGCATCGTCTTGACCCCAGAACGTGACGTTCGTGATCTGGTCACTGTGTCGTTTGAATACCTCGAACAGCGCCGCATAACGCGTTGCCTGCTGCGCCGCTTGGGCTGCCGACAGCGACGTGTAGCTTTGGCTGCTGTTGCCATAGATGCTCATATCGAGCTCCGTAATCTCTTGCGTAACGCCAAGATCGGAGAATTTGACAATGGAGTCCTCGATCTGGCTCAGCGTCGGATAGTCGAGGTTAATATGCGTCTGCTCGCCGATGCCGTCGATTGGCACGCCCTTGGCCTTCAGACGTTGAACGAGATCGTGCAGGAACTGCGCTTTGGCCGGAATATGCGTGTTGTAATCGTTAATGAACAGCTTGGCATTCGGGTCCGCCTCATGCGCATAGATGAATGCCTTCTCGAGATATTCCTCGCCCGCGATTTGGTACCACAAGCTTCTCCGCATACCGTTGGATTGCGATTCATCGATGACTTCGTTGGCCACATCCCACGCGTAGATTTTGCCTTTGTACCGCCCAACGACAGCATCGATATGCGCCTTCATCCGCGCGTAAAGCACTTCCTTCGTTACGAGCTGATTGTTGCTGTCATAGAACACCCAGTCCGGCGTCTGGCTGTGCCAGACAAGCGTATGACCGCGAACCTTCATGCCGTTATCGACGGCGAATTGAACGGCAGCATCCGAGCCCGTGAAGTTGAAATTGCCTTCCGTCGGCTCCGTCGCATCCCACTTCAGCACGTTACCCGGCGTTACGCTGGCAAAATGCTTCTTCATCAGGTTCGCGCTCTCGCCGAATAATTCATCGTTCGTGAAAGCCGTTCCGATTGGGAAGTATGAAGCGAACGCCGTCTTCAGCGGCGTAATGTTCGCTTCGATTGGCGTGGCGCTCTTCTCGACGATCTCGAAATCGTCCACATAGAATGAAATCGTCGCCCCCGCGGATTCAAAATAGATCGACAACGCATCCGCCGCACTGCTCAGCCGATAGGTGGCCTCAAGCTTCACCCATCCACTCGCATTCGCTTGTATCGTTGCTAAGTTCTCATAAGTCGTCGTCGTTCCAACCGTCTTCTGCATCGACAGCGTCACGTTCGTGTTCGCCGAGCCGGACGTCAGCTTCACCCAGCCTCGCACCGTATAGCTTGTGCCGAGAACAAATTGGGACAACACATCCTTACTCGCGCCATGATACGTTGCGGTTCGGTTCGCAACGAGCATGCCTTGCGTACCTGCGTGCGCGCCGGCCGTTCCGGCCAGCGTCACGCTCTCACTGCCGAGGCGTGGGCCCCAGCCCTGCAGCGTTCCATCCTCGAACGTACTCGTCAGCTTCACCGTATCCGCGCTGGCGACAGGCAGCGAACCACCCGGCGGCACTGCGACCGCCGCCGTCAATACGACGCCTAATGCGGTTATTACTATTTTTCTCACACGATTAACTCCCTTCATCTCGTTCATACTTGCCGTATGCCGATACATGCGTGCTCGTTAGGTCTCAATGATGCACCAAGCTTGTCCGGAAGCGCTGCTCCCTCCTCTCCTGTGCGCGCGGCGAGTGATATGGGGCACTGTTACCGCTTTCACTAGATGAACGTATAACGAAATGCATCATTGTCCTATACAATTTGATGACTTATTGATGGCAATATGGGTACCAAATTGAAAAAACACATGAGAGCAGGGCTCCCATGTGTCATTCCTTGCAGCCTATATCGCACTTACCACTTTGGTATTCTGAAGAAGGGCTACCAGATAAGCGAGCGTCAAGCCTTGCCCCCAGCCTTGGCATCTCTTCTTGGAGATGACTTTATAATCATACGCACTGTACATAACCGCTGTGCCGGCAGACACATTGCGCACCGAACCGTCTTCGTCGATGTTAGCAAGGATGCCTTCATACGCCTTGGCCATGTAGTTCTGATGCAGCGGATGCGCATAAATCGACATCGCTGCCGCGATACCGGCGGATGCAGACGTTTCATCGTAGGAGGTTTCATCTTTCAATACGGTGCGCCACAGACCTTTGGGCGACTGCAGCCGGACGAGCGAGCTCAGTTGATCGCCCACTGCTCCGCCTAGCTGCATCCACATTGGCATGAACGGGTTAAGCATTTTGTACGCCTGCGCCATTGTATAAGCAGCCCATGCATTCGCTCTGCCCCAGTAGATGCCAGACAGATGATCGCCTCTCACATTGTCCCAAGCGTGATAGAACAAATTCGTCTTCGTGTCCTGAAGATATTCTTCATGCCAGTAGAACTGGTTGAGCGCATCGTCGATGTATTCCTTATTGTCCAGCTTAAACCCGAGACGAAGCAGGAAGTACGCTGCCATGAACAACGTATCCGCCCATGCCTGTTCAGGGAAATCGTTCTTCGAAGATACGGTATGCTGGAACACGCCTTCTCCGAATCGGATCGCTTCCTTGCGGAGGTATTCAGCCTTCATCAGCGCCAGATCAAGATACTTATCGTCGCCCGTCGCCTCATGCAGCGTCAACATCGTGTGGCCCATCGCGCAGGCATTAACCATCATCGGCGGCAGCCCAAGCTCCAGATACTCATCCACCCATTTGACCAGGAAGTCGATATAATCTTGATTCTTCGTCACTTCCCATGCTTTGCTGATTCCGTAGAAAGCGACCCCGCACGACCAATTCCATGTAAAATCCATATTCATCGTTCTGCGTACGACACGGTCGATCCGTTCTTTGACTTCCTCTTCATTACAGTTGAATTTGCGCATGAAATCCATTCCCCCTCCCTTGTCTGCTTTTCAAGTTAATCTTCTTGATTCCGAGATTAGCATAAACAAAGGTGCGATTTCTCCGCACATATGGTCAAATATTCAATAAACACTGCAAATATTGCTATAATAGCAATACCTATTCATAGGGAGAGGAGCCCTTATATGAATCTACCCTTGCTTCCCGACTCGCTGCGCCTCGGTTCGATGAGCGAGCCGTTGTGGATCGAATTCGACCGACGAATCGGCTGCCATTCCATGAACGAGACCCACTATCATCGTTCTTACGAAGTCTTTTACCTATATAGCGGCTCTAGAAAATTTTTCATTCGAGATTCCGTCTACCACATCCAGGCTGGCGATATTATACTTGTCGATTCCAACATCGTTCACCGAACATCCGAGCTGAGCGAGCCTAATCATGAACGCGCCGTGCTGCATTATGACCTTCCGTTCTTTGAAGGACTGGCACCGGAAGATACGGAGCTGCTGCTCGCTTCGTTCGCCGTATCCCATCCGATTATTAGGCTGAATATTCAAGAACGAATGCATGTCGAAATGCTGCTTCGTTCTCTGCTGCATGAGTTACATGAGCGTCCACCTGGTTATCTGATGCAAATCCGTAACCAGTCGATCGAATTGCTGTTGTATATCGCCCGCTACATCATGAAGCGCAAAGTCGTGCCCGACCATACGCTTTCTCCTGTTCAGCAGAAGGTGACGGACATTATCCGACACATCAATCAGCATTACAAGGAACCGCTGCTGCTAGACGATATCGCGAAGCGATTCTACATTAGCAAAGGGCATCTGTGCCGCGTGTTCAAGGACGTATCCGGCTTCGGCTTCAGCCAGTATATCAATATCACTCGGATCAGAGAGGCGGAACATCTCCTGCGTTCCACGGATTGGAGCATCACGCGCATTTCGGAACAATGTGGATTCGAGAACTTCTCCCACTTCGGTAGAGTGTTCAAGAAAATGACGGGCATGTCGCCGAGGGAGTATCGGGGAATGGAGGCATAGGAAAAACTGCGTAACGAATACAAAAAAAATCCCGTAGAGAAGGCCACTTATCGGGTACCCTTCCTTATGGGATTCGATTCTATTTAACATACTATGTTCTCGATATTAAGCCTAACTTATCAAAATAAACCTCATCTTTAGTCACCTAGATAAGGTTCTATGGATTTTATTGCACTCATTGGGATCAGCAGGCGCGTATCATCGTGTGTATATTCTGGCATAATGACTATAACATTATTAAAATAATAATAACTCACATACATACCTACCACATGTAAATTATCAAGAAACGTGATCTTTATGTCTGTATTCAAATAACCCTTCATGAATACTTCATCTTTATCCAAGTCACTCTCTCCTTGGTTATTGTAATTGGCCCCATAATAATTACAGTGGAACGAAACTCCTAAAACCTCTTCCGATCTCCTCCGCCCAGATCGAAGTCCTTATGCCCCGCGATCCGCTCTCTCGTCTCCTTGAACGTCCGCTGCAGGCTCTGGATTTTATCGAACTCGGGATCTCCGGGACCAAGGTTTTGCATGAAAATATACTTCAGAATCTCGCCGTAGAACGCAATCTTCCGATCCAGCTGAGTCAGCTCGAGATCAATAATATCGTCAATCGTATTGTATTCAATGAACTCTCTTATATCGTCGGTCGATCCAGGCTCCGGCTCTAACTCCGGATCTGGCTCTCGTCTCGATCGAACCTCGTATTCCGAAGAGGATTGTTCCAGGTCGATCGTTGTTCGAAGGCTCGAAATGGCGATTCCCTGCTTGGCCAACATAATCTGAAAATCTTTGTTGCGAAGCAGGTCGACGATAACGCTTCGGCACAGGTCGCGATTGCCAAGCAGCATGCCGTCAAACGGGTGGATGGTCCACGCGCCGTGGCGGAGGAACAGATTCAGAACAAACTTCTCGCTGCCGAATACATATTCGATATTGATCGTCGAATCATTCACGATTTCGAATGAAAAAGGAATCATCAGTTCTCCCCCAGTCGATAAGAATACGAGACAACGGGGGTTATTTGGATGCTCGCACCCAATTGAGCCCCCATCCGAACGCTTCGTCTAGATCGCGATGCCCGCGGAAGTGACGCACAATCCGTTCGATGCTGAACGTCTCATTGCCTTGATTCTCGATCATCGCGATCGCGCACATCGGCAGATTGTTATCGTATTCATCCAGCCTTACGATAACATCCGGTCCGCCGTTCTGCTTCAGCGTTACGACACCATCTGCTTCCGACCACTGAGATACGCCTTCGTAAATAAAGGTGAACACCAGAATCCGTTTGAATGCCGCTACTTGCGCGCCATTAATTCGAATGTTCTCGCCCGTCTTGACCGAACCTGTCCGATCGTCGCCATCGAGTACGATATAGGGAGCACGCTCGAAGGAACCGAATGAGTTCCCAAGCGCTTGAATAAGCCCTTTCTGGCCATTCTTGAGCTCATAGAGGCAAGCAAGGTCAAGGTCTACGCCTTGACTCCCGCCCCAGCCGCTCGACTTCTTCGGCTGCTGGTTCCAGTTCAGGTTGATCAGAATTTCGCCGAGCCCGCCGGCTTTTTTCTGAAGATTGATTTTATCGCCTTTCTTCTTAAGCTCGATCTTGGTCAAGTTCAATTGAATCGGTTGCCGAGTCTGTGACGGTACGACCGGCGCAGCAGCCGGCACGGGAGCAGGCGTCACTGGCTGCGCATTCACTAGCGGCGCAGCAGGAGCCTTCTCCTGAGTCTCAACTCCGTAAGAAGCACATAATGCACGCAGACCGCCGGAATAACCTGCGCCGATCGAGTTAAACTTCCATTCGCCGTTGTATCGATATAATTCGCCGACAACAATAGCCGTCTCGACGGTGAACGAATGGCCGAGATCATAGCGCAGCAGCGCTTGACCTGTCGCAGCATTCGCGAATAGAATGTATGCGCCATTCACTTGGCTGAAGTTCTGGCGGCGCTGCTCACCTTCGTATATCGTAAGGGTGAACGCAATTTTTTCCACTTGCGGGTTGATTTGATCAAGACCAATCATGAGCTGCCTCTCCGTCGCCCCTACCTCTGTATAAGAGATAAAAGCATTGGAGGGATTGCCATAGAAGATCAAGTCGCTGTCTCCGGTCACTTGGCCGCCTGGGGCAAGCAGAAATGCCGAGCAATCAAGTTCAATATTCGCGGACGATGCCCAACCTATCGTAACCTTAAGATTAGATAGCGCAGGATTGCCCTTCGTAATGTCAGCCTTCTGACCCTTCACAACGGAAATAGACAACAACGTTCATCCTTTCTTTATATGCCGGATCGAGCAAAGACAGATCTTCGCAGCTCTAGCTATTTCAACTACTCTTGTTCGGTTACACATATTGTAATATCGGTCAAACGATTATTCCACTATAGTTTCTATGACACATCGATGATCTAAATAAATAAGCTTCCATGAGAGACTTATTTGTCTCCTTGGAAGCTGTATTAATAACATCTAAACAAACCTCTCGCGCAGCACCCGAATCGTCTGCTCCTCAACCTGACAAGCCTGCATGAGATACGCGTCGATCGATCCGTATCGCGCGAACAACTCATCCAATACTTCTTCTAAGTATTCGCTCCGCACCTCAAGTAGAGGCAGCAGCCGCTCTCTGGATATCCGGAAACCGCTTAGAAACCTTAACATTCTGATCGCTCGATCGGTTTCGCTCTTGTTGAGCGGATTCGAAAGCAAATAATCGGATACGACTTCTCTGCGCGGAACGCCTGTCACGAGCTGTACGATAGCTGCGATAATCCCGGTACGATCCTTGCCGCTTGCACAGTGAATAAGCATTGGCGCGCTGCCTTGCTCAGCGAGCAGCGTCATAACATCTCGGATCTGATTGGTGCTCTCGAACAGAACCTTCCGATAAAAATCTCTCATGAACTGATGGAAGTCTACCGTTCGAATTTGACTCATGATTTGCCTATAGATCTGGAACCTCGTATAGTCTTCATCGTTCTGATAGAACGGTACATTCACGGTCATCGTCTTCCCGCTCTCAACGAAACGCGGAAGCCTTGCCTTCCGTTCGTTCGGCGTACGCAGATCGCAGATCAGCTTCAGGTCCAGTCCATTGAACTTATCGAGATCCTTCAACTTCAGCTTATGCGGTTCATTCGAGCGGTACATGATCCCCGTCCTCGTCAAGCGCCCATCTGCAGTCGGCAGGCCCCCAATGTCTCGGAAGTTGATCAAGCTCTCCATCTTTCGTATACTTCGGTTTACTTGGACTGCCACGCTGGTCATTGTCCCTAACCTCCTGCTCATCTGCCGTCTTAGTCTCTTACTCCCAATTACACATATTGTCAGATAGATTAAACCATTCTGCCTCGATAACGCAATTCCCTAGTGATCATGGGGATAAAAATAAGCTTCCGCGAAGAGACTCTCGTCTCACTACGGAAGCTTATCTAGCTTACACCCTTGTACATCGCCATTATTCTCTGAGTTCCCTCCCCGTTAACTCGAGTATCACATCTTCCAGGCCTGCCTGCTTGATTTCCATTGAATGGATACCAAGTCGATGGCTGTTCAAGAATGCAATAATGCCTTGAAGCTTACCTTCCATCTCCATCGTCTGAAACTCAAGCTCTGTCCCTGCTGCTGTGACGGTGACATCCATAATCTTGCACAAGGATGTGATCTCAATAGAAGGCTTCTCCATCAATTCAACACAAATCCGATATCGATAAGGAAGAGCTGCAAGCAGCCCTTGCACACTATTCAAGGCAATAAGCTGTCCATGATCGATGATCGCGACGCGATCGCATAAAGATTCAACTTCCTCTAGATAATGCGTCGCAAGGAGCACCGTCTTCCCTTGCCCCTTCAGGGACCGGATGATATTCCATAGATTCATTCTTGATTGCGGATCAAGACCGCTCGTCGGTTCATCCAGTATGATCAAATCCGGATCTTTGACTAACGTAAGCGAGAGGGACAAACGCTGCTTCTGCCCGCCAGACAGCTGACGTATCCGTTTGTTCTCGATCTCGGATAGCTGCGTCAAGCCTACAAAATGATCATACAAGTGAATGTTATTAGCGAATGAAAGAAACATAAGCAGCGTTTCACGTACCGTGAGCTCCGTATGCATCTCGCAAGATTGAAGCTGAACGCCAATCCGGTTGGCCTGAACCTGAGGGTTGCTCAATAAATCGACACTGTCGTACATAATCATTCGGCCTTCCGACGGCTTCTTAAGGCCAACGATCATTTCGATCACGGTCGTCTTCCCCGCTCCATTAGGACCGAGCAAACCGAATATTTCGCCCCTTCGAATTTCAAGATGAATGCCTTTGACCGCGTATGTATCGCCATATCGCATCGTCAAGCCTTCCAACAGCAGAATTCGCTCATTCTCCCCCATACATATCCCCTATCATCGGCAAACTCATATACCAATTATATGAATTTTATGGATTCGCAAGAGCCATTCTATTTCAGGTATGGTTGCATAATTTTAGGCATTTTAGTGAAGGGATGAAGGGGATTTTCTGATATAAAATGAAACCTTTTCCCGCATAACAGTGTCTACAGTTATAGCTAGTGGGTAATACGAATCGAGAGGCAGTACCAAGCTGCAGACAATCTTCGTGGACTTAAAGGAGTAAATGCGATGCGATATTTGATCCTATGGTTTGTTTCCGTTATCTTGTTCAACGGAGCCTTCATCGGACTTGAACTGCTGGAGGGCAACAAAATTACGACAACGGAGTACTACGGTCTGCGCAATATCGGCGTAACGTTCTTGTTCATCTCCTTCATCTTATCCGTTATCGTCTCGGCAGCATTCCTGTTGATTACAGCCGTGCTGCATCGATGGGCTCGCCGCATCTGGCCGCTTCACTACGCGCTGTACTGCGGCTTGGGGATATACGGCGGATGGCATATTTTTCACACCTTGTACAATGAATCATTCGTGCGAGAGTTTCATCTCAATATGAGCAGCGCATACCTGCTGTTCGGGTTAGCCGGGATACTGTACAGCGTACTGGATACGGTATTGGGGAGCGTGCAGCCGAAGCCGGCGCAATAAGCCCCCCTTATCCGCACTTATCGCAGTCCCACATCATGGAACCGATTATCGATCGTCTCACGTACGAGCAGCCGAAGCGCCTCGATCGCCTGCGTCTCGGCTTGCTTGGCTTCACGAATTCGTTCGCACAGCTCAGCCGCCTGATGAACACCGATCGTTTCAACCAACTCGAACAATTCCGCGACACGCTTGTAATGCGCAGCCGCTTCAGCGGCCGCCGGCCAGCGCCGCTCCACCTCGGCCATGTATAACGCAATGTCACGCTTAGCAACAGACAGGCATTGGAATGTCACCCTTGCACCCGTACGATCATACTCCCCGCTGCGAAGCGCATCAACCATTGCATCATACACCGCTTCCCCGCAAGCATAATCCGATTCGGGCAGAGTGCCGTCATGCATCTCCCATTTGAAAATCGCCTGCAGAAACGACTCCTTGATCACAGCCGCCTCATCCATCGGGATGCATCCCTCGAAAATCTGATAGTACCAATAAGGAGACGGATTGTCCCGATCTTCGCCAATTCCGAAATCCATGTCATCGAACGAATTCAGCGCATCCGACCGACCATCGGCGTAAATCAGCTTTCCTGTACCAGATCCGGCTTCATCCTTCTCATAGCCTACAATCGCAACGAACTGTCCATTATGCCAACAGATCGCAGCAACACCGCGGTCAATGGAAGCACGTATATCTGCGATCGCCTGCTTGCGATACAGCGGGAATGTTCGCTTGAACGTAAATTCCGCATTAGAGCTGACTAAAATTCCAATGAAATCCGCCGCGAGAAAATGCTCCGCATGCCAGTTGTACGCCGTCACGGACTCCGCCGTCAGCCTGCGATGGACCGCCATGCGAAATCCGTTAACCGTCATTCCCGCCAGCATCGGCTTGGACAACGTCGTCCAGCCTGCATGCGTCAGTACCGCATGCATTGCATCCAGGTACGGTCTCGACTCGGCCTGCATCTGAAATCCTTTAATTTTATGAACCGTAAGAGATGTCATCGTTCTCTCGCTCCCCCATCCGCTATCTAGCCGAATGCGTAATCCATCTTGTCGTGATCGTTCTAGACGGATCGGCATAACGCGCCGACAGCTTGCTGAACTGTGCAACCGCCTGATCTTCCAGCTGCGCTGCTGCGTTAAGCTTGTCCATCATCCCCGAAACGCCGCCACTATGATCGAAGCTCAAATCCGCGATAAGCTCGCCCAACTCCTCATAATAGGCATGAGCCTCCGCAAGTTCAGGCCACAACGTTCGAACGTCAGACAGATAATCGCGAATCTCTCGCCGCGCATAGCGATAAGAATCCAGAATGTATCTCGCGCCGCCCTTGTCATAATCGCCGCTGCGCAGCGCTTCTATATAGAAGTCATACGCAAGCTTACCCGATGCAATCTCTCGGTCCGGCAGCAGTTTGAACGAGGTTTGCCAGTCATGGATCGCAGAGCGCACCGATTCCAGTACTTGCTCTTCCAGCGGCACATCAACCTTCCCACCAATCATGTGCACATTCCAGAACGGCGTGAAATTCAAGCCCAGATTGTCATACAGCACAATATGATCTTCCTGCGACCAGCCATCCTGGATGAAGAACACGCCGTCCTCATCATCATAGCCATGAATGACTCCGAATTCGGGGATCCAATAGATGAGGCCGACGCCACGATCAAGGCTTTGCTTAATCCAACCGATTGCATCCTGCTGATAATGGCGGAACGTCAAATGGCGGGTACGCCCTCCATCCGATATCGTGAACAATCCAAGATTGTCTATCGCTGCGCTGTGTTCAAGGCCCCATTGACCGTATGCGGTCACCGACAACGGCAGCAGCCGCTCATGCACCGAGAATTTGAAGGCCATTCCCGATAAGCCCGACAGCCTATACTTCGGTCCATCGAACAAGTTCGCAGCCGTCAATATCGCGTGCAAGCTATCGACGAATGATTTGGACTCCCGCTTCATGCGGATTTTGTGCAGATAGACGCTCGACATCGTTAACGCTCCTTATCCAATCGTGTCAGCACGTCCGAGCAGTGCTGGCGCAGCTTCTCCCGCAGCCACTTAGGCGCGAGCAACTCTTGCCATTCAGACAACATCAAGTGCCGCAGAAACGCATTCGTATCGTAAAAATCAATCTCGTACAGCAGCGGATCATCCCCTGAGCACGATGCAGCGAATCCGTTCCAACTTCCGCCGCGCTCGAGCGGTTGCACAAGCCGTACTTTCGCCCTATAAGGCTTCCGCACTGGCGCTCCGCTCTTATCTTCCAAGCGAGTGGGATTAACGGCTGTCGTTTCCGTTGCGGCAGCTGACTGTCCAACAATCGCAGCATGCGCAATTGCCGACAATCGGAACTGCCGCTGCTCCTGCCCATGATCGCAAGAAGCCGCAACGTAGTCATCGTTATAGCGGGATAACAGCCGCGTCGGCTGAATCGTAAGCTGCTCGCCCTCATAAACCAACTGAACCGCCCGCGAGTGTTTGATCGCCTCAGTCAGCAGCAGCACAAGCTGCATCATTCGCGGATCGGCATTGAACATCGGCAATCGATCGTACAGCTCCGATTCGGATTCATCCGTGAACCGATCCAACAAACGGGCCACGCGATGCGCCGTATCCGCATGATCGTAGTTGTATTGGCTGTATCGGTGGACAAGATATCGCAGCACCCGCTTCTCGTCTTCCGTCATATATAGATGCGGCAGCACATAGGCCGAATCGTCATAGCTGTACCCGCGCCGCTTCGCATCGTAGACGAGCGGCGCTCGCAGCGTCGCCGCCATATATTCGATATCTCGCTGCGCCTGCCGCTTCGATATTTCGAACCGTTCCGCCAGATGATTGCTGTTCGGATAGCGGGCTTCTCTTAATTGCTGATCGAACCATTGAATCCGGTGCGTATTGCTCAATCCCCGTCACCTCATCGCATAAGCTGCTCCCATTTTACTATTAAGCGTAACGGAAGCTAGAAAAGCTTGGCAACCTTTTTCTGCCATGAGCAAAGAGCCCTTCCTCCTATGAGGTATGAAGAAGGACTCTTACTGGTTAGCGGTCGTTCAGACCATAATCCGGTCGACTGTCTCAACCGATGCGTTCTGACATCTCTTGCATACTTTCACCGATTTACCGTTCGTCTGGGAACGGGTATACAGCAGCTTGATGCGCGTCGCCTGGCAGACCGGGCAGGTACCTCGTCCGCGCGAAGGCAGGCTCCAGAGGACGCGGCCTCGTTTTGTTTTGACCATTGTGTTTGACAACCCCTTGTTCGATGATGATCGTTGTTGTATGTCGTGGTGTACAACCTCATCATACGGGAGTTGGTACGACATAGAATGTCGCATCAGTTCAGTCGATTCCATAATCTGGCCGATTCTGCATGACCTGCATGGCGCATAGCCTTGGAATAATGAGCAGTTCGCATAAACAGGAGGAGATTGCATGGCTTTCCCTTCAAATATTCAGTTCGTTCCTATTAAAGTTAATGGCATCCCGCCATCAGATCCTGCAGGGGATGTGTCGCCGTCGGCCGTAGATATCGTCGGCAATGAGCAGTTCCCGCCTGCATACTACGCCTACGATGGCCAGAACGTCTACTTCCGTCTTCGTCTCCAAGGCGACCCTCGGTCTAATAACAGCTTCCAGAATTTCAACTGGGGCGTATTGTTCGATTATCAAACCCCTCCCTCCTATGAATTCATGATCGCAGTCGATGGCGGACGGGGCTGGATTACACTCGTTCGGAATGGGAACCAGAGCACGAGCGGCAATCCGCTGACAGATCCTCCCGAAGGCGCTGACGGCCAAGGCTTCCCGAACTTTCACCGCCCCATTAACAACTTCGACTTGGCGAGAGCGGGCATTACGAACGATGGCTCCTCCTTCGGCGGGACGAACAACTACTTTCTCGATTTCTTCCTGGATACAGGCACCTTCTTCAGCCAGTTGACGATCAACGGCATCAATTTCAACGCCAATACACCTGTTCGGATGCTGTTCTTTACCGCTTCAACGAATCAAAGCTTCGATAAAGACTCCTTGCCTTTCTCGGATGCTGTAACCTTCAATCAGGCTAATGTTCGAGCACAGCTGACAGCAAGCGGTCAGAATACGCTGCCCGCGGTCATCACCACGGGCTCAGTCGAAACCTTCCGTCGAACGCTGCAAGTCAACAATGTTGGCACAAGTCCGGCGCATTCCATCTCTGTTACGGTAACACCCGGCAATTATGTCATTGTGTCTGCCAATAACAGTACGCCATCTGTAGGCAATGCCGCCTTCGATGCTAGTACACAGACACTTAGCTGGAACATCGGCAATCTACCCAATGGGCAAAATGCAAACTATCAAGTGGATCTAACCACCATATTCCCAACCGCAGGTCAAGTCACACTCGACTCCTTCGTCGTAAGAGGCATTGATCAATTCACAGGCAATATGCTGCCTGAGGTGCGGGTTACGCAGCAGATCACCGTCCAAGCAGCAGGAAGCATATCCGGGGTTATCGTCGATAATTTCACCGGTTTGCCGCTCTCCGGTGTCTCGATTACGCTGCTGCAAGCAGGCGCTTTCCAGACGGTATCGGATACAAGCGGCGTATTTGGGATAACGGGCATCCCGCCTGGAAGCTATACGCTCGAACTGACATTGGTAAATTACGAGACGCAGCAAATCCCGATTACGATTGCGAGCAATCAGAGTCTCATTCAGAACGTTGTGCTCATTCCGCTGCCAGCAGCCGTGCATGGCACCGTCTTCTCTGCAAGCAGCGGGCTGCCGATTGCCAACGCGAGAATCGCAATCGAAGATCCGCCTCGTGTATTCATCGCTGTGACATTCACTGATAGCAGCGGACACTATAAGCTAACCAACCTGCCGGCAGGCAAATTGCGCGTGGATACGGGCGCTGACGACTTTATCCTCGCTTCGTACGTCATTACGCTTCAGCCTGCGGAAGATCGGCTGCTGGACATTGTGCTGGAACCGAACCCCAGTACCGTCACAGGGCTGGTGACAGCGCCTGGCGGACAACCAATTGCAGGTGCGGCGGTCCGGCTCCTTAACGAGCAGCGCGGCTTGCAGTTCGAGAGCGTTACCGATGCGAACGGTTTGTTCACCCTGAACCTTCTCGTTCCTGACGTGCTGTATCTCGTACGGGTATCGGCGGTCAACTTTACCGCGGCTAATGCTTATGTTCGTGTGCCCCCAGGAGCAGCAGAAACGATTAATGTTGAATTGCAGCCGCTGCCTGGCAGTCTATCCGGCATCGTCGTCGAAGAGCAGACAGGTACTCCGCTAGGCAATGTGGCTGTGAGTCTGCAAGAGCTGAATGGCGTTTCGCTGGGTACGACATCCACTGACGATACAGGGCGCTTCCTAATAGACTCCCTGGCAGCAGGCACGTACATTATTTCAATCCAATCGACGACACACTCCAATCGTCAGCTAAGCGTGACGATAACGAGCGGAGCTGATACTTTCATCGAAGTGTCATTAACCCGGCTAACGGGCTCGCTCCAAGGAATCGTATCGGATCAACAAGGAAGACGGCTGCCCGATGCCGCAATTACACTGCTTCTAAGCAATCGGCCCATCATTCGCGAGTTTACGGACGAGGAAGGCAGCTTCGTCATCTCCAATCTCGTACCCGATAACTATCTCGTTGTCGCGCGGCTCGCAGGTTTCAGCGCTAAGCAGTTAGGCGCGCTTATTCAACCTCTGCAGGCGACGCAGCTGACTTTCGTCCTGCAAGAGGAGAACGGTCGTATTGCGGGAACCATTCGGGACGATGCAGGAAAACCGCTTCAAGGCGTAGTCATCAGCGTCTCGCAGAACATTCTCGGCATACAGACCTTCGTCTCTCAATCGATCACGGATCTGTCCGGTACCTATGCAGTCAGCGGACTAACACCAAGCGAATACATTCTAGTCGCAAGTATACAAGGATTCCAGAACGGAACGGCAATCGCTGTCGTTCAACCAGGCCAGGAGACGACAGTTGATCTGACGCTGCTGCCAAGTCCAGGCAACATTGCGGGTAAAGTAACCGACAGTTCTGGCGACATCATTACGAATACCGTTTCCGTCGTCGTCTCCGATACGAATGGCGTAATCATCACTACCATATTCACTAGCGTAGACGGCAGCTATACGACCACCGATCTTGCTCCTGGTACGTACCTGTTAACCTTTGTTGCGAATGGGTTTCAATCCAATCAGCTTACCGTACTCGTCCAATCCAATGCCTCGAGCAGCGGAAATATCATTCTGTTCCCTCTGCCTGGATTCGTGCAAGGAACGTTAACCGACAGCGTTACCCATGTGCCGATCGGAGGCGCGATGGTTAAAGCTTCGACGCAGCATGGGTTGGTCATTGAAGTCGGCATCACGGATAGCGGTGGTTTTTACAGATTAACGGGATTGCCGCCAGGCAACTATTCGATCCTTGCAACGGCCGATAATTACGATTTTGTCGTCGTTGGCGCCACCGTCGTAGCAGATACGATTACGGAAACAAACTTTGTACTCTCACAGTTAACGGGCAATATCGAAGGTGTGCTTGAACCTCCGATTCCAAATGTGTTGGTCCAGCTGGCGCTTAGCAATAACCTGTTGATCACTTCTTCGATTACGGATAACACAGGAACGTTCCGGTTCATCGAGCTTCGTTCCGGCAGCTATATTCTTACGGCGGCTGCCGATAACTTCTCCTCGCCGCCGGTAGGCGCTTCCGTCGTAATAGGTGACACCATCCATACCGTCATACGACTTACGCCGAACCCAGGGTCAGTTGCAGGTGCCATTACAGCGGATACAGGCGAGCCGATCGCAAGCGCGGTCGTTCTCTTCTATGACCAGACCGAGACGCTGCGCGCGAACGGGCAGACCGCTCAATCCGGAGCTTACTCCATAGACAATCTTCCGGCAGGCATTCTAACGCTTATCATTACCGCGCCGGGTTTCGCCGACCAATCCAGTGCAATTCGGCTTGGCCCAGGCGAGATGCAGACGGGAATAAACTTCGTTCTCTCTTCCGTCTCAGGTGGAATAAGCGGTCAAATCACGGATGCGGAGACAGGAGATGTCATCGCTGGAGCTTCAATCGAGATACGCATCGCAGATGCTTCGGGCATCATTATCGCGATTGCGACAACAAGCCAATTCGGCAACTATATCGTCGACGATCTGAGGCCAGGTTCGTATGCCGTCATCATGAGCGCCGAAGGGTACGCTTCCAACGCGGTGGGTGCGATTGTCCGCAGAGATGCTGTAACTGGAGCCTCTGTGCAGTTATCACGCTTGAGAGGTACAATTGTCGGCACGATTGTGGCCACTGACAACGTACCGCTCGACAATAACGGCACATCGGTAAAGTTGTTTACAGCGAGCGGCACCTTGATTAGCACCTTATTCGCCAACAATGAGGGCCGATTCATTATCGAAGGCGTCGTACCCGATACGTACCAATTGAGCATCACATCTCCTTCATTCGAAACGAACTCGCAGACCATCAACGTCATTGCCAATCAAATTAACGCAATAACCATCAAGCTTCGTCCGCAATCGATTACGATAACAGGCACTGTTCGTCATGCGATAACCAAGGCACCGCTGGAAGGCGCGCTCATCGGCATTAACGGGAGAACGGCTATCCCGGTCGAAACGACATACACGGACCGTAACGGACTATTCATCATTACCTTCCTTCCTTTCGGCCGATTCACGTTGTTCGCATCGTTACCCGGCTTCGCATCCGTTGCCGCTGCGGAGAATGCGATACCTGGGCAAACGACCAATCTGCTGCTCGAAATGAATCCGAATCCCGGCACCGTCATTGGATTCGTCACCAATCTGCAGGACGGCAGCATCATTGCAGGCGCTGAGATTAAGCTGTTCACTCGGTCTCAGATACAGCTAGGCACCGTATTGACCGATAACAACGGGAGCTATGAATACAATCAATTGTCCGTTGGCGACTATTTCGTCATCGCTTCTTCTCCCGGGTTTGCGACGAATCAATCCGGCTTCACGATCGCGCCAGGCGCAACAACGAAGCTTAGCTTTGCCCTGCAGCCTCTGCCGGGCTCTATCACGGGGACGGTGCGGAATGCGCTGACGAGCGAGCCCATTCTTAATGTCATCATCGTGCTTCGCCCGTTCAACAACTTCGCAGCGCCATTATCGCTGACGGCTACTGACAGTTCAGGCATTTACCTGTTCCAAGATTTGCTGGAGGGCAATTACACGATGAATGTCACCTTGTTCGGGTTCCAGCTCGAGCAGTCTTCTTTCTCTGTCATTAGAGGCGGCGTCACCCGCATCGACTTCGCTCTGCGTCCTACTAGAGCAGGGGTAATCGGCGTCGTGACCGACAGCGACACCGGCGCGAAGCTTCCAGATGTGCTCGTTGTCGGGATTGATGACAATGGCGTGATCATCGGGCAAGGGGTCACCGATCAATCGGGTGTATATGCGCTTGGCACGGGAACAGAAGGATCGATATCCGTCGTATCCATACTGGATAACTTTCAATATGGACTGGAGCAGAGCATCCTCCCCCCTGATCAGAACGCGAATCTGAATGTATCGATGAAGCCGAATGCAGCTCGACTGCGCGGCGTTACGTTCAATGCGGACAGCGGAGCTCCAATATCCGGCGTGGTCATTAGCGTACTTACGGAACAGCTTGTCGCGATTGAGTCCATTGCGAGCGACGAGGAAGGAAATTTTCGATTCATAACTCTACGTCCCGGCAGCTACTACGTCACGGCCACGTCACCGATTTACGCGTCGCAGGCGCAATTCGTTACCGTTGCAAGCAGTATGGAATCTGTAATCGAATTCCGGCATCCAACTGTATTCGGAACGTTGACGGGTACAATTAGGGACGCGGAGGGACGGCCGCTCTATAAAGCTCTTGTTGAGCTATACCTTCCTAATCCGACGCCTTCATCGAACCCACAAGCCGGCAGCGGAGCGGGCGTACGAACGAGCTCTCTGCAACAACTGCCTGCTTCTAAAGTAGACGGCATTTTTATCCGCTCGACCATCAGTGATCAGAACGGCCGCTATACGTTGACCAACCTTCCGGCGGGCGCCCTTATCGCTGTTTTTACGTTCCCGGATAAGAAGCCTGCCATACGCCAGCCTGTTATTCTCGCCAAACTAACAACGGTGCTTGATGTTGTGCTTGAAGACGAGGATGAAGAATGATGATGAAGTAAGCACAGTCAATTGCCGGCGCAGCATGTCAAAAACCTCGGTTCGAGTCATCGAATCGAGGTTTTTGAATGATCAGTCGCAAGATTCATATCTATCGCTGCTTTGCGATAACGGTGATGATGACGCGCGATCTAAGGTTTCAGTACAACTTTCACGCAGTTATCCTCATGACTGTTGAAAATGCGATAAGCATAAGGCGCTTCCTCTAGCGGCAGTCGATGCGTGATGATCGCCTTTGGATCGAATTCTCCTTTCACAATGCGCTGGTACAATTCAGGCATATAGTGAATGGCCGGCGCTTGTCCCATCTTGAGCGTAATATTGCGCGCGAAGAAGGCCCCGAGCGGGAACATATTGTAGTTTCCGCCGTAAACGCCAGTAATTTGAACCGTGCCGCACTTCCGAACCGCTTTCGTTGCGATCTGAATCGGGCCAAGCGTACCGCCTTGAAGCTTGAGCTTCTGCTCGAGCCACTCGAGCGGCGATTTCTTACCGTCCATGCCAACGCAGTCAATAACGACGTCAGCCCCGCCGTGCGTTATTTCTTTCAGGAACTCCCCCATGTCCGCATCCCGCGTGAAATCATACGTTTCGACCGTATTCATTCCTTTGGCATGATTCAAGCGATAATCCAAGTGATCGACGGCGATGACGCGCTTCGCGCCTTTCATCCAAGCGAACTTCTGCGCCATCAATCCGACGGGTCCGCAGCCTAATACAATGACGGTATCCCCGGATTTTACCCCTGCATGATCGACACTCCAGTATGCCGTCGGGAGCACATCCGATAAGAAGAGCAGCGACTCGTCCTCCAACTCGCAGTCCTTCGGAATGACGAATGGAGCGTAATTGCCGAATGGCACACGCAAATATTGCGCCTGTCCGCCAGGGTAGTTGCCATACTTCTCCGAGTAGCCCAGATAGCCGCCCGAATCATAATGAGGATTGCTGTTGTCGCATTGACTCTCCAAGTTGTGCTGGCAGTAATGACAATGTCCGCACGCGACGTTGAATGGAATGATGACGCGGTCCCCTTTGGATACCTTCGTAACGCCTGGTCCAACCTCTTCCACAATGCCCATCGGCTCGTGACCGATCACATAACCCGGAGGAAGCGGAATGCTGCCTTCATACAGATGCAGATCCGAACCGCATATGGCGGTGCTCGTAATGCGAACCACGATATCCTCTTGGTCCTCGATGGCAGCATCCCGCACTTCTTGTACCTCAACTTGCTGGATTCCTTGGAACGTGACCGCTTTCATCGACACACCTCGCTTTGATGGTTAACATCTGTAGTATCGGAATTTATAGGAGCGCTATGCTTCATTTTGTTATAAGTTTATGGACTGATTGGCATGATATAGTAAAACTGCGAATCAGGAGCATATCCCTCTATGACGAATGAACATACACTTTCTTATACCGGACTGCCTGAGGCTCCGAGCTCCTACTGGCTGGAATCAACGGAACGCGAAACGTTCGAATCACTTGGCGAAGATATCGAGGTCGATGTCGCAGTAGTCGGCGGCGGCATTACTGGCATCACGCTGGCTTGCTTGCTAGCGGAGGAAGGGAAGCGGGTCGCACTGCTCGAAGCGGGACGCGTCCTGACAGGGACGACGGGACATACGACGGCCAAAATAACCGCGCAGCACGATCTCATCTACGACGAGCTCATCCACCATATCGGCGCGGAGAAAACCCGCCTGTATTATGAAGCGAACAGCGAAGCGCTTGCTTTCATCCGCGAACGGGTCAGCAAGCATGGGATCGAGTGCGATCTTGCATCGGAGGATGCATACATTTATACAACCTCGGAAGCGAATATCGAGAAAATCGATAAGGAGTGGGTCGCGTACCAACGGCTCGGCATCCCCGGCGAACGTGTCGAACGCATTCCGTTCGACATCGACTCGAAGGCTGCGATCGTGATGACTGACCAGGCTCGTTTTCACCCGGTTGCGTACTTGCAGCATCTTGTACGATCCTTCGTCGAGCATGGCGGGTTCGTCTATGAGAACACGACCGCATTAAGCGTTGATCACGGCGATCCAACCAACGTATTGAAGACAGCGAATGGACATACCGTTACCTGCCGCAAGGTTGTTTCGTGTTCGCATTTTCCTTTCTACAGTGTGCAAGGCTTCTACTTCGCCCGCATGTATGCGGAACGTTCGTATGCGCTCGCGCTCCGCATGAAGGATGACTATCCCGGCGGCATGTATTTGAGCTGCGACGATCAGCCCCGCTCGATTCGAGAGGTTGTTTATAACGGAGAGAAGCTGCTTATTGTAGGCGGAGAGAAGCATAAGACGGGACAAGGCGTTTGCACGATCAGACACTACGAGGCGCTGGAGCAATTCGCACGCGATACGTTCGGCGACTTGGAGATCGCCTACCGCTGGTCCGCGCAGGATCTCACGACATTGGACAAAATCCCGTACATCGGGCGTGCCGCGCAGAACGATCCGCATGCCTTAATCGCGACAGGTTATCGCAAATGGGGGATGACGACCGGCACGGCCGCCGCGCTGCTGCTGAAGGACATGATTATTGGCGTCGATAACCGATTCGAGGAATTGTATTCGCCATCGCGTTTCTACGCCGATCCCGCTTTCCGCAACTTCCTAAGTACGAATACCGATGTAGCCATGCATCTTCTAGCCGGCAAATTGGAGCTGATTCGCCGCCATCCCGATTCGGTCGAGCCTGGCGAAGGCAGCGTCGTCCAAGTGAACGGCAAGCGAGCAGGCGCTTATCGCGAAGACGATGGCACGCTGCATCTGGTCGATACGACGTGCACGCACATGGGCTGCGAGGTGGAGTGGAACGAAGGCGATCGAACCTGGGACTGCCCATGCCACGGCTCGCGTTTCTCCTACAAGGGCGAGGTGCTCGAAGGTCCGGCGAAGAAACCGTTGAAGTCTTATGCGGAGTGAACTGACAGGTTGATTTGATGCAAAAATATTGTGCTGTGCACCTGCTTATGGCGGGCGTAGGTGCAGTACTGCGCCTACGTTTCACCGAACACGCAAAAACTCCAAACGTAGGTGCAATTCTGCACCTACATTCCAACAAATACGCGGAACCCACTGACGTAGGTGCATTTCTGCACCTACGTTTTGTCTTCCTGCCAATGTCACCAGCAGTAAGGTGCAGTTCTACACCCTATTCGTCGTATAGCAGCACTTAGCCAATAAGGTGCATAAACACACCATACCGAACCGCGCACCTGTGCCATCAACATCTGCCTCCTCAAACGTAAGCTGCAAACGCAAACAAGCCCCGTCCCACATAAGCTACTCCTGTGTGGAACGGGGCTTTAATATTTTTATTTGCCGCCCTTCGCAGCAGCAGCTTCGCCGCCCATCTGCTTCGGACGTATCGCGAACAATGCGATTGCGCAGCTAACAATGCTGACGCCAGCGAAGATCCAGAACATGAGCCGCTCACGGTCGAGCATGACCGAAGCGATTAGCGGCCCTGCCGCAACGCCAATGAACCGCATGCTGCTATAGAGCGATGTGATCGTGCCGCGCTGCTTTTTGTCGATTCCCTCTGTAATGAGCGCATCCAAACTCGGCAGCACGAGGCCGATACCGGCACCGGCAATCGAGATCAGCAGCATCAGCATGAACAGACCTTTCGGCGCAAGCATTGCAATTGCTGCCATAGAGCCCGCAGCCATCGCGGTGCCAATAACCGTCAGCCACTTCATAGCCGGCTTGTTGCTTCCGATCTTCTTGCCGACAATGAACGAAGCAAGGCATATCGCACCAAGCGGGATCGCGAGCACCAGCCCTTTGATCACTCCATCGATATGATGCTTCTTCTCCAGCACGGACGACAGATCATACAAGAAACCGAACATGATGTACATACCAAGACAGCCGATCGCAAATATTGCATACAGCCACCGGCCATTCTCCTTGAGGATCGCTTTTACCCCTTTGACGAATTCCCGTACAGAAACCTTAGACTGCTGCTGTCCTTTCGGCTTATTCACGAACACGGCTACAGCGATGATGGAGACCAAACAGATGAACGGAATAACGACAAGCGGCAGAAACCATACAATCAACGCCAATGCAGAGCCGGCTATTGGACTGACTACCTTGCCAAGCGTATTCGAGCTCTCGATCATCCCCAGTCCGCTGCTCACCTGTTCCTCTTCCTTGAACATGTCGCCGACCAGCGGAAGAACGATCGGGAAAGCGCCGGCTGCGCCAATCCCCTGAATGAACCGTCCCGCAATGATCCACCAGTAAGCGGTTTTGCCGTCCATTAGCCATGCCGCACAACCGGACAACACGCCGCCCGCAGCCGCAATGGATAATCCGACGAGAATAATAAGCTTCCTGCCGAAACGGTCGGATAAATAACCGGCAATCGGAATGCAGACAATCGATACAGCAGCATAAACAGTAATGATAAGGCTTGACTGAAGCGACGTAATGCCCAGCTTACGCTGCATTAACGGCAGAACAGGAATAAGCATCGAATTGGCTAATGTCATAATTAACGGAATCGAAGCTAATGCGGCCAAATCCCGCTTTTTCTTATCTTGCAAGTGGGTCCACCCTCTGCCTCAATATGCTGCACACTCCGTTTAGACTGCCACTAATCTGACATCCCATACGCTGTAGGCAAGAGGTAACTTTTAATAGGTGACCCATGGTGCGATAGCTGCACTGCGCGCTCCGATCAACCCAGCTTCTTATAGTCGCCCGGCGTCATTCCATACGCTTTCTTGAACGTACGCGTGAAGTAAGTCAAGCTCTTATAACCGACTAAACCTGCCACTTCATAGATTTTGAACCGCTTCGTTTGCAGCATTTCCTTGGCCCGAGTCATGCGCAGGTTAACGAGAAAGTCGTTGAAGCTGACCCCTACCTGCGCTCGGAATAACACGCCAAAATAATTCGGCGAATACGCAAACCGATTAGCTACTTCCTTGAGCGTAATATCCCTCGATAGATGCTCACTGACATACCGCTCGATATCCCCATACAACCACCATACCGGTTCGCCGCAGCTTGGATACGCGAGATCAGACATTTTGACAGCACACATGCTCACATCTTCTCCTTTCGCAAAAGGGCACTGACACTCGATTCCCCATCGATCGTCAATGCCCTCCAGCCTTCTACTCCACTACAATCGATACGGCTTCGCCGCTGCTTGCGTTCGCGCCAACCCAGATCGTGAAGCGTCCAGGCTCGACCGTCCGCTTCATATCCTTGTCGAGAATCGCCAGCTGCCGCTCGCCGATCTCGAAGGTCACATCGCTCGATTCGCCTGGTGCCAGCTGCACACGGCTGAAGCCGATCAGCTTCTTAAGCGGCTGCGTCACGCTTGCGACTTCGTCACGGATGTAACACTGCACGACCTCAGAACCAGCCACATCCCCTTCATTCGTTACGGTAACAGACACATTCAATCGACCATCCACAGCGATCGACGCATCGGATACCGCAATCTCAGAGTAGCGGAATGACGTATAGCTCAGACCATGACCGAATGGATACAGCGGCTCCGTCGTCGAATCAATATAATAAGAAGAGTAAACGCCGCCTGGCGGTCTGCCCGTCTTCTTGCGATAGTAATAAATCGGCACTTGCCCTACGCTCCGCGGAACCGTTACAGGCAGACGGCCGCTCGGATTGTAGTCGCCGAACAACACATCGGCAATCGCATTGCCGCTCTGAACGCCAAGATGCCATGCCTGTACGATAGCCGAAGCATACTGCTCCAGCCAAGGAAGCGCGAGCGGACGACCGCTCATTAGTACAACCACAATCGGCTTGCCAAGTGCGGCAACAGCTTCCACGAGCTGACGCTGCGCGCCTGGCAGATCTAGCGACGTACGCGAGCGCGACTCTCCGCTCATCTCCAGCGATTCGCCAAGCGCCAGTACGACCACATCGGATTGACGCACAGCTTCAACCGCTCGTTCAATATCCGCTTCCAGCAGGCCGCTAGCCGCCATATTGTCGATGCCTACGGCACAGCCTTCCGCGTAGTAGATCGCTGCGTCTTCGCCCGCTGCTTCACGAACGCCGGCAAGCAAACTGACGACGTCCTCGGGCTTGCCGTCGAACGCCCAGCAGCCGAGCGGATCTTTCGTATTGTCTGCGAAAGGTCCGATGACAGCAATGGCACCGCTCTTGCGCAGCGGAAGCACCTGCGCCTCGTTGCGCAGCAGCACGATCGACTGCTGTGCAGCCTCGAGAGCCAGTGCCGTGAACGAAGCTCGTGCAGCCTTGGCAGCTTCAGCCGATGGCACCTGCACGAATGGCTGCTCGAGCAGGCCCAGCTTGATTTTGACAGCTAGAATGCGAAGAACCGACGTATCGACGACCGATTCCGGTACGCGTCCTTCACGGACAAGCTTCGGCAGATGGCGCATATAGAAGCCCGAATGCATATCCATATCGCAGCCTGCCAGCACGGCGCGCTCGCACGCGTCTTCCTCGCTGCCGGCCACGCCATGCGTAATCAGCTCTTGAAGCGCATTATAGTCGCTTGCGACGATTCCCTCGAAGCCCCATTCATCGCGCAAAATCGTCTTCAGCAAGTACTCGTTCGCACATGCCGGGATGCCGTTGATTTCGTTGAAGGATGCCATGATGCTGAGCGCCCCCGCATCCACAGCTTCGCGGAATGGCGGCAGGATGACGTCGCGCAGCTCGCGATCGGACAGATCGACGGTGTTGTAATCGCGTCCTGCCTCTGCAAGTCCGTAACCGGCGTAATGCTTCGGACAGCTTGCCGTTGCGTAACCCGGTCCGTCATCTACTTGCGAACCTTCGACCCATGCTCTGCTGTATTGCGTCGTGAGCAGCGGGTCTTCGCCGATGCTCTCGGCAATGCGTCCCCAGCGCGGATCACGGCTTACATCGATCATCGGCGCGAATACCCAAGCAACGCCGTCCGTCATCGATTCACGGGACGCTGCCTCCGCTGTCCTGCGAGCAAGAGCTGGATTCCAAGCTGAAGCCTGCGCCAGCGGAATCGGGAATACCGTCTTATAACCATGAATAACATCTCGTCCGATGATGAGCGGAATGCGATGCTCCGTATGCTCGGCAATGAGCTGCTGCAGCTCATTGGCTTCCTCGGCGCCAGAAAGGTTAAAGATCGAACCAACACGTCCTTGACGGATTTCTTCTCGCAGCAAATCCCGCACTGAGACGCCTGTCTCCGGATTGATCGGGTTGAAGCCCCAATCGTACTGCGTCATCTGACCAACCTTCTCTTCAAGCGACATGCGAGCAATGAGCTGCTCCGCCCGCTGTTTGATTTCAGGTGTCAGCCATTCACGAGGTGAACGCCCAGTCATCACAGTCATCACGGCAACCTCCTATTATAGACTTGGGAAGAGCAGCGTCTGAATCGCGTGAGCCGGTATGCTGCCTTCCGCTACTTGCTCGCGGTTGCGAAGCACATATGGCTGCTGCTCGTCCGTCCGATTCAAAATAATAACTACGATCTCGCCATCCGGATTGCGGAATGCAGTCGTCTGAAGATGTTCCGTATATTTGGTGCAGCCGATACGCACTGCGCCTGGACGAACATATTTGCTGAAATGTCCGATGTAGTAGTACGACGACTGGAATGTCAGCGAATCGTTCTTCGTATCCGCAATGATTGGTGCGTCGCAATAGTTCGCTACATGGTTCGGTCCGCCCTGCTCGTCTAGTACGATGTTCCAGTCCGTCCAGCCTTCCATGCCATTGTTCAGGTTGCCCATAATGTCATGCGCATAACGTTCGCCGCTCTTCCAAGAGCCCAGCTGTACGCCGCCTTCATGGCACCCTTCCGTGAAGATGAGACCCTTCGTCGGATAGCGATGCTTCACCGCCTGCAAAGCTTCGAAGTGGTCGCCCGAATACCAGTGGAAGCCAATGCCCCAGATGTACTTGGACGCTTCCGCATCTTCGAAAGCCGTTCTCGCGCGGTCATATACGCGCTCTTTGTTATGATCCCAGATCATCACCTTCACGTCAGGGCGACCGGCGCGATGCAGCTCCGGTCCAAGGTAATCGCGAACGAAGTCGCGCTCTTCCTCTGCCGTGTAGATGCATGAATCCCAGATCTGAACGGCTTTCGCTTCGTTCTGAACCGTCAGGCCCCATACCGGAATGCCCTCTGCCTCGTATGCCTCAATATATTTCACATAGTAACGCGCCCAAGCATTGCGATATTCCGGCTTGAGCTTACCGCCGTTGTTCATCTCGCCAGTCGTCTTCATCCAAGCCGGCGGACTCCAAGGCGACGCGTAGAACGTGAAGTTATCGCCTGCCAGCGCCTTCGCTTGTTGGATGTATGGAATCATCAATTCACGGTCATGGCTAATATCGAAGCTAGCAAGCTCCGCATCCCCATCTTGAACATACGTGTAGTTGCCAAGCGAGAAGTCGCAGCTGTTAATGTGCGAGCGGCAGATCGTGTAACCGATACCATCTTGCGGATCGTAATAAGCATCCATAATACGCTTGCTGTTCGCGGCGCTCAGCTTCGATGCCGTCACAGCGGAAGCTTCCGTGATTGCACCGCCGAAGCCGATGATCGATTGGAATTCAATATCTTCATATACGTTAATGACTTTGTTCTCGATGCCTTGCGTATCTTCGCGCAGTTCGATCGTCAGCGCTTCCGACAGCCTGTCCTGCGTGCCTTGCGCGGTTTGAATCGTTCTTACTTTACGAGTCGTCATCTGCCCTGCTCCCCATTCCTAAATCGTGATGCATTTATTATAATAGGAGCCAGTCAGCCGCTTGAAGAAACAATATGCTTGAATACATCAACAATCTGACTGAAGTTATCCATACGAGCAGCAGGAGAGGGGTCGCGGAACAATGAAGGAGATCCATGTCCAACTAAGTGAATATTCGAAGCATCAATACCCATTCCACCATTTATTTGAACAAGGCTTAGATACATATATCGTTCGTCTCCAGATCGAAGGCATCTGCCAAGCATTGGTAGAAGGCGAAATTCGCGATATTAAACCGGGCGACCTGCTGCTATTCCAGCCAGGCGATATCTACGATCTGCGCATCGGCTATGGTCAGAAGACATTCATGCAATCCGGCGATTATTATGTAATGAGCAACGGCCCAGGCATGAAAGAATGGTGGGAGATGAAGCTTCGGCCCACGCTTACGAAGATCGCCGACGATACTCGGCTGCAGACCGTATGGAGACAAATTATCCTTGAGAAAAGAAGGCTGGACGGCGGCAATCCTGCCGTCGTAACCGCTCTTGTCTGGTCGCTCCTCCTGCTGATCGACCGTTCGATCGAGGAAGCGCCGGAAGATCAATCGCCTGCGGCCTATCATGCGCTTCGCATGCGCCAGTACATAGAAGAACATGCTGCCGGTGAACTTACGCTTGCGGATGTCGCGCATTATACGGGACTGAGCGTGTCGCGTGCCGTTTATTTGTTCAAGCAGCATTTTGGCACATCGATCATTAGCTATACCCAGCAATTGCGGCTTGCCCATGCAGTCAAGCTGATGGATCACAGCATGCTCTCGCTCGAACAGATCGCTTCCGAGACGGGACTCGGCAGCTATGCCTACTTCCACCGATTGTTCCGAGAGCGTTACGGTATATCGCCGGGAGCTTATCGGAAGAACAAGTGATCGGCCGCTCGGTACAATAAAGAAGGACGAACCGCGCTCATCCGTGCAGCGGCTCGTCCCCTTATTGGTGATGAAGCTGTTAGCGCAGCGGCGCCGTTACAACATCGCCAATATCGTCGATAATGGCTCGAATATCGTTGCCCAGCGAACGGACCGGATGTCTCAAGTAGTCCGTTCCGTCCGTGCCATATAAGTTATAACTGCCGTTTGCTCCCAGCGACTGATAACGATTGTTCATTCGATTGTTCAATCCAAGGGCATCATCGGTGCCATTGTGGTTACGATTGAACGTGCCATCGCCTAATCCGAATGAACGCGTGTTGTCATATCGGCCATTCGGACCCAATCGATCCGTACGATTCAGACCGTAAGCGCGATTGTTATTGAAGTCCCCGTTCCATCCATAGGTGCCATCGATTCCTGACGTTCCGTATGAGCGGATGGAAGTACCGTCGTTCAACCCATTATGAATGCCTGTTCCAAGGCCCGTTAAACGCGATTGCAGCGAACGGATGCGGCTATGAATGTTCTTATCGCCCGTAATATGAACCTTCAGGCCTTTGGCATCTGCACGCACGCTATTGTGCACTTTCTGCGCGACACTGTTCGCATTCATGCCGTTCTTCACGTCAATCCCGATAATGGCATCGTTACCGTATACGACAGCTGTCGCTTCGCTAACGCCTCTTACCGCAGCAGCTTTCTTCGACAGTTTCTCTGCCAGCGCTCGGTTGTACGCCTTGGCATTCGAATTCGTATTGGTATTCGTATTGTTCCTGTTGAATTGATCCATGCCGGTAACATTGTTCAATCGATACCGGTTCGTCTCCTCGTGATAGTTCCGTACCGACTGCGACTGGTACCGGTTCGTGGTCACACCATTGTTACGGTCATGATTAGACGTACCGCAAGCCGTCGTCGTCACTATCATCAAAGAAAGAAGCAGCACTGCGCCTGTCGTTTTGCGCACGCTCAATCACCTCCGCACCATAGGATGCGAGGATTACACGGCCGTTACTCAGGTAATAGGTTACTGTGCTGGTTACTTTGCTTCGGCAGGCTGGCATCCTTCATCAACTCCGAAACCGTCACGAATTGAAATCCCCTTCGAGCAAGCTCGGGCAATATCGTCTCCAGCGCTTGAATGGTTTGCGACTTCCCCTCGATATGATCATGGAATAACACAATGTCACCGTTATGCGCATTCCGCAGCACCTTATTCGTAATTTGCGCTACCCCAGGCCGTACCCAGTCCTTCGTATCTTGATGCCACGACCATATGATCGGCTTCAATCCCATCGAATTGGCGGTAACGACCAGCTTTTCATTGAACATACCGCCAGGCGGCCGAAATAATACAGAATGCTGTCCAGTCGCTCTAAGAATCGATTCCTCTGTCTTCTTCAGCTCTGCCTCGATCTGCTGGGAAGAGCTGTTCTGAAAGTACGTATGGTTGTACGTATGGTTTGCGATTTCATGTCCTTCGGACACTATACGCTGCGCGGTGTCCGGGAACGCGTCCACTCTTTTGCCAACGACGAAGAAGGTGCTTCGCGCCTCATACTGCTTAAGCAGATCAAGAATCGCATTCGTCTGCCCCGGATCGGGGCCATCATCGAATGTCAACGCGATTAACGGACGCTCGGTCTTGACCTCCCACACCACGTCGCCGCGCTTCTCATAATAGTACCGATCCTTCTTAACTGGCGCTGCAACCGAATGAGTCTGAGCCACTGTGGATTGGATGGGGGCGGAATACGGAATATAAGACTGCGGAACAAGCAGAGCGATGCATGCCGCAGTGGCAGCCCAAGTATGTAATGGCATGGCAGTCTCCCTTTTTTTTCTTTCATGTTGCCCGACCACGGCGAAGTTTATGCGGACTGTTTCAGCATCCCCCGTGAACAAAATAAAAAACGCCATCAACGCCGGTTTATCGGCAATGATGGCGCTGCAGTTAGTTACACCAACGGTTTATCGATCAGCGTTGCGAACTTGAACTGATGTACGTGTCCGTCGTTGAACGTCGTCATTCCTTGCACAAAATGCACATGCTTACCGTTGCCAACCGGAATGGCCGGGCCTGTGCGAATTTTACGCACCTTGTGAAGATGGTTGAAGAAATCGGTATTCGTCAGCTTGATTTCATGCACATGGCTGTCGCCGACTGGAATGACCTGCCCCGTTACGCCTGCGAAACGGTGGTTATGGCGGTCATTGCCCTCCTCTGCCAATTTCGTGCTTGCGACAAACTCATGCACATGCGTCTGTCCCCGTCTGACGCGTCCCGCATTTCTGCCTTTTCTAAGTTTGCTCATTAGGCGGATGCCTCCCATGGTTCATAAGGATAGAGCATCATATTAAATGAGAGGCATGCCTGCGAAGGCTTTCTCCTACATCCGCTTCATAATAGTTATTCCTCTAGCTTCCTGACGTCTACCGTCACCTGAAGACGCTGCGCCCCGGTTCCCTGATAAATGCCTTTCACAGGAACAATATCCTTATAGTCACGGCCGTGACCGAGCTTCACATACCGTTCGCCGATCGGCGACTCGTTCGTCGGATCGAAGCCGCACCAGCCAAGCTTCGGCACATAAGCTTCTACCCACGCATGCGAAGCCTGCTCGAAGTCAGCGCTGCCGCCTTGAAGATCGCCAACGAAGTGGTAGCCGCTCACGTATCTTGCAGGAACGCCGCGCGCGCGACATACAGCCAGCATCAGATGAGCAAAATCCTGACATACCCCGCGCCGCTTCGTAATCATCTCGGAAGCTTTCGTCCTAACGTTCGTTGCACTCGGGTCATAAATGAAGCTCGTGCGAATGTATTTGCTAAGCGCCGACAACCATTCATAAACGCCAACCGTTGGCGTTATATCTACTGTCACATTGCCTTCGGCCGCAATCGCGGTTTCGCGAACAGCGCCGACAACCGGCACCTGTTCCATGAAGGCAATAATGTCAGGCGTAACTTCCGTATAGGCGGTCGGAAGCAGAAATTCAATGAATCGGTCGATCGATTCATCCGAGGTCAACCTTGCCCAAGCTTCAGCGGGCTTTAACTGCTGCTTATGCGCGCTTTCCTCTTTATTGAAAGATTCCGTCGTCACAACGGTCAGATTCGTCCGAATGGTCAGCCTCGTATGAGGGGCATTGACGGAGAATGCATGCACACGGTTCCCGAAGCAGTCTTCATAAGTGAACAAGGAAGCGTTCGGTTCTATATAGATGGAGTGATTGTAGCAGGCTTGCCGTTCATTCGTGCTCGGAGTCAGCCTGATTTCATTGACGCTGTCGGTGATCGGCTCGGCATAGTTGTACTGCGTCATGTGCGAGATTTGCAGCTTCATGCGCTGACTTCCCCCATTCGAAAGAACGTCTTGGCGAACGCTACGCCAAGCGATTCGCATGCACCGAGCAAATGAGCCGTAATATGTCCATCACGATCCAATACGAGATCGTCTCTCTCCAAGCAGCCGATGTCGGCAATGACTTTGCCCACTTGTCTGAGGATACGGTCATGCGCGGTGCGGAGCTGTTTATCCTGCAGATCAAGCGCTCGAATATGCTCGGCAAGCTCTTGCAGGGCGAAATGAACGGAGCGCGGAAACGTCGGGTTCAACACGACGAACTCCACGATCGCCTCTACTGCGACACTGTCGAGATAATAACGGCGGAACGACTGGTACCCGCTCACCGATTTCAATACCGCATTCAAATAAGGATATGCGTTCGCGCTGTTCCAGCCTTCGCCTTCTGCCGCATGCTCGACCGCCTGCATAATGCGCAGCGTATTCTCCGCACGCTCTAAGTAACGGCCGCACTCGATGAAATGCCATTCATTCTCCCGAGGCATAACGGATTGGCTGTACCCTTGGAATAAGGCAGTCCAATCCTTCGTCTGGCCGAAAAACTGATGAGGGGATTCGCGGGTCAGATCTTTCGGCTGCTTCTCCCGAAGCCATAAGTAGAAGCCGTTGATCGTATCCCACAGCTCGCTAGGCACCTTCTCTCGCAGCGTTCGCAAATTGTTCCGAGCATGATTAACGCAGGAGACGAGTGAATTCGGGTTATCGCGATCGAGCGTCACATACATGAGCACTTCCTGCTCATCGTAGGAGTCATACTGCTGCTCGAATGCATGCCTGCTGCCAAGCGCATCAACGATGCGCGCCCATTTGCACATCGTCTCCACCGGTTCGTCATCTGTGCTTACATTAAGCTCTTCCTGCTGCAGATGATAGTGCACATCAATGAGCCTCGCATGGTTCTCTGCACGTTCCATATAACGGCCGATCCAGAACAGCGCTTCGGCATTACGGTTCAACACGTCAATCCCTCCATTCTCAAATGTTGCGTAAATACGCATGCAGCTCAGCTGCTTGCGGATGTAGCAACATCACATCGGAAGTGTTACTAATGTTGCGTTAATGGCAACATCACATCGGAAGCTGCTAACGACTGAGCACCCACGTATCCTTCACGCCGCCGCCCTGCGAAGAGTTGACGATGAGCGATCCTTCATTCATGGCAACTCGCGTGAGGCCGCCCGGAATCACATGGGAATCCGTCCCTTTCAATACGAAAGCGCGCAAGTCGATATGCCGCGGCACCATCGCGCCATCCAGCATAATCGGCGCACGCGACAACTGCATCGTTGTCTGAGCGACGTATTTCTCCGGCGTCTTGCGGATCGCATCCGCGAATACGGCAATTTCTTTCGGAGACGCGGCCGGTCCTATTAGCATGCCATAACCGCCGGACAGTGACGTTTCCTTCACGACAAGCTCATCCAGATGGGCAAGCGCGAATTCCCTGTCCTCTTTGCGTGTCAGAATGTAAGTGGGTACGTTGTGCAAAATCGGCTCTTCGCCGAGGTAATAACGGATCATGTCCGGCACATAAGCGTAAACTGCTTTGTCATCGGCAACGCCTGTTCCTGGCGCATTCGCAATCGCGACATTGCCTGCCCGATAAGCGTTCATAAGTCCCGGTACGCCCAATAAGGAGCTTGGATTGAATGCAAGCGGATCGAGGAAATCATCATCGATGCGGCGATAGATGACGTCCACCTGACGCAGTCCGTTCAAGCTGCGGATGTATATCTTATGATCCATGTAGACAAGATCGCGTCCCTCAACGAGGTGAAGGCCCATTTGCTGTGCTAGAAATGTATGCTCGAAGTAGGCGGAATTATAAGGGCCTGGGCTAAGAAGTGCGATGACAGGATCTTTTTTGCCCGTTGGACTAAGCGATTTGAGCGCGCTAAGGAACACGTTCAAGCTTCGTTCAACGTCCTGCACCGAGGAAGACAGGTACAAATCGTGGAATAGCTCACTCATCATCGTACGCCCCTTATATAGATAAGAGAATCCCGATGGTGAACGTAAATTATCTTCCAGCACATAATATCGGCCTCTCTCGTCGCGAATGAGATCAATGCCGGATGCCGTTATATAGATGCCGCCGGGAACATCAACCCCAACCATTTCCGGCCGAAAATACGTATTGGACACGATCATCCGGCGCGGAATGACGCCATCTTTTACAATATGCTGATCATGGTAAATATCATGCAAGAATGCATTCAACGCTTGCACCCGCTGACGGAGACCGCGTTCGATCGCTTCCCATTCATGCTTCGGAATGACGCGCGGAATAAAGTCGAATGGGATCGTCCGCTCCAGCGGTTCCGTCTGGTTCGGTTCGTACAGCGTGAAGGTAATGCCCTCTTCCAGCATTCTCTGATTCAGCGCTTGCTGCCGAGCGGCAAGCTCTGCTGGCTTCATTCGGGAGAACAGCCGATATACAGAATCATAGTGCGGACGAACGGTAAAGTCCGTGTCGAACATTTCGTCGTAGAACGATTGTGAATCATAATACGGTGTCTGCGACTGTCTGGCCGTCGACATGTCAACCGCCTCCTCCTAGGTGCTGCAGCAACCTTTCTCAATCGTGCCATTCGCTGTTATGCTAGTATATGTCACGAATTGTTACACAATAGCCGCAAATTGGGAATGAATTTAGTTTGATCCTACAACATCCTTGCCTTTTGTGTCAACTTATATAACATAATATAGAAGGTTCATGGTACAAGGAAGACAGGACCCAACGAATTGGATCCTGTCTTCTCGTTATCCGGGCTCCGAACTGCGCCTTCCACCATCTGCTAATGATTCGCCCAATTACCTTCATTTTCCTGCTTAGAAGTTCGTCCGAGCTTGCATCGTTTTGGTTAAAGTACGCCTTACTGGAGTATATGTGAGCCCATATGGAAATATGCTTGCCTGCCAGGCAATTTTTTTGTCAAAAGTTGACGGAACCATTCGATCGGTGACGAATCGTCACTTCGCCTAGTGGCTGACGGCCTCTTTCAGACGGATCGACGCCCAATCGGTCCGATAGAAGCGGATCAAGACGGAGATGCCGAATACGGTCAAGTAGAGGTACAGCGCAAGCCATGCCCCCATGCTGCCCCAGTCGAATACGAACAAGAACAGGTACGCAAGCGGTACGAACAGTGTCCACGAGCAAATAACCGAGACGCGCAGAAGGAACGTTGTCTCACCTAGCCCGCGCATGCATCCCGCGTAAACGTTAAGCAGTCCATCGAAAATTTGCAGATAAGCTGACACGCTAATCAAGTGCGCCGCAAGTTTATACACTTCCGGATCGTTAGTATATGCGTGAGCTATTGGTACCGCGAATATGAGTTCAAGCGTACCAAGCGCAATAAGGAACAAGGTGCCGAGAATCGCGACGTCCGTCCCTGCTCTTCGTCCAAGCTTCGTTTCGCCTTGTCCAACATAACGGCCAACGAGTATCGTTGCAGTCGAACCGAAAGCAAAGGCTGGCATGAAGCCGAATGACATAATGCTTAGCGCCACTTCATTGGCTGCCAGCGCCTGATCGCCAAGCCTTGCAACGAACGCAGTGAACAAGTACATCGCGAGACTAAGCGAGAATTCCTGCACGCCCAGCTTGCCGCTCTCTGCAGCGATCAGCTTCATCTCGCGCCAATCGATGCGTGCAGGAACACGAGTACGATACTTGCGATGCAGAGGGAATAAGAAAACGTATGCACAGACCAGCGCTTGAATGCCCTCCCCAAGCAGCATCGCAATGCCCGCTCCCTTAAGCCCAAGCTCAGGCAGCCCCCAATGACCATACGTCAGCGTGTATGTACCGACTAACATAATCACATTCGCAATAATCGATACGACCATGGACAACCTAGTCGCCCCAATGCCTCTTAGAAAGCCGTGGAAAGCGAAGTTGAAAATACCGAATGCCATTGCATAGAAGCGAAGCTCCGTATAGAGCGTACCCGCTTCAACCAACTCATCGGAGCCGCCGGTTAATCGGAGCAGATCGTCCGCGAACAGCCAACCGACAGCGGCGAGGAACACGGCGAATAAGGCACATAAATAGAAAGCGAAATAAGTGCGTTCAATCCCTTTGCGCATATTGCCTGCGCCGTCATTTTGCGCGACGAGGTAGTTGACCGTGTGGCCGATGCCGGAGAAGATGGCGAAAGCGTTGTACATAATGATATTCACGACACCAACAATTGCGATAAACAAAAAGCCCAGCTTGCCGACGATGATAAGGTTGAGCGTACCCGTCACCGTTTGTCCTGCGAACGCAACCAGCGATGGGATCGCCAACGCAAGAATCATTTTCCAGCTTCGTAACATGTTAGTCTCCTCTAGTGCTGAAGTTGCCCTAATTGTGCAGGAGGGAGCACAGACATGTCAACTGTATTAACGTGGGTAAATCGTAAATCGGAGAGGAGTGTGCGCTTCTGCTATTACATTCAAGCACTCCCTATATCGGCCTGCCTGCGTATAGCAAAATAGCGACCCTCAGAGGGCCGCTATTCCACATCAAGCTACTTCCGAGTTGCAGTCACCCGCAGCCTACGGTAATCCACATGCCATTCTCCATCATGGAGCAAGGCTGGACGAAGACGCTCCTCCGTCCAGCGGACGACGGCATCGGCTTCCTCCGCCGGCAGTTCGGACAGGATGCCATCTGCGAACGTAGCCAGCCATCCGCGAAGCCCGTTCTCGCCGTTCGCCTGCTTCGTCGGTCGATCGAACAACACGGCTGTGTTCACTTCGAAGCCAGCTTGCTGCAGCACCATGCCATACTCCCCGATCGTCGGAAAATACCACGGCGACCGGAACGGCTGACTCGCGCCTACCGCTGTGAAAGCTTCGCGAAGCCCGTCCACTACCGCCTGAATGTTCCCGTGACCTCCGAATTCAACGACCAACCTTCCACCAGGCTTGAGCGAAGCCGCCATGCTGGCAGCAACCCCCGCCGCATCCTTCATCCAATGCAGCGCCGCGTTGCTGAACACAGCGTCTGCGGGAGCTTCCGCAACATAACGTTGTCCGTCGGCTACCTCGAATTTAATGCCAGGATATTTGGCACGCGCGCTGTCGATCATCGAAGCCGAAAAGTCGATCCCCGCTACATGTGCGCCTTTCTCGGCGATCGCCGCCGCGAGGTCACCTGAACCACAGCCCCAATCAATTACCGTCTCACCTGGCTTAACTTGAAGCAGATCGATCAACGGTGCGCCGAACGCGGACACGAATGCCATCTCCCGATCATAAACTTCAGGTTTCCACGTCTGCCGCTGCCCTGACATCTTCTCTCCATTCGCACTTGGCTGATTCACGCTTACTCGTTCGTTAACCATCTCTCGCACGCTCCTATCCGTTACTGTTCATTCCCTTATAATGGTTATATCACGATCGATTTCATAACTGAAATATATAATGTCTATTTACTTAATAGGAACAGACTATAAACAGACTCATACCTACATACCTAGTTCAACTGAAAGAAGCATCGAACATGAACAGCTTGCTGTACATGTCCGATGCTCCTTATATCGGAGTTCGAGATGGGCTCACAAGATTAGTTGTGCGGGACCCATCGTGATTAACAATCGAGTTGCAACTACCTTCTCGTCCACTCGATTCGTGCCGGCCATTGCTCGAACTTCAGGATCATGCTCGTGCCTGCCGCATTCGCTTCGACCGCAATCGATTCTAACCGCTCGATTTCTTGATTGTCCGCCGACAAAGCGCGTACTTGATTCAACTGACTGCGCAGGCCGTGGATCGTTACGCGAACCGAATGATTTGCTTCCTCCATACCTGCATGTATGACGCTTGTCGAGAACGAAACGGATTGGCCCGTCTCCTGCAGAATCAACTCGCGATGGATGTACTGGCCATTGCGGTGTTGATCCGTCAAGCCATCATCCTCATAATGAAGCTTCACATTGGTATCGGCACCATTAGTTACATAGAGCTCCACGTGGCGGATTGATGCTGCCGCCGGATCTGCTGTGTGCTGAGCATTCTCTCCCTGCTGAACAATAATGGCTCCTCCACGAATATAGATCGGCATCGTCTCAAGCGGCGCCTTCGCAAGCACATGCTGCCCGCCGCTTAGACGTTCACCTGTCCAATAGTCGTACCATTGTCCTTCCGGCAGGTAGACCGAGCGGCAAGCCACACCAGGCTTCAAGACTGGCGCGACGAGAATATCCGTGCCTAGCAAATATTGATCATTCATGTTAGCAACCGATGGATCCTCGGGATATTCGAGCACTAGCGGACGGACAATCGGCACGCCCGACTCATTCGCTTCCTTGAACAAGCTGTAGATCGTTGGCATGAATCGATAACGCAGACTAATATATGCACGGCAGATCTGCTCGACCGCAGCGCCGAATGCCCATGGCTCCTGCCGAATCGAGCCCAATTCGCTATGATTGCGGAAGTAAGGAAGCAGCGCGCCAGCCTGCATCCAACGCGCTAACAATTCGCCGCCGCCGTGCGAGGCGAATCCGCCGACATCGGCTCCTGTGAATGCGACGCCCGACAGCCCAAGATTCAGAATCATCGGAATCGACTGCGCCAGATGCTCCCAATAGCTGCGGTTATCGCCTGTCCATACGGCAGCGTACTTTTGAATACCGGCATAACCTGCACGGGTCAATACGAATGGCCGCTCCCCTTCCAGAAGCCGCTCCAATCCGAGGAATGTCGCCTTCGACATCCATAGACCATACAGATTGTGCAGCTCGCCATGCGTCCTTGGCCGACCATCGTTGTTATGCATCACTTCAGCATCCATCGTCTTCGATTCCGAATCGAAGACAGACGGCTCGTTCATATCGTTCCAGATGCCGCTGACGCCCATCTCTGTATAGAAGGCATGAAGATCGCCCCACCACTGTGCCGCAGCCGGATCCGAGAAGTCCGGGAACACGCTCTCCCCTGGCCATACTTTGCCCGAGAACAACTCGCCTTCGATGAAGCGGCAGAAGTAATCGTCCGCAAGCCCTTCCCGGTAGACAGGATCGGATGCTGTCTTCTTCACGCCTGGATCGACGATCGGAACGATACGAATACCCAACTCCTTCAGCTGGGCGATCATCGCCTTCGGATCTGGGAAGCGGATCGGATCGAACGTAAAGACGCGATAGCTCTCCATATAATGAATATCAAGGTAGATGGCATCGCAAGGAATGCCTTTCTCACGGAACGTACGCGCGAGCGTCAACACTTCCTCCTGGTCCATATAGCTGTACCGGGATTGATGATAACCAAGCGACCACTTAGGCGGCATCGGCGTCCTCCCCGTTAACAGCGTGTAGCGGCTAACGATTGATTTGATATCAGGACCCGCAATGACGTAATAACGCAGAGCGCCCGTTGCACAACCGAGGCTGAACGATTCGGCAAACGATCGCATATCGACGTATGTACGTCCTGGATTATCGAGGAAAATCCCATACGCCCCGTCTTCATCCGCATGGATGATGAACGGAATCGATTGATACAGCGCATCGATATCCTGCACATGGGGAGAATAGACGTCCGTATTCCACATTTCGTAGCGTTCGCCGGTCTTATTCAGGAATCCAGCCTTCTCCCCAAGCCCATAGAAACGAGAAGACTCCGATTTAGCCCAATAAGCACTCGCCTTCCACTTCGCATTCCATGAAAGGCCCGATTGACGCGCGAATGCACCTTTCTCCGTACCAAAAGCAATCGCCGATGACTGCAGATCGATCTCGACGACTTGCTTACTGCCTCTTAGCGTCAGCTTCTGTCCCTCTATCACATACTTCGCTTCTTGCGGAATCGGCAGCTCGACCTCATTCGTCCCCGCCGTTGCAAACGAGTCACCTGTTCCTAACAGCGTAACTTGAATGAAATCATCGCCGTACAGCGCAATGTCCAGCACGCCTTGTTGATAATGAAGATTCATGCCATGATGACGATGTTCGTTATTACGTTAGATCCGTCGTATATTACGCATCTATAATAATCGATTATTAAGATTCCGCATCCTCATGAAACACAACGACTTTTTCCCCTTGCTTAACGAATGCATCGTTGATCCACTCGAACGTGGATTCGAACGTTTCCCCTCGTCTGTTATCGTAATAACGATTGAGGAACGAGCTTGGTGGCTTCTTTGCATAGCGGGTTGAATAATAGCCGTCTTTGTCAGACGTGAAGATCGGCCCTCCGATTCGCGAGATGCCTTCCGGCTGAATCGTATAGAGGTTAAAAATATTTCCGTTGCTTGATGCATACTGACCGACCGTAAATTCCATATAGCCATCCCCATTGTAATCATCGAACGGAATTTCGAACGGCAGTTGGTCTTTGCGGAATGTCATGCTTTCATCGAAATCCATCCCTAAGTCACGCGATTGCAGCACATCTCCCGCATCATCCGTCAGCACGGCAGCGAACTGCCCGACATAACAATCCCCTTCGATCGGGCCTGGATCTGGGTAATTCACAAGCTTCCCGTCGCTCAGCTTAATGAGAAGCTTCTCCATCTTCCCATCGTTATCCCAATCGACTGCCGCTTCTGATATTGTGACGTCGGTCAGATGGCCGCTGTCTTCAGATACAGTCTCCGCATTCTGCGAACTTGCCAATGTTGATGGCGTTGCCCCTTCGTAATCGTCTGCAGCCTGACATGCCGCAAGAGACACCGTCAATAAGACAGCGCAGACGGCGCTGCCCGTAATCCGACTTAGATGCATCGTACACTCTCCGATCATTCATCGATTCTACTGCCTATATGGACGCTGTAGAAGCATGGAAAGTTACGAATGATCCGCTGCTGCAACCGCCATTTTCTATGGTACAATAGCTTGTCCAATAAACCTTCTTTGGAGGTGTAGAATGATTTATTTTGAGACAGAGAGACTGCAATTGCGCGACTGGGAAGAAGCGGACTTAGAGCCATTTCGACGACTGAATGCAGATGAGAGGGTTATGAAGCATTTTCCCAAAACCTTATCAACCGAAGAAACGAATATGCTCTATGCAACAATCGTATCCGAATTTGAAGAACGCGGCTTCGGGTTATACGCCGTAGAGGTCAAAGAAAATAAAGCGTTTATCGGCTTTATTGGCTTTCACCGGGCAACTTTCGAGGCTGAGTTTACACCGTGCATAGAAATTGGATGGAGATTGAAGCAAGAGGCTTGGGGAAAAGGTTATGCAACGGAAGGCGCGGAAGCTTGCTTGCAATATGGCTTTAACACATTGGGATTGGATGACGTGTACAGTTTTACAGCTGAGGTGAACATCCCTTCGAAGAACGTGATGCAGAAAATCGGCATGAGCTTTATTAAAACGTTCGATCATCCGAAGGTTGAGCGAAGCAGTCCTTTAAATAAACATGTGCTATTTCATATAAGTCGTAGTTCTTATAGGGATCAATAGGTCATCCTTATTCGAGAAAGAAAAGCCATCCGAAACCCATCTCAACGATGGAATTCGAATGGCTTCTTTCATAACACTCTCGTGCTAATGCTTAACGATTCAGCAGACTTCCCACGTAACGCAGCAGTTCATTCGCGCACACCGGGCAGTAGTGGTGGTCGTCGATCAGGCGCTTCGTGACTTCGTTGATCCGCTTGAGCTGCGTTTCGTCCGGCGTCTTCGTAGACGTCGTGATCTTCACGATGTCCTTCAGATCGGCGAACAGCTTCTTCTCAACCGCTTCGCGCAGACGCTCGTGGCTCGAGTAATCGAACTTCTTGCCTTTGCGCGAGTACGAGGAGATGCGGATGAGAATCTCTTCGCGGAACGCTTTCTTCGCATTCTCCGAGACGCCGATTTGCTCCTCGATGGAGCGCATCAGTCTTTCGTCCGGATCAAGTTCTTCGCCCGTAAGCGGATCCTTGATTTTGGTCCAGTTGCAGTACGCTTCGATGTTGTCGAGATAGTTCTCGAACAACGTGCGAGCGGACTCTTCGAACGAGTAGACGAACGCTTTCTGAATTTCTTTCTTCGCCAGCGTGTCGTACTCTTTGCGGGCGATAGAGATGAAGTTCAGATACTTCTCGCGCTCATCCTTCGTAATCGACGGATGCTGATCGAGGCCTTCCTTCATTGCGCGCAGCACGTCGAGTGCGTTAATGCACTGCAGATCTTGACGGATCAAGGCGCTTGAGATCCGGTTGATGACATAGCGAGGGTCGATGCCGGACATGCCTTCCTCGATGAACTCGCTCTGCATCTCCTTCAGATCGGCTTCTTTGAAGCCTTCGACCTCTTCGCCGTCATACATGCGCATTTTCTTCACGATATCGATGCCCTGCTTCTTCGTCTCTTTCAGACGGGTAAGTATCGAGAAAATCGCCGCGGCACGCAAAGCATGCGGCGCAATATGAATGTGCTTCATGTCGCTCTGTGCAATGAGCTTCGTATAGATCTTCTCTTCGTCCGTCACGCGCAGGTTGTACGGAATCGGCATGACGATCATCCGAGATTGAAGCGCTTCATTCTTTTTATTGGCGATGAATGCTTTATACTCGGATTCGTTCGTATGAGCGATGATGAGTTCATCTGCCGAGATCAAGGCAAAGCGACCGGCTTTGAAATTGCCTTCCTGCGTCAGCGAGAGCAGGTTCCACAGAAACTTCTCATCGCACTTCAGCATCTCTTGGAACTCCATCAGGCCGCGGTTTGCTTTGTTCAGCTCACCGTCGAACCGATAAGCACGCGGATCGGATTCCGAACCGAATTCGGTAATCGTCGAGAAGTCGATGCTGCCCGTCAAGTCCGCAATATCTTGCGATTTCGGATCCGAAGGGCTGAACGTGCCGATGCCGATGCGATTTTCCTCCGAGACGATGACCCTCTCGACCTGAACGTTCTCGATGTCGTTGTTGAATTCCGTCCGCAGCCTCATCTGGCACGATGGGCACAGATTCCCTTCAATGCGTACACCAAGCTCACGCTCTACTTCTTGGCGAAGCTCATTCGGGATAAGATGCAGCGGATCCTCATGCATCGGGCACCCTTTGATTGCGTAGACAGCGCCGCGCTGTTCGCGCGAGTACTGCTCTAAGCCGCGTTTGAGCATCGTAACAATCGTTGATTTGCCGCCGCTGACCGGTCCCATCAGCAGCAGGATTCTTTTGCGAACATCCAATCGTCTTGCCGCCGAATGAAAATACTCCTCAACCAGCTTCTCGATCGCACGATCGAGGCCGAATATTTCCTGCTCGAAGAAGCGGTATCGCTTATTCCCGCCTACTTCCTCGACGCCATACGATTCAATCATATCGTACACTCTGGCGTGCGCGGTCATGGCCGGTGTCGGATCATTTCTCAACAGATCTACATACTCTTTGAACGTCCCCGTCCAGGCAAGCTTATCACTCTCTGCTCGATACTCTGATAACCGTTTGAATATATCCATGCCTTGCCTCCTCCCATCGCTCGCGATCTGCCCTATCCCTGATTCCGCCTTGGGATTTCTCTGTACCGCCCGCCGTCTAGTTGTTGATTTTGAAGTATTACATTCCTATGCGTAGCCGAGCAGGAAATTGACCAATTTTTTAGACGACTATTCGCTAACGCTCGACACGCTGCACCTGTTCTCCTATAATGAAACTCAATTGATACGAATGGGTGTTCCTGCTTGGGACACGATCGGCTGTACGGGGAACGGGGGAGACGACGGGATGGCTGTAAAGGAAGAAGCGGAATTATATGAGCCGGTGAAGCGGTATTTCGAGGCGCAAGGTTACGAAGTGAAAGGCGAAGTGCTCCATTGCGATCTCGTTGCCATTAAGCCCGGAGCATTGGCTGACGACGCACTTGCCATTGAAGAGGAAGTTATTATTGTAGAAATGAAACGAACCTTCAATCTCGCTTTGCTGCTGCAAGGCGTGGAACGGCTGCGCATGAACCCGCTGGTCACGCTCGTCGTGGAGCGCAATCGGAAGAAGAGCGGCGCCGTCAACCAACGTTTCGGCGATATTACGGAGCTGTGCCGGATGCTCGGGTTAGGATTGATGACCGTTTCACTGTTCAAAACAAAACCAGCGCTCGTAGAGATGTTGTGCGAACCAGGCGACCCGCCTCGCGCTCGCTACCGAGCGAAGAGGCATGATCGGCTGCTTCGCGAGTTCCGCGAGCGCTCAGGCGATTACAACGTCGGCGGCAGCACGAGGCGCAAGCTGATGACCGCCTACCGCGAGAAGTGCCTCCGCATGGCTGACGCGCTGCGCCAAGGCCCAGCCTCGCCCGCGACGTTGGCAAGGTTGACAAGCAATAGCAAGGCGGGAGATATGCTGCGGACGAATTATTACGGCTGGTTCGAGCGGGCGGAACGAGGCATTTACCGGCTTACCGCTCAAGGGACTGCTGCACTGACAGAGCATGCGGAAGTGATTGCAGGATGGCTGGTGCAGGAGAATGCGGTGTCTGTTGCCGGGACAGGGTCAAGTGCTGAAGCAAGTGCAAGTGAAACTGCGAGTGATTATGCCAGTAAGCCGAAGAAGAAGAGCAGGAAGAAGAAGCCGGAGAAGATTTGATTGGACTGGATTGGTTACTGGCAGTGAAGATTATGTTTGAGCTTTAGCCCACTGCGCTAACGGTTGCCCCAGCGCTTATTCCGATCCAACTGCCCTGTTCAGACGCTTACGGTTGCAACCGCTAGGTTCTGCCAACTATGAGAGTCGCGGTCCGTTGCTGACGGTGAATGGCGGCAGCAACGGACCACTCCGAGTGCAGCATCATGCTGCCGATTCTGCCGATCGCTGTTGTCCCTCGATTGATCTGGCGATCTCTGGCATCGCTCCAGAACAATACGACACCAACGCCGGAAAATGGGCATCATCTCGCCACTTTCAATCACGCCATCGCCCTGTGAAATCACCTATCGCCTCTGCAATGATGTCTATTCCCTGATTAATCTGACCAACGCTGCATCCCGTAAAGCACAGCCGCAAAGTATTACGCTTCGGCTCCCCTGCATAATATCGACTGCCCGGCGCGAAGTCTACGCCCATCATCAGCGTTATTCGCCGCAGCGCCTCTGCATCCAAACCGTCCGGCAGGGTCAGCCAGATGAACCTGCCACCTTCCGGCTCCGACCACGTTAGCTTCGCACCTGCTGCCTGATGGACCTGCAGTTGACGCTGCAACATATACATTCGCTCACGATACGTGTCAGCAAGCCGCTGCACATGCGCATCAAGATCGAAATCAAGGAGCAGCTCAGCGAGCACCAACTGATCGATTACGGGCGCGCTTGGCGTATGAGCCTCATCCTCTTTACCCAAGCGATCATCTGCCGCAAGCTTCCCGACTAATTCCTCATCTACAGCTATCCAGCCTACTCGCAGCGAAGGAGCGATCATGCTCTCGAAAGAAGAAGCATACAGCACGCCCCCGGCCTCTCCGGCCAGCGCATACAAGGTCGGTACATCCGGCGAATGCGCATGAAGCTTCAGTTCGCCGCACGAATCGTCCTCCACAACACGCACGCCATGTTCTCGACATAACACAAGTACTTCCCGCCGTCGCTTCAAGCTCCAGACGTGGCCTGTCGGGTCACCGTACGTCGGCGCGGCATACAGCAGCTTCGGCTTCACAGCATCTCCTGCTAGCAGCCGTCTCAATGCTTCCATCCTTATTCCCTGCTCATCACTCTCTACCGCGATCGCCTGCAGCCCTAATCGAGCCAACACAGAGAGCCCGAGCGATCCACTTGGACACTCGACCATCACCGGATCACCGGGCTTCGTTAACATTCGCACAACTAGCTCCAGCGAGTGCTCTAGTCCGTTGGTCAGTACAATTCGCTCCGCTTGTACTGACGCCATCCCCCGCTTCCGCATCCGCGCAGCTATCGTTTCCTGCAGCGACGCAAGCCGCAGATCATCCTCCTCACGCGAGCCAGCCATTCCATCCGCGAGCACATCGCTTACACCGCCGTCACCATACCGCGCTTTCACGCTCGCCTCAGCATCGCGAATCGCTTCCAGCGGCACTAGCTCCACTGCCATCCCATCCTCTGCGAACGATATCCTTTCCACACGTTCCGTCCGATCCTGACCCTCAGACGCACTATCTCCCATAGAGAACCGAGCCGCCACACGCATCGCCCTCCTTTTTCCTCCATCATAACAAAATACGTCCCGAGGCCGCAGCGTATGCGAAGCCTGGGACGTCTCTTGTACTAGCTTATTTCTTCATCCTATCACATTGCAGGTATTCTACTCGTCACGATATTGGTTCAACGCGTCCTCGGACAATACAGCATTATCTTTATCGACAGGCTCAGACTGATTGATTTTGCCTTGATCAACGCCTAGCGGCATATAACCGCCATCGGCGTGTTTTTTCAGAAACAGCAAATACTTCTCGCCGGCGTTCACAGGCTTATAATGATCCTTAATGATTTGATTCCGACTTTTCTTCGAATCTTCGAATATTGAATAGGGCTCGTACAACGTAATTTTCTGTCCCTTCTCGATTTTCTCGTTCGACTTATACACTTTGGTTACTTCAACCTCGGTCTCTGTCCAAAACCACAGCGGTACGCCATTCTCATCCATCTGTTGATTGACGTTACGGGATGACGCAGTTGCTTTTACCCTAACAATTAAGTCAGCATCCGCCGCAAGCTCTCCCGAATTGCCATACACCTTGTGATCGGATTCAACATGGTACACATTTGCAAACGCTTTAGACGAAGTAGATTTGGTCTGATAATAAACGACTGCTATTATACAAAGGATGAGAGCCAGCAGAAGCAACAAATAGGTTCGAATAGACTTACTTATCATAATTGCACCCCCATTAGTCAATTTGGATATTTTGCTTTAAGTCCATCTTTATCATCCGTTTGCATCGTGTAATATCCATTATCCCCTTGCTTCATAATCGCTTTATTTACGGTTTCATGATCCATCCCCGCTGCATGTCCAAATTCATGTATCATGACTTTCATTCTTAAATCTGAAGATGCCGGCTGATATACTGGAGCGTTAATTCTTATTCTAGAATAATTCCATGAGCAAGACCAACAGCCGCCTGCATCCGTTTTGTTTTTATAATTCAATGTATCTGCCCATGACGTATCATGCGTATCGCCAGCAAATACTTTTATATCAGCACTGTCAGCAACCGTAGTGCTCGTAATTCCATACTTTAGCGATATACCATTCCATGCACTTGCACCCGAACTGACGCTGGTATCGTAGTTATATCCTGTTACAGATGAATCTACGTAATACTCTACATTGGTTGAAGGCTTGGCTGTGCTGCTCCAATAACCACTATATAGAACATACGCATATGATGGTTTGGGATAGAATGTTAAAACTAAGACTAATACTAGAATTATTACAGTAATCCGATTATGACGAACCATTTTCATCCCCCTACCCTTTTAGTTGCATCATTCAATTTGCAATCAATCTGTGTATCAATCTCCAGCAAATATAAACATACGATCTAACATTCACTGCTTCCTAAAAAGATTGGATTCAGATTAATATTAATCCAAAAGGATAAAAAAGGATCTATATCCATTTATAGATTATAGTTGTCGGCCTTAATACTATCAATAAAAATAAATTAGACATATAAATATATCGATTTCGTTGATCAATTCATGCTATTGCTGCAAAGCGACTGTACAAGCACCTGTTGCATAATCCTAGATCGCTCCTTGCATCCGAATTACCCCTCCATCTCACACACTCCTTTCCCGTTAACGTAACAAAAAAACGTCCCGTCACCGCATCATATGCGGCAACGGAACGTCCCCATCAGAAACCTTATTTATTTCTTCGCCAGATTGCTCCAGCTCTTATCGACTGCTTCGAAGAACGCCGCTTTGTCCAGCTTCTTCGCAATGTACGCCTGCATCGCGGAGCCAAGCTCCTGCGTCACGCCTTCTGGGTAGCGGAACCAGTTCCAGCTCTTCGTTTTGCCTTCTTTGCTGTAGGCAATGACGTCATTGGCAATGTCGCCGAGAATGGCTGGGTCTTTCACTTCAACCGACTTGAACGCAGGGATGAACTTGAATTCTTCAACCGTATACTTTTTGCCGATATCCGATGTCGCGAGCCAGTTCAGGAATTCCTTCGCTTCCGCTTTCACCTTCGAGTTGTTATTGATAACCCAGTTGTTCGGAACGCCTACATACAGGTTATCGTTCTTCGCTGCATCATCGTTGATCGGCATTGGCATGAGACCCAGGTTCAGGTTCGGATTGATGCCGTCGATTTGCACTTGCGTCCAGTTGCCTTGCTGCATGATCGCCGCTTTGCCGGAAGCGAACAGCGTCACTTGCGTGTTGTAGTCCGTCGTCAGCGGGTTCGGGTTGCTGTATTCAAGCGTCAGATCAAGCAGGTTCGTCCATTGATCGAATACTTGGTTGCCTGCAACTTTGCCCGTGCCTGCATTCAATGCATCTACGAAGCCCTTCGGATCATCTTGGTTCGCAACCCCGACGTTGAAGTTGTGAATGCCAAGAATCCACCATTCTTGATAGCCGTTAGCAAAAGGCGTAATGCCCGCATCTTTCAGCTTCTTAGCTGCATCAGCCAGTTCCGTGATCGTCTTCGGAACCGTCGTGATACCCGCCTGCTTGAACAGATCTTTGTTATAGACGAAGCCATAGCCCTCGAGATTCATCGGCATGCCGTAGATTTTGCCATCCTTCGTCATTGGTTCTTTCGCAACATCCACTGCGTCGGATACCCAAGGTTGATCGGACAGGTCTTCCAGATGGCTCAGCCACGTTTCCATTTCATTAAAGCCGCCGTTGTTGAAAATATCCGGCTCTTCGCCGGAAGCGAACTTCGCTTTAAGCGCCGCACCATAGTCTGCACCGCCGCCGACCGTCTCGATCTCGAGCTTGACGTTCGGGTGAGACTTCTCATATTCATCCTTCAAACGATTAAGCGCTTCCGCGATCTCGACCTTGAATTGGAACATATGAATCGTAACAGGTTCACCGGTTGCTTCTTTGTTCTCTTGGTTCTCTGTTTGATTCGTTGCTGCGCCGTTGCTTGCATCTGTGCTCGAATCCGTCTTCTTGGATGAATCGCCACATGCAGCCAAAGCACCAGCCAGTACGCAGGACATCAGGATAAGCATTGATTTTCTCATAGAAAGAGCCTCCCTTTTTTCTTAAATCCAAGACGTATAAGTGTTCACCTTATTCAAGAGCTTGGATTTCTACGGAATGAAGTGCGCGAGTTATGTTTGTTCGAACATCCTCAGTATAGCGAACCGGTTTCTTCGGTCACACCGACCACATTGAACAAAAAGGTGGAATTTGTTGATATTTGATCCGACTATCCCTTAACCGATCCTGCCGTAATTCCCTCGATGATGTGCTTCTGCAGGAAAAGGAAGAAGAGAACGATCGGCAGTACGCCCATTACAAGTCCAGCCAGCGCAAGATCCCATTGTTTCGTATATTGCCCAAAGAACGAGAACGTCGACAGCGGAATCGTCCGCAGCCCTGCACGGCTGAGCATCAGCTGAGGAAGCAGGAAGTCATTCCAGATCCATAAGCTGTTGAGGATCACAATTGTCATCGTCATCGGCTTCAGCAGCGGGAACACGATACGCCAGAACACACCGTATGGCGAGCAGCCGTCTACAACAGCTGCCTCTTCAATCTCCAGCGGGATCGATTTCACGAAGCCGTGGTAGAGGAAGATCGTCATGGACGAACCGAAGCCGATATAGCATACCCAGATGCCTGGAATGCTGTTCACGAGGTGGAACCAGCTGCCGACTTTCATCAGCGGAATCATGATCGACTGGAACGGAATAACCATCGCCGCAACGAATACTGCGAACAAAATGCGGTTGTACAAGCTTGGCTTGCGAACCATCCGGTAAGCGGCCATGGAGCCGAACAATGTCAACCCAAGAATACTGCTAACCGTAATAACGAATGAATTGCGGAACGCTCGAGGGAAGTTCATCACATCGAACGCCTTCGAATAGTTATCCCAGTTCAGCGCCTTCGGCAGCGCAGCCGCATCCAGCAATATATCGGCGTATGGCTTGACCGAGTTGACAAGCAGGAAATAGAACGGAACCAAGAATACGAGCGCGAGCAGCACAGCCGCTCCCTCTAACGTCCAAGTACGTGCACGCAGTGCGCGATTAACGGTCTTCATCTTAAGCCTGCACCTCCCGCTTCTTCGTCAGCTGCACTTGAACGGTCGTTATTGCAGCGACAATAAGGAAGAAGATGAGCGCCTTCGCCGTGCCGAGTCCATAACGGTTGTTCTGGAATGCCTCTGCATAGATGTTAAGCGCCACCGACTCCGTGGAGTTGAACGGTCCGCCCTTCGTGAGCGACAGAATAACGTCGAACGCCTTGAACGACCAGGAGAGCGATAAGAACAAACCGATCGTAACGGCTGGCATGACCAGCGGAAGCGTAATGTGACGCAGTCTCGTCAACGCGTTCGCTCCATCGATGGACGCCGCTTCGTTCAGCTCCTTCGGCACGTTGATCATCGCCGCAATGTAGATGACCATCAGATAACCGGCGCCGCTCCACATGCTCACGATGACGATCGCCCAGAAGGAGGTCGATTCATCTCCGAGCCACGGCAGATTGAACAGATGCCAGTTCGTTGCGCTGCCGATTGCCGCGAAGCCTTTGATAAAGATAAACTGCCAGATGAACCCGAGCAGAAGTCCCCCGATTACGTTCGGCAGGAAAAATACGGTTCGAAGCGCCCCGCGCATCCGAAGCGGCTGCGTCAGCAGCAGCGCCAGCAGGAAAGCAAGCACGTTCGTCAATACAACAGCCGCCGCCGTCAGCTTGGCCGTAAACAGGAAGGAATGCCGGAAGCCCTCATCCTGCACCGCCGCCTTGAAGTTATCGAAGCCGACGAAGGAAGCGGTATCGGCTACGCCATTCCAATCCGTGAAGGCATAATACATGCCCAGGAAGAACGGAAGCAGCACTATAAGTGCAAAAGCCGCAGTCGCAGGGCCTGTGAACACAAGCTGCTGCAGCCAACTGGATAACCACCATTTTCTCGTCATTAGGTTGAGTCCCCCTATCGCTTACTTAGTAAGCTTAGTATAGGGAATGTGCAACAACGTGCACACCGACGACAATGACTTCAAAGGTGGAACATATTGATATCTGAATGGACAAACTCTATAATAGTCCCTGTTCAAAAGGTACGGTTTTCAGCACCGAGAAGGTTGGAGCGGACTTTTTGAGCTTCCTCTATAATAGCCAATATTCCTACTCATGTCCTAATCGGTCTACATCATTACGTATACGAAGGGGTCAGTTGAATGCGGTTACACGCCTTAAGACGCAGCCTGCGCGCCAAGCTTGTCATTTTCCTGCTGCTTGCCATTACCTTGCCGCTGACTGCATCCATTATCATTACGAACATGCGAACATCCTCCATCGTAACGGATGACAAGGTGAAAACCGCAGCCAATCTGCTCTATCAGGGCAAGACCAATCTCGAGCACTACTTGACGACGGTGACGCAGGCTTCGCTGCTCGTGTACAACGGTACATCCGGCGGCGATACGTTGTATCGCATCCTAGAGCGGGGACGCGAGGACTACTTGTCTGAGCAGGAAATTTATACAAGCCTCCAATCGATTGCCTTCGCTGTGAAGGAAGTGCATCAGGTCTACTTGCATGCAGCGAAAGCCGAGCGTGGATATGTCATCGTTGGCGGCAACAAAAAGAAAACCGATCAGCCGCAGCCCAGCAACGCGGAGCTTCTGAAGGATGTCAGCGTCGCTGCCGTCTACGAGCCAACCCACAAGAGCGGCGATTACGGCATTCTGCTGCCTCCCTATTCCGTCAGCAAACGCGTCGTTTCGATCCATCGCAAAGTCATTGCGATACCGTCCGACGAACAGATCGGAACATTGTCCATCGATATTAATACATCCGTCATCGACGCCATCTGCGAGCAGCTCTATGACAACACGAAGGAGCAGCTGTACCTTCTATCGAAGGACGGTACTGTTGTATATGGCCCGAACTCCGCCGAAATCGGCTTAAGCTGGCATGATACAGAAGGCACAGCGCTGCTGCAGAGGGTCAGCGGCAGCGGGTCCTCCGTCTCGAACAGCGATACGTTCCGCGGCGTCTATGTATACGATCAACTGGAGCTGAATGGACTGGACTGGACGATCGTCAAGCTCATTCCGAATTCGACGCTCCAAGCAGGCACGCGCCAAGTTACGATGGTCAATACGGTTGTGCTCACCGTATCCGGCATTATTGTAGCTATCGTTGCGGTGTTCATCTCCTTCTGGATTACATCGCCTATTCGCAAGCTGACCGAATATGCGAACCGCATTCAATCCGGTGAACTCGACATTGACATACGACTCAATCGTACCGACGAGATTGGTGCACTTGCGCGCCGTTTCCGCCTCATGATGGAGACGATCAACAATCTTGTCCTGCGCGAATACCGGCTTGAAATCGCGAATAAGACCAATGAGCTGAAGGCGCTGCAGGCGCAGGTTCAGCCGCACTTCCTATATAATGCCCTGCAGATGATCGGTACGTCCGCGCTTCAGAGCGGCGCTCCCGGCGTCTACCAGCTCGTTATGCTGCTCGGCAAGCTGATGCGCTATTCCATGAGCGGCTCGAACAAGCCCGTGGCGCTCGCGCAAGAGATCGAGCATACGACAGCCTATCTCGAGCTGCAGCAGCAGCGTTTCGGCGACAAGCTGCAGTATGGGATTGATATGGCGCCGGATACCGGGATGCTTCCCGTTCCACGCATGATTTTACAGCCACTCGCAGAAAATGTGTTTAAGCACGCCTTCGATCCAGCAGGCGGTGTCATGCGCGTTATCGTTCAAGCATTGCGCCGTGATGAGCAGCTGCTCATCAGCGTCGAGAATGACGGCCCTCCGATCTCGGAGAGCCGATTGGATGAGCTTCGCAGCCTGATTCATCAGCAATCAGAACGAAGCGACCAGGAGCATATCGGTCTGTCCAATGTGCTGTCTCGGCTGCGGCTTAATTGCGGAGAAGAAGCCAGCATGACGCTCGAGGGCGGCACGAACGGCGGACTGCGCGTCACGCTGCATGTGCCGATTCCGCAGGAATCAGAAGAGGAGGTGCAGCTATGATCGTCCTGATCGTTGACGACGAGCAGCATGCACGCGAAGCTGCGAAGCTGCTTGTCCCATGGGAGCAGCTTGGCGTAACCGAATTATTAGAGGCAGAGAACGGCGCGGAAGCGCAGGAGATCATAACCCGGAAACATCCGTCTATTATTGTAACGGATATGCATATGCCATTAACGGATGGCATGCAGTTGATCGAATGGCTGGACAGCAACGAGCCGGAAGCCAAGCTGATCGTCATTAGCGGCTATAATGATTTCAAGTATGTCCGTCATACACTAAAGCATGGCGGCATCGACTATTTGCTTAAACCGATTGATCCTGCGCAGCTGCTAAGCGCGGTCCATCGCGCCATTGAGATGCGGCAGCAGGAAGAGCAGGATCGTATCAAGCAGATCGAGCAAGGCATTACGATGAATCAGTACAAGCCTGTATATCGCGACTATCTCTTCGGCCAGCTCATTGCGCCTCAGCATAGCGAGACCGAGCCGATGATTCGGCAGCTTGCTGAGCAGTTTCCGAGCATTGCAGGCGCAGACCAATGCCGTGCAGCGCTGTTCCCGCTTCATGCCGTCATGCCTCGCTTGCTCCGTCGATTCGGCGGCGACCGCGATCTAGCCGTCTTCGCGCTGCAGAACGTATTGAACGATTTTATTGTGAACGACTGGCGCATCGGCTGCGCCTTCCGCTCCCCCACGGATCCAGAAGAGCTTATTGTGCTCTTCTGGCAGCAAGCCAGCGACGACCAAAACTGTACGTCGCGAACCGAGCAGCTGGTCTCGGCGCTTCGCACCATGTTTGATCTGCCGTTCTACGCCGGCTTAAGCCGTGTGATGCCCTTCCCACAGGAAGCGGCGAACGCTGTCGAATCGGCACGTCGAGGCTGCCTCAGCCGAAACCTATTGGCCGCAGGAAGCGAATCGGTCTGGAGTGAAGCAGCCGCTCTTGCGCAACCGCAGGACGCTTCTTCACTGCCAGACCTTGCGGCACTTGCCGAGCCCATTCGCCTTGCGCTGCTTGGGAGGGACGATCCTTCGCTTCGCGCGGCGCTGGAGCCTTGGTTCATGGCAGCGAGCAAACTTGCTGTCATCACGCCGCTCCATGTAGAACGCTGGCAGAAGCAGCTGGACATCGCAGCGCTGCGCTGGCAGCATCGGGAGAATGAAGAGCAGGGAAATACGCTCGCCCAGCCGTTCTCGCTTCGCTTCCTCTATGAGGACAGCGGCGCATTGTCGCTGGAACGAACGAAGCAGCATTGGCTCGAGCGGCTGCTTGAGCATGCCGAAGCGATGGCACGGCTGCAGCGGCAGGAACGAAGCGTCATTGCCGATATGATCGATTATATTGAGCGGCATCTGCAGGAGGATTTGTCGCTGCAGCAGCTCGCGGCACGGTTTTTCTTAAGCCGGGAATACGTCTCCAGAAGGTTCCGTCAGGAAACCGGTGTCACATTGTCCGAATATGTCGAGCGGCATCGAATGGAGCATGCGACGAAGCTGCTGGCGAACCGCACTTACAAAGTCGCAGACATTGCGGAGCTCGTCGGTTACACGGATGAGAAGTATTTTAGCAAAGTGTTCAAGAAACATACCGGATTATCGCCGCAGCAATATCGCAAATCGGATTCGTAACAAGTTGTTCACAATTATAATCGTTTTCTTTTGCCAATAGGTTGGTTATAATAAAAGCAATAATTGGAGGTGTGCGTGATGTCGATTAAATTCCTTATCGTAATGACTGTCATGGTACTGTTCGTCGTAGCGATCCTGACAGCGTCTTACAATGACGATAAAACGAAAGGCTTGTAATTCGGCCTTCCGAATGCTTTCATAAGGTATTACACGCAAAATAGCGGTGCAAGAAGCCCAGGCTTCCTGCACCGCTATTTTGCATTTCCCTATCCCCGAGTAACAACGTTCTCTTTATTATCGGCGAAGCTGACTCATCTCTGTCGTACACTCTGCACACAGATAACGGTCCTTGAACTCACGTACTTCTTCCATGCTGCCGCAGAATACGCATCTTGGACGGTAACGCTCCAAAATGATATGGTCACCCTGCACCAAAATTTCGACAGGATCTCCCTCGTTCATCGAATACCGTTTACGCAGCGATTTAGGCAGTACAATACGGCCCAATTGGTCAACCTTCCGAACAACACCTGCCGGTTTCATGTTCACTCACCCCTAATGTCTTCATTCGCAACCAGCTTTGAGAAACCTATGCTTTATTAACTTTCGATGGTTTTCGAGCTTTTCCTTCCCACATCCGTTATTTCTTAAAATCCTGCAATAATTATTATAATCTAGCGTTTTCGAAACCTATTTATCGAACAATCCCGGAAAATCATTTTGCCGGAGCGCTTCGTATACGACGATGGCCGCAGAGTTAGCCAAGTTCAGCGAGCGCACCTTATCCGTCATCGGCATCCGAATCAACGTGTCGGGATGATCGTCGAGCAGCTGCTGCGGAAGCCCTTTCGTTTCTTTGCCGAATACGAACAGATCGCCATCCTTATATTCGAAATCGCTATAACGATGAGTTGCACGCGTGCTTGCCATGAAGAACCGGTGGCCTTGGAACCGCTCCTTCACTTCGTCGAAGCTGTCGTAGTACGTCAAATTGACCGCATACCAATAATCGAGCCCCGCCCGTTTGAGCGTTGCATCGTCTGTGCGGAAGCCAAGCGGACGAACGAGATGCAGATGCGTGCCCGTCGCAGCGCATGTTCTTGCGATATTGCCGGTATTTGCCGGAATCTCTGGTTCAACTAATACGATATGGAATGGCATTGGGAGTTGTCCCCTTTCACGGTTCGTTTACAATTTGTGAGTAACATTTTTACATACGGTTTACGTTATCATAATGCTGCGAGTATGGTACTGCTTCATAATGAAGCAACATAACCGAAGTTTTCATTAACAATTGACCTACTAAACCCAATATAACTGTAAGTGAAGGAGTCCAAGCCGATGACCAAGAAGAAAATATTGATCGTCGATGACGAACCATCCATCTCGATGCTTATTGAGTTCAATCTGAAGCTCGCAGGTTACGATGTACGTTGCGTTCACGATGGAGAAGCGGTGTTTGAACTGCTTAAGCCTTTCCGCCCTGACCTCATCGTCCTTGACCTGATGCTGCCGAAGATGGATGGCATTCAAGTATGCCGGGAGCTTCGTCGTCAAAATAACGCAGTTCCCATCATTATGCTCACTGCCCTGCAGGACGTTACGGACAAAATCGCCGGCCTTGATAACGGCGCGGATGATTATATGACGAAGCCGTTCAGCCCGCAAGAGCTCATCTCTCGCATTCAGGCGATCTTCCGCCGTACGCAGTCGCTGCCAGGCGCAGGCGAGCCTGTCGTCTACGAGTACGGCCGGCTGACTGTACTGCCGGAGCAGCGCGAAGTGCGCATCGACGGCAAACCGATCGAGCTGACGCCGAAGGAGTTCGAGCTGCTGCTGTTCCTGTGCCGCCACCGCGGCAAGGTGCTGAGCCGTCAACAGCTTCTGCATGGCGTATGGGATTATCATTTCCTTGGCGATACGCGTATCGTCGACGTGCATGTCAGCCATCTGCGGGACAAAATCGAGCGTAACGCACGCAGTCCTGAATATATCATTACAATCCGCAATGTCGGCTATAAGCTGACCGGACCTCAAGCTGCCGAGCCGCCTTCCCCGTCACAAGCAACGGTATAACACACAAACCAATAGCATATGCATGACAGAAGACCGCCCTCTTCTCCCGACAGGAAGAAAAGGGCGGTTATTGTCGTTATGAGAGAAGCTTGTCGGCTTAGCCGTGCCGCTTCTGGAATTCAGCCATGAATTGCACGAGCGCTTGGCAGCTTTCGAGCGGAACCGCGTTGTATGTCGAAGCGCGGAGACCGCCTACGCTGCGGTGTCCTTTAAGACCAACGAAGCCTTCTGCTTCCGATTCCTTCGCGAACAGCTTCTCGAGTTCTTCCGATTGGAGACGGAACGTAAGGTTCATGATCGAACGGCTCTCTGGTTGTGCGAATCCGCGGTAGAAGCCGCCGCTGTTGTCGATTGCGTTGTAGATCAGGTTCGTTTTGTCGCGGTTGTACTGCTCCATAGCAGCAACGCCGCCTTTTTCCTTCAGCCATTTCAGTACGAGGCTCACCATGTATACCGAGAAAGATGGCGGCGTGTTGTACAGCGAATCGTTCTTCGCATGCGTGTCGTAACGCAGCATCGTAGGGATCGTCTTCGGGCTGTCTTGTGCGAGGTCTTCGCGAAGGATAACGATTGTTACGCCCGACGGACCGAGGTTTTTCTGAGCGCCTGCATAGATCATGCCGAATTTCGACACGTCTACCGGACGGCACAGGATGTCACTCGACATATCCGCGATCAGCGGCACATTGCCCGAATCCGGATATTGCTGATATTGCGTACCTTCGATCGTTTCGTTCGACGTTACGTGCAGGTATGCTGCGTTCTCAGGCAGTACGATGGAGGATACGTCTGGAATACGGTTGAACTTGTCCGCTTCCGACGATGCAACGATTGCCGTTTCACCGAACAGTTTTGCTTCTTTATATGCTTTTTCAGCCCAGCTGCCAGTCGCCACGTATGCGCCAGTCGTGCCTGGACGAAGGAAGTTCATTGGTATGGAAGCGAATTGCGTGCTTGCTCCGCCTTGAAGCAGCAGCACTTTATAATTGTTCGGAATATTGAACAATTCGCGAAGCAGCGATTGCGCCTCATTGTTCACTTGCTCGTACAGCGCGCCGCGGTGGGACATCTCCATAATGGACATGCCTGCTCCATGGTAATCTACGAATTGCTCCTGCGCCTGCTGCAGTACCTCAAGCGGCAATGCTGCTGGTCCAGCGTTAAAGTTAAATGCGCGTTTCGTCACCGTACACACCCCTGATCATCGATTTCAGAAATGAAAGCCTCTCCCTGTTTCTATCCGAGATGAAGCAAGTCCGTTTCCGTTTGGATATGGTTATGATAGCAAGTTTAAGCTCACGCATCAAGTGTCTAAAAGTCGAACAAACTATATTATTTCAGAAAAAATATTCGTGTTTTGAGTTTCTACCCGTCTAAATCCTCCCTCAAGGGAGGACTTTCAGGGGCTCTGCCCCTATGACCCCGATTTCTCATTTATTAAATAATCATTTCAACACTTTTTACATTTCTTATGAACACATTTAAAACCAATTTTTCTACCCACCCAAACCCTCCCTGCAAGGGAGGGCCCCAAAGGTCCTAAGGGTACGCTCCCGATGTGGTTTCCTTGCGGAAACCTTTACCTCTGGACTCCTCACAAGGACGGTGTCTTGGTTGGATGGACGGTGCGCCCGCTCTTGCCGCCCAGCGGCAAAGCTTCTGGATTACTGTATCTAGTTACGTTCGCACGTCTGCTTACTTTGTTCGATCCTGCGCGCCTGTCACCGCCCATTGATGGGACATCGATATGCTGCATCATTTGGTTATATAACCACTCAAACCCTATGCCAAAACGATAGCTCATGTTAGGTTCTGCGTGCTAAGAGCCGCGTGACCCTTTGGGTCACAACTTTTGTTCGAGCGGAACTAAAGCGGAACTTCGGCGCATATTAGGTTTGGCGTGCTAGGAGTCGCGTGACCCTTTGGGTCACAACTTTTGTTCGCGTGGGACTAGGTGGTACTTCGATGTGTGTTAGATTTTGCATGCAAGGAGCCGCTCTGAGCCATTGAATCACAGCTTTTGTTCGGACATAAGTTACCGCGTTCTTAGAGATGCGCCCCTGTATGGTCTTCCTGATATAAGGAATCCATCTATCGCTATTCGTGTTTGGTTCACCTGATTTACTTTTAACGAACCAGAGAAACTTTATTTGCTGCGAATTTACTGATTCCGCTCCAAAATGCTGCCAATTGCGCCTCTTAGGTTCGTTAGCCTCAGAAATTGAGCAGTACTCCGTGAATAGTGATTCGTCAGTTCGTTACACTACGGTTAGCACTACGCATTACGCCACACTACGCCTTGTCGCAGCCGAACCAACAGTTACGAGAACCGTCAACCGTTTGGCGGCGGTATCAGTACAACAAAAAAGCGGACCCGATCGGGTCCGCTTGGATAAACATATGATTGCGTTGAGATTAGCAGTCGAAGTAGAGGCCGTACTCGTGTGGATGGATACGGATTGCTACTGCTTTAGCTTCGTTGCGTTTAACCGCTACGTAGTTGTCGATGAATTCTTTCGTGAAGACATTGCCTTCTGTCAAGAACTCATAGTCAGCTTCCAGAGCGTTGAGCGCTTCGTCCAGCGTGCCTGGAACGCTGCGGATTTCGCGTTTCTCTTCGTCCGCCAGCTCATAGATGTTTTTGTCGAATGGACCATAGCCCAATGCGACTGGATCGATTTTGCGTTTGATGCCGTCTACACCTGCGAGCAGCATTGCTGCGAATGCGAGGTATGGGTTAGCCGTGGAGTCCGGCGTACGGAACTCGATGCGGCAGCCTTTAGGCGTAACAGCAGCGATTGGAATACGAACTGCTGCGGAACGGTTACCTTTGGAGAATACAAGGTTAACTGGTGCTTCGTAGCCTGGAACCAGACGTTTGAACGAGTTCGTCGAAGGGTTCGTCAGGGCGATCAGCGCTGGTGCATGGTACAGAATGCCGCCCATGAAGTTCATAGCGATAGGGCTCAGGTTTGCATAAGCGCCTTTCTCGTAGAACAACGGGGAGTCGCCGTTGAAGATCGACATATGAACGTGCATGCCGCTGCCGTTGTCGCCGAAGAGTGGTTTCGGCATGAACGTTGCTACTTTGCCGTATTGGCGAGCTACGTTGTGAACGATATATTTGTATTTCATCAGGTTGTCAGCTGTTTTCGTCAGCGTGTCGAAGCGGAAGTTGATTTCTGCTTGACCAGCCGTTGCTACTTCGTGGTGGTGACGTTCTACGCGAAGGCCCGTTTCTTGCATAACGCGAACCATTTCGCTGCGGATGTCTTGTTGGGAGTCAACCGGCTGTACTGGTACATAGCCGCCTTTAACGCCGACTTTGAAGCCCAGGTTGCCGCCTTCTTCTTTACGGCCCGTGTTCCAAGCTGCTTCTTCCGAATCAACTTCGAAGTACGATTTGTTCATGCCGCTTTCGTAGCGAACATCGTCGAAGATGAAGAACTCGGATTCAGGAGCGAAGAATGCCGTCGTGCCGATTCCTGTCGTTTGAAGGTACTCTTCTGCTTTTTGAGCGATCGAACGTGGGTCGCGGTCGTAACGGTCGCCTTCTGGCGTGTGGATGTTGCTCATTACGATCAGCGTTGCGTGATCAGTGAAAGGATCGATGAAAGTCGTTTCTGGATCTGGCATCATAACCATGTCGGAATTCTCGATACCACGGAAACCAACGATCGACGAACCGTCGAATGCTACACCATTTACAAAAGTATCAGCGTCTACCTCTGTCGAAGGCAGCGTGATGTGGTGCGCACGGCCTGCGAGATCAACGAAGCGGAAGTCGACGAACTGGATGTTGTTTTCTTTAATCGTGTTCAATACGTTTTGAACTGACATGTTAAAATCCTCCCATTTCCGAACATTAAAGTTGGTCTAATCTGTAATCGTTCAAGTTTTCTTGAGTTCCATGTGGCTATTATAAAACCGTCAGATTTACATGGTCAATAGTTATGTCAGGTATTTTTTGCACTTATGTTAGGTTTGCTCACAAGTTTTTGCGAAAGTTCACACGTCTGCCACGATTCTTGCTTAACAAAAAACCGCGAAGCCCTTGTCTATAAAGGGTTTCGCGGTTCGAGGCGCATGCGCCTTGGGTATTATTTGGTCCACGTAGCAAATGCTTCTGCAGGCTCTTTCGTCGTATCGAAACGCTTGCCAACGATCGGCGCGAGCTTCTCAAGATCCTTAAGCAAGTTTGCGAATTGATCCGGGAAGAGCGATTGCACGCCGTCGCCTGTCATCGAATTGTCCGGATCGGTATGCATTTCGATAATCAAACCGTTCGCACCGGCTGCAACCGACGCCTTCGACATTGGCTCGACCAGCTCTCTGCGGCCGGTACCATGACTTGGGTCGGAGATGACCGGAAGATGGCTGAGCGACTGCAATACTGGAATAGCTGACAAGTCTAACGTATTGCGTGTGTATGTCTCGAACGTTCGGATTCCACGCTCGCAAAGCATGACGTTCGGATTGCCGCCAGCCAGAATGTACTCTGCCGCATTCAAGAATTCATCGTACGTTGCACTGAATCCGCGTTTCAGCAAGACAGGCTTGTTGGTCGTTCCGAGCTTGCGAAGCAGGTCGAAGTTCTGCATGTTGCGTGTGCCTACTTGAAGAATGTCGGCGTATTCTGCGCACACATCTACGTACTCCGGCGTCATTACCTCCGTAATCGTAAGCAGGCCGTGTTTCTTGCCTGCCTCCGCCATCATGATGAGCCCTTCTACGCCGACACCTTGGAAGCTGTAAGGTCCCGTACGAGGCTTGAAGGCGCCGCCGCGAAGCACTTGGCCGCCAGCGTTCTTCACCAGACGAGCGATCTCATCGATCTGCTCAGGCGATTCAACCGCGCAAGGACCGCCCATAATAACGAGATTGTCGCCGCCGATCTTCACGCCTTTAATATCAATGACCGTATCCTCGGGATGGAACTCCCGGCTTGCGAGCTTGTAGGATTTCGAAATTTTAATGACGTTGTCCACATCTTTCATCTGACGAAGATGCTCGGCAAGCGTAGGTTCCGCTTTGCCAATAATGCCGATGACCGTACGGTCCGTTCCGCGCGATACATGCGCTTGCACGCCTGCTTTCTCAATAATTTGAACCAGCTCCTGTATTCTTTGCTCGGTAATGTTCGATTTCGTAATGACGATCATGTTCATCTCTCCCTTATCATTATTCAGCAGCTTCACATCGACTAACAGCTTGATAGGCAGCCGTAGCTGCAACGGAAGCAACCGCTATTCGTTATTTTGTTGGATAACCTTTTTCACACTGCAACGCTTTTATGCTTTGTGGCTTTTATGCTTTATGGCTTTTATGCTTTTAACCGCTAAAGTGAATATACAGCACATCGCCTCTTTCCGTCAACCCTCTCTGCGAAAAAATCCATCCGACATGTCCTTTGAACTAGATTCCAGCACTTCGAACTGTACTTGTCGCTATGTCAAGGATACTGCCATCATTTCACAGCAAAAAGGCTGCAACCAAATGCGAACAATGGTTACAGCCTCTCAGCTTATTATTCGGTTACTGACTTAGAAGGCGGCGTCTCGTTTCCCCGCTTCGTCTTCCGTTTCTTACGTCTGCGTTCCGTGAAATAGGCGATGCCATACTTCACAGGGAAATAGAACAGAATACCGAGCAGAATGCCGTTGATCGATCCGCCGACGATCAGCTTCAAGTTGATCGTTATAAACTTATTCACGAAATGCGGCAAGAACGGAATATGAACCCTCAGATGGTCGGGCAGAATCCAACTGCCGATCATCCCGCTGATGAACGCAATCGGGATGAAGATGATTTTGCCGACGACGAACCCGACCAGCGCTCCTGCCATGCTCGCGCGGAGCAAATAGACGATCGGAAACATCAAGAAGAAGGCAAGACCAAACGTCGGCAGCGTAATCATTTCGATCGCAATCCCGATCGAGAATCCGAGTGCGACAATGGACGGCCCGCCTGGCGCGCGCATCAGTTTAATAAAGTTATGGCGGATCCAGCGTTTCAAATGCAGCGGCTTGCGTGCGCGTTTGCCCTGGCCGGTCTCAACCGTTCCGGCCTTCTGCACACGACGATTCGCGGCACTCATTAGGCACCTGCCGATTTAGTACGAATCGTTGGAAGCAACTTATTCATGTTGATCGTACGGTGCTTCTCCCAAGTAGAAGGATCGTTTGAGTCGAATTGTTCAACGAACGCGATAACTTCCTTCGTAATCGGAGTAGGCGTAGAAGCGCCGGACGTGACTGCAACACGTTCCAGACCCTTCAGCCATTCGATATCGAGCTCGCCCAAATCCGCGATACGGAACGCTTTGACGCCTGCGATTTCCTCGGACACTTGCGCCAGACGATTCGAGTTGTTGCTTCTCGGATCACCTACGACGATAACAAGCTGCGCTTGATGAGCCTGATCTGCGACAGCCTCTTGACGCACCTGTGTAGCCAGACAAATCTCGTTATGCACTTCAGCATGCGGGAACTTCTCCTGCAGCTTTGCTATAATCGCACGAATATCCCATTGCGACATCGTTGTCTGGTTCGTAATGAGCAGACGCTCTTCATTCGTGAAGTTCAGCTTCTCAATGTCCGCTTCCTTCTCGATCAAATAAACATGCTCCGGCGCGATGCCAATCGCACCCTCCGGCTCCGGATGGCCTTGCTTCCCGATATAAATAATTTCAAAACCTTCGGCTGTCTTCGTCCGAATCAAGTCATGCGTCTTCGTAACATCCGGGCAGGTTGCGTCCACAACCGTCAGCCCTTTCTCGGCGGCGCGTTGTCTAACTTCAGGCGAAACGCCATGAGCGGTAAAAATAACGGTGCCTTTCTCGATCTGATCGAGAATTTCCAGACGGTTGGGACCGTCTAGCGTAATAACGCCCTCCTGCTTGAACGCTTCCGTGACATGTGCGTTATGAACTATCATGCCTAATATGTGAATAGGTCTTGGAAGATCTTGATTCTTGGCGGTTTGCAACGCAAGCACCATTGCATCAACGACGCCATAGCAGTACCCGCGGGGTGAAATTTTGACTACTTCCATACTCAAGCACCTGCTTTCTGCCGAAACCCGCTAGTTTGGTCGGCGTTCCATTCCCTCCATTATAACCGAATCAGCGTGTCGAGAAAAGGCGACTGGCAGCCAGACCGTAAAGGTGGTTCCTTCCCCTTCGCGAGTCATCACTTCGACGAAGCCGTTGTGCTCATCGATAATCCATTTGGCGATCGATAATCCGAGACCCGTGCCCGCTGTTTTGCCCCGCGAGACGTCTGCCCGATAGAACCGCTCGAATATCTTCGGCACCTCTTCTCGATTCATACCTATGCCTGTATCACGAATCATAATGCCGGCTCGATCATCATGAGAGACAGCACTTATTTCGACGGTACCGCTCGGTGTGTATTTGAATGCATTCTCGATAAAAATAAACAGCAGTTGCCGCAAATAATCAGCGCTTCCGTATACTTGCACCCCTTCCAGCACGGAGAAATCGTTCACGATCCATTCCGCTCGCCGCGGCAAATGCTGCGCTCGCCGGCATACATCCTCCACGATCGGCAGCAGTTCAACGTCGGTCTTCTCCATCACGAAGCCTGCATCCGCGCGCGCGAGCGATAGCAGATCGTTCACAAGACGGCTCATCCGAGTCGCTTCTTCGGAAATATCGCGCATCGCTTCCCGCGACATTTCTTGGCGTGCAGCTTCCACTTCACTTAGCGCTGCCGAAGCGTGCTCACCGTCAAGGTTAGGACGCCACATCCGTTCCAGCAATTCAATGTTGCCGCGAATCGTCGTTAGCGGCGTCCGCAGCTCATGCGAAGCATCCGAAACGAATCGACGCTGCGAATGGTAGGCGTCGTCCAATTCGTTATACGCCGTCTCCAATCGCTCAAGCATCCCGTTAAGCGTATCGGTCAGATTGCCGATCTCGTCGTTTGGCGTTTCTCTCGGGATACGGTAGCTTAGGTCAGAGCCCGTCTCGATTTTGCGCGATGCCTGGATGACGCTCTCGATCGGCCGCAATGCTTGACGTGCAAGGAACAATCCGGTTGTGAACGCTATGATTACGGCAGCGAGTGAAGCGATGATCAGTATGGTGCGCAAATCGTATAAGTAGTCCGCCTGACTGCCTGTGAAAGCTCCGATCTGAACGACATACTGGATGTTATTTCTGTTGTCTAATAACGTTAGTTCACACAACATGAATGGATAACCATTCGCCTTCACGCTGCGAAAAATCGGCTGCTTGGCATCCGTCTTCACAGGCAGCGGGAATTCCAACTGTGAAGCCATATTGTACGATTTATCGATAATATGCTTCTCGGTCATATTGACGAGCTGCAGGAAAAACTCGTTTTGAATCGTGGAGTTAGTCAGTTCGTTTAAGTAAATCCGACCATTAAACCCGCCGCTGCTTTCCGCGATCAACTGCTTCGCGCCATCCTCCAGCCTGTTCTTAACCTCGCCGTACGAATTCATGTAGGTGAAAAAATAGATGGCACCGCCGAGCAGCATGAGCGTCACCGTCAGCAGCCCGGAGTACCATAATGTTAGCCTAAGCCGTATCGACATGCTGTTAGCCGCCTTCCCCTCGGAGCACATAGCCCGTGCCGCGAACGGTCTGGATGATCCGTTTATCCGTGCCTACCTCCGTCTTCTGACGAAGCATGGCGATGTATACTTCCAACACATTGGACTCGCCGCTGTAATCGTAACCCCAGATTTTGTCCATGATCGAATCCCTCGTCAACACACGTCGCGGGTTCTGCATGAACAGATGAAGCAGGTCGAATTCCTTCGCTGTAAGTTCGATCCGTCTCCCGCCCCGAATTGCCTCGCGCGAATCGAGATCAAGGGTCAGATCTTCAAACTGAAGACGGTTGTCCGACTCCTGCTTGTCCGGTTTGCGGCGCAGCAGCGCGCGAACGCGAGCGAGCAGCTCCTCCAGCGCGAACGGCTTAATGAGGTAATCGTCCGCCCCAAGATCAAGCCCCTTCACTCGATCCTGAATATCGTCCTTCGCCGTCAGCATCATAACAGGTACATTGCTTCCCGCTTCGCGAACGCGTCGGCACACTTCCCAGCCGTCCATGATCGGCATCATGACGTCCAGAATGAGCAGATCAGGATCATCCTGCTGCAGCAGCTTAAGACCGCTCTGCCCGTCGTTCGCAATATGTACCTCATAGCCTTCGAACGCCAGACTGCGGCGAAGCAGCGACGTTATTTTCTCATCGTCATCTACGACAAATATCCGTTGTCTCATCTCATCCCGCTCCCGTTACAGAAGAAAAACGCAGGCGGTTATTCGCCGGCCTGCGTTCTTCTAATATGATTGATTAAGGTTGCTGCTGCTGTTGCTGCTGCAAATCTGTGGAGAATTTATTTTTGTCGCCGATCTTAATCGTCAAGTCAATCGCTTTGCCGTCTCGGATAACGTTCAGCACTGCGCTGTCGTCGACCTTATGCGCCTGAATCGCTTCGACGAGCTTATCGGATGTTGCGGTTTTCTTGCCGTCTACGCCTGTGATGACGTCATATTGACGGACATCCGCCATATAAGCCGGCGATTTATAGTATACACCGGTCACGAGCACGCCGTCAGTCGAATTCAGACCAAGCTGCTTCGCGTATTGATCATTCAGATTCTCAAGCGTAACGCCGATATACGGCACTGGCGTCTTCGGAATTTCCTGGTTGTTCTTCAGACTGTTGAGCACTTCTTGAATCGTACTCGTCGGAATCGCAAAGCCGATGCCTTGCGCCTGCGAGCTGACTGCCGTATTAATACCAACAACTTCGCCTTGCAGGTTCAGAAGCGGACCGCCGGAATTGCCCGGGTTGATCGAAGCATCCGTCTGCAGCAAGTGCTTGTATTCGCGAGTTCCGTTCTCATCCGGAATGTCGATCGGACGCTCTTTGGCGCTCAGCACTCCAATCGTTACGGTATGATCGAAGCCGTAAGGGTTGCCGATCGCTACGACCCAGTCCCCGATGTTAATGCTGTCCGAGCTGCCGAGCGCAAGCGTCGGGAACGCCTTCGTGCCTTCTACCTTCAGTACAGCCAAGTCCAGATCATAGCTCGAGCCGAGCAGCTTCGCCTTGAATGGCTTATCGTAGCCTTGAACCGTTACTTCGATTTCATCCGAATCTGCAACGACGTGCTGGTTCGTCAGAATATAGCCGCTTTCGTCGAAGAAGAAGCCTGTACCGATACCTGCTGGCGTCAATTGCTCTTGACCGCCATTATTCTGTTGACCGTTGTTCTGGTCAGTCGAATCATCGCCGAAGAACTGACGGAAGAATGGATCGTCGAAAATTCCGCCGCCTTGGCTGGAACGCTGCTGCTGCTTGACGTACGTTTCGATTTTGACGACGGCAGGGCTTGCTTGTTCGAAAATCTTCGCGATATTGTTTGGTCTTACGACATCCGCCGCATTCGACACGTTGCCATTATTGTCGGGATTCGCCGAAGCCGTCACTGCACCTTTCGAACTTGCATTGCTTAGCGCCGATGAGCCGTCTTTCGTGAACCAGTTATTCGAATCTGCCGCGTACATGAGAACACCGATCGTAATCACACCGGCCAGATAAGCGGCAAGCATGCCTCTCATTCTGCCGCGGCGCTTCTCTTTCATCTGCCATCCGCCTCGCACTTGCTGCGCTGCTGCGGACACTGGCGCAAGACGAAGATGCGAAGGCTGCTCGATTGAAGCGTATTCTACCTGCTCTGCCGCTGGCCCTTCTTCGAATCTTTCTTCCCCTTGCTGCGGATTCGAAGTTTGATAGTCTGCGTCCGCCGCGCGCTCTTCGCCGCGTTCTCCGGCTTCCGGTTGCTGGCGGAAGCTGTTGTAGCGACCGTCCTGTCCGCTGCCCGGCTTATAAGGTCCATAGGAATAATAGTACGTCGATTTATTGGAATTAGGATCGCCGCTCGGGCCGCCGTCCTGGTCATATTCACGTTCTTGCTGATCGCTTGTCGAATAGTGGTCGTCGGCCTGCGCGTCGCTGCCTTTAGTACCTTCTGCTTTGTCTTCGAAAAAATCGTCAAAAGGATTTTTTTTGTTCTGATCGTCCACTTTACTTCCCCTCCACATCATTAACTGTCCGTTTCGATAGTTCTATCATGCACATTCTACCTTAAAACAAACTTAAAAAGAATTAAAACGATCATGAAATACGAACGATATTATGCAAAAAACCTCTTATAACAGCCGTTGAATCATGTTTCGGGCTGTTTACAAGAGGTTTCTTTCTAGCATCTATTCATGTTAGCAGCTGACGTTCAGCTTCAGCGAGCGCAAGCTTCGCTTTATCTACCCACTTCGCCTCAATATGCGCATCAGGATCTGTTGGGGATTGGAATTGGTCGAACAGACTGCCGACGACACGGACAGACGCCTCCTCATCGTTCCCTTCCTTGTACAGATGCTTCAGCACATAAGGCTGACCAATGCGAATCGTCGCATTGTTATCCGCCCGCTCGCTGTCAATCGATCCTGCCGTCGCGACGAAAGGCAGCCGAATCCAGACCTTATGCTCTTCATCCAATGCACGATCGAATGAACCGCGGTCATATTCCCAATTGCCGCCAAGCGTAAACTGCGCACTGCTTAACTTCTCCTTCGCTTCGGCGAACTCATATTCTCTCTTTTCGATATCGGAATGTAGCGTAATCATGGCCTGTATCCCCTTTGAACTGCGCGGCGGCTCGTAACAGCCGCACTTGGTCAGCTATTGATAGCACTAGCTTAACCAGCCCTTACAGAGATTATGCCCGTTGGAAACGTAGGAAGCTATTAGGCCTGTGGCTTTGCCCATCCTTTGCGATGCGTGTAGACCGCCAGTTGTGTCCGATCCTCCAGCTCGCATTTCATCAGCAGATTGCTCACATGCGTCTTAACGGTCTTCACACTGATATGAAGCTCCTCAGCGATTTCCTTATTCGACATCCCGTCTGCAATAAGCAGCAGCACTTCCTTCTCCCGATCCGTCAGCCCTTCGTCAGCGCCTTGCGCGGAACGTTGACGCAATCCGCGCGTGAGCGCTTGGGACACATCGCCGGTCATAACCGGCATCCCTTTGGCCGCACCCATCAAGGCGTAGATCAGCTCTTCAGCCGATACCGTTTTAAGCACATAGCTGACAGCGCCGGCCTCAACAGCCGCTAGAACCTTATCATCCTCTAAGAAACTCGTGAGCATGACGATCTTGAGCTCCGGATATCGCTGCATCAACGCTCCAGTCGTCTGAACGCCGTCCATTACAGGCATCATGAGATCCATCAGCACAAGATCCGGACGCTTCTCCATACGTTCCATCAAAGCCAGCGCTTCGCTGCCGTTGCTCGCCTCCGCAACTACTTCGAATTTGGGCTCCAGCATCAAATACGTCTTCAAACCGGCCCGCACCATATCGTGATCATCTACAATCATGATGGAATAATTCGTATTCCCTGACATTCGCTTAACCTCGCTTGTCCGTATATTTCGGAATGGTAACGCGTATCCGTGTTCCTCCGCCTGGCTTACTGAACAGAATGACGTCGCCGCTCAGCTTCTGCGCCCGCTCGCGCATCGTTGACAGACCATAAGAGCCAACCCGTACTTCGCCAGGACGGAAGCCGACTCCATCATCCTGCAGCGTCATCATAATCTGATGCTCTGTCTCTGATAACGACAGTACGGCATGCTGCGCGTGAGCATGCTTCACAATGTTCGCCATTGCCTCTTGAATAATGAGAAACAATTGATGATCCTTCGCTTCCGACAGCGGCTCCTGCAGCCGCCAATCGAGTTCGCCTTGCAATCTATTCTGACGGCAGTAATCCGGGAACCATCGATCTAGCGCCTGCTGCAGCGAGCGTCCCTCCAGCTCCATCGGCCGCAGCTGCGCAATGAATCCACGCATTTGCTTCTGAGCGAGCGTCGACATCTCAATGAGCTGCCCCATTACATCAGCCGCACGATCGGGGTTAAGCTCCAGCAGCTTCGGCAGCGATGAGGCCGACATATGTATGGCGAACAGCTGCTGACTTACTGTATCGTGCAAGTCGCGGGCGAGCCGCTTCCGTTCTTCCTGTACCGCTTCTTCATTAGAAGCTTTCTCCCGCATGACTTGTTCTTCGCCTGCAAGCTGCGCTACCTTCAGACGTTCCTCGACGGTTGCAGCCATTTCATTGAATTCTACATGCACAGCTTCGAACGAACGCGCACCGCTGAGCGGCATCCGAATCGCCCAATTGCCGTTATTCGCTTGTTTGAGTGCGATGTGCAGCGCATCCACCCGCCGCTGAATCGTCTGTGCCGTCCAATAACCGAAGCATGCGCTGACGAGCAGCAGCACGAGGATGACGCACAGGCCGAATTCGACCGTCGGCATATCGCCCTCGTAGACGAGCCACTCCCACAGCGCATACACACTCCCGGCGGACAGCAGTGCAGAGACCGAGAACATCGCAATGATCTCCAGCTTACCGCTTCTGAGCAATCGTACCATCATCGCGGATCACCCAACCTTCGTAACCCGTACATCACCGATGAACGTGCTGCACACCAGCTTGATTTTTTTATCTGTATCCTTATAAGCAGGCGTCTCTACATCCATGTTGCGGAACAATCGGCTGTCTCTCATGTCGAGCACTCGCGCATCGCCAATGAATGCACTGGATACGACGTGAATGCCGACCTCATAATCGTTGGGCAAATAAATCTTAACGTCGCCGATGAAAGACGAAATCGTAATGCGCGTTTCACCGAACGGGATATGCGCTCTCGTCAAATCAATGACCGTATCTCCGATAAAATGCGAGATGTTGAGCGGCTTCAGCTCCCAATGATCGTTACCGATATGAATGTCGCCGATGAATCCGGAACGGTTCTGCACGTTCGGATTATTCTCCCACCACTCCACCCGTTCCCACGGATTCGTATGCCTGCGATGGTGTTCCATTTTCTCCTCAATCTTATCGCGGCGCATCTGAAGCTTATCCCGACGCTCCTCCAATTTCTCACGGCGCATTTGATGCTTCATCTCGATATGCTGCTCGTGCTTGGACAGATTAGGACGGAACGGCGGTACAGGCGGTAAAGGCGGCTGCATAGGATCGGCCGATGGATCGACATTAGAAGGATCGCTCGCAGTGGATGTTGGATCAGGATGCAGCGGCGGCGCCGGCGGCACGTAACCTCCTGGGCGATATGCTTGCCAATCATCCCGATGTTCGTAATTGTGACGATGATGCTGCCTTGAACTGCAGCGCGGACGGAACACCATGTTCAGACCGAACAGAATTAACGCAACCGGTCCGACGAAACGAATGATGTCACCGATCGACCAGTCAAACCAATCGAGGCTGCGGCCTAAGAAAATAAAACCAATCGTAATGAGAATACATGCACCGAATGCATTCCCTCCGTGGCGTGCGGTTAGCAAATTATTGAATCCGGCGACGATCAGAATAACCGGCCAGAAGGTGGAAACGATATCACCGATGTCGAGCGAAACGATGCCGAACTGATTTAATAGGAAGCCCGCTCCTATTGCAACGATGAATAACCCCCACAAGATACGGCCTGCATAATGACGATTCATCCTAAGTCAACTCCTAATTGTGCCTTGTTTACCACATAAGAATGTATAGGTTTTCGAGTCACTCGAAACAACTAATTCTTATTGGCGATAAAACCTACCTCATGCTTACGAAGCCGCTTTGCTCCGCAAAGCTGTAGGTCGCTCATCTTCGAAAGTCCGCGATAGAGGTTTTCTCACGATATATGAACTTATCGGTTCCCCGATCTTACATGTTCATTATATCGAAAGCTTTACATTGTTTTAACCGTCAATTGATTGAATCTGTTATCCGTCTAGAGACCGAGCTGTGCTGTTTTTCACACCGCTTGAAACTAATGTTATATATTGTGACATATTGCGTTGACATAGTTGACTTCGCCTCCTTATAATGAAGGACGACTGGCGATTTTACGACTATTTTTCGACGTTATCCGCATACGTCTTAGGAGTGATTGTATGAATATTGCTACACTATCACAAGGACTGGATACGATTTGGCTCGTCCTTACCGCGGCTATGATTCTGTTGATGGAAGGCGGCTTCGCATTGCTTGAGGCGGGATTCGTCCGGCAGAAGAACGCGGTCAGCATCATTATGAAAGTATTTGCTGATATTACGTTCGGAGCTCTCATTTATTTTGCAATCGGTTTCGCGCTCATGCATGGTAAAGATCTCGGCGGATGGATTGGCATATCCGGCTTCTTCTTGAGCGGCGATTTAAGCCATATTTCGTTGAATGTCTCCATGGATACGTTCTGGTTGTTCCAATCCGCATTCGTAATTGCCGTCATCTCCATTGTATCAGGAGCTGTAGCGGAACGGATTAATTTCAGCGCCTATCTATTATATGCGATCGCGATGACGGGAATCATCTATCCGATCGCCGGCCACTGGGTATGGGGCGGCGGATGGTTAGCTACGCTCGGGATGATCGACTTTGCAGGGTCTGCCGTCATCCATGGTCTGGGCGGCTTCGCAGCGCTGGCTGCAGCGATCTTCATCGGTCCGCGAATCGGCAAGTTTACGTCAGACGGACAAGCCAACATTGTCCCGCCTTCCAATCTCCCGCTCGCGTCGGTTGGCGCCTTCATCCTATGGTTCGGTTGGTTCGGGTTCAACTCCGGCAGTACGCTCAGCGCTACGAACAGCTCGATCGGTCATATCGCGGTTACTACGATGTTGTCAGCAGCGGCAGGCGGAGCTGTATCGATCTTGTTCACGATGCTTCGGTACAAGAAGGCTGATCCGCCGATGGTTATCAACGGCTCGTTGGCTGGCTTGGTTGGCATTACAGCAGGCTGCGCTTTCGTCACGAACGGCGCCGCAATATTGATCGGTACCATCTGCGGCATCGTGATGATTCTCGTCTCTGAGCTGCTTGAGCAGTGGCAAATAGACGATCCTGTCGGCGCATTCGCTGTACACGGTGTGAGCGGCAGCATCGGCACACTCGCTCTTGGCCTGTTCGCAACGAAAGATCTGGCCGCTGCAACCGGACAAGGCTACTATGGCCTCTTCTACGGCGGAGGCTGGGAGCTTCTCGGCATTCAATTCGTCGGATTGCTCACGATTGCGATCTGGGGCTTCGTACTAACCTGGTTGGCCTTGAAGCTGATCAATCGTTTCGTCCGCGTCCGCGTTAGTCGCGATGAGGAATTGGTCGGCCTTGATGTCGGCATCCATGGCGTGCCGGCCTACAGCCAGGCGCATGATTTCCTCGACATTAATGAATTGAAGCAGAATGATCGATAGAACGCAACAAAAAACGCCCTGACTGATCAATGATCAGTTACAGGGCGTTCTTCTTGTTAACGAAACGATTCAAGCTCCGACAGCTTGGCAGCTTCCGGCACTGCGCTGTCACGCAAAGCACGAGCACGCTCAATCTCGTGGCGAAGCAGGCGCGCACGCTCCATCGGCTGCTTGATGTAATGAATATATTCAACAGCCAGGTGATGGGCCGGCTTCCTGCCCGAGAGCAGCTTCCGCAGCGAGGACATCGCTTGGTACGCCCGTTCTTCCTTCAATCGGCGCTTCTCATAGCGGCTGACCATTTGTTCAATCTCTGCGATTTCTTCTTCTTTCTTAGCGATATACGCTTCTAGAAAAGGTACGACATCTGCCGGCTTATGAGGCGCTCTTAATCGATCCTCATTCCATATCGTCATTGGATCAGCCACAATTCATCACCATACTTTGCATCATGTAATAAAATATAACATGCAACCAATAAAATCATTGTACATGAACGATTCGAATTTGAACACCCCTAAATCGACGAAAATTTGTGAACGATTCAAGGAGGGTTGGAACAGTTTGTATTTTTCGCTCGTCAATCTATTTTCAAAAGACGGCTTTTATGTTATGTTTTATTACATATAAAAGGAGAGGTGACGGCTTATGGTGCTTCCTCACTTGGACGAAATCGATCAACGCATTGTCAATCTGCTGCTGGAGAACGGTCGATTGCCATATGCGAAGATCGGTGAAACGCTTAGTCTTTCCCGTGTTGCCATACAGAAACGGGTAGAATCGCTCATCGAAGACGGCATTATCGAACATTTCACGATCCGCGTCAATGTCGCGAAGCTAGGCAAGCCTGTCGCCGTCTTCTTCGAGATCGTCGTCGAACCGCGCTTAGCGGAACAGATCGGCTATCAACTGGCAGAGCTGCCTGACGTCATAAGCATTTATCAAATGACAGGGCCGAGCACTCTCCACATGCAAGCCCATCTGAGAGATGAAGAAGAGCTGGAGAAGTTCCTGTATGAGCGTATATTCGCGCTTGAGGGCGTCGTCAGCGTCGATACGCAGCTTGTCATCCGAAACTTCAAGCCTATCGGTTAGACAAGGCTGTCACCATTGAAGGGACAGCGTAGGCGTACAGCACAACTGCAGCGTTACAAACACAAACAAAACAAGCATCCGCATACCGATTATCGGTATAGGGATGCTTGTTCCATTTTACATGGAAATCTATACGTTTCCGAGCTTGCTCATTAGGACTCCAGGTATGACTGAGGGATTGAGCGGCTCGCTGCGAGCGCCTCGTTGACGGAATTAAGCCATGCCTGAGACAGTTTGCCGTTGCCCCTCTTGATCACCTTCACTTCTACCTTGCGTTTGCCCCATTGCTCGTATACTTGTTTAATGGTGTCGAAGTATAGGTCGATCCGTTTGCCTTTGATCGCAGATCCGGTATCAGCCACAACGCCGTATCCGTAATCCGGAATGTAAAGCAGTGTGCCAATCGGGAACACTTTCGGGTCGGCCGCAATGGTCGATAACCTGCCTCGCTTCACCTTCACGCCTGAATACGTAATCCCATACTGCGGGTGACCTGGACGTTTGCCGGTCGACTCTACGCCAGCCGTGTATCCAGTCGCAATCACTTCAATTGTTGCAATCTCTTTCCCGTCCGGTATAACGGGGGCTGCCTCAGCTGCAGCGGATGCGGCAGGACGCCCATCTGCGACTTCTGCTCCGCACATCAGTACAGAGAGGCCGATAAGCGCGCTGACGCAGCTCCGCTGCAGCATAGGTAAGCTTGATAACATACGTTAACTCCTTACATCAGGGTCTTTGAACGGAGTTCAAAGCCACTCCGCTCTACATCAGGATCTTTGAGGGGAGCTCAAAGTCACACTGCTCCTGAGTAGGAGGTTGCCCCGTCTTCCCGAAGGCTATACCGTTTTTGCAGCAATTTCTCCACTAAGCATCTCAATCAGCTCAGCGACCGGCTTCACGCCGATGTCGCCTTCGCCGCGTTTACGTACCGATACCGTGCCAGCCTGCGCCTCGTTATCGCCGACGATCAGCATGTAAGGCATCTTCTCAAGCTGCGCTTCGCGGATTTTGTAACCCAGCTTCTCGTTGCGGAGATCGGACTCTGCACGAACGCCTGCTGCAAGCAGCTGTTCTTCCACTTGGCGCGCATATTCGTCGTATGCGGACGATACCGGAATGACGCGTGCGTGCGTTGGCGACAGCCACAGCGGCAGCGCTCCTGCGAAGTTCTCGATCAAGTATGCCGTCATGCGCTCCATCGTACTGATGATTCCGCGGTGGATAACGACCGGACGGTGTTTCTTGCCGTCGTCGCCGATATATTCGAGTTCGAAACGTTCAGGCAGCAGGAAGTCCAGCTGAGCCGTCGACAACGTCTCTTCTTTGCCAAGCGCCGTCTTGATCTGCACGTCGAGCTTCGGTCCGTAGAACGCAGCTTCGCCCTCCGCTTCGAAGAATGGCAGATCGAGCTCCTCTACAACTTCACGCAGCATGCGCTGCGACATTTCCCACATGTTGTCGTCCGGGAAGTACTTCTCCGTATCCTTCGGATCGCGGTACGACAGACGGAAGCGATATTCCTTGATGCCGAAGTCAGCGTATACTTGGCGAATCAGGTTGATGACGCGAGCGAACTCATCCTTGATCTGATCCGGACGCGCGAAGATATGAGCATCGTTCAGCGTCATGGCACGAACGCGGTGCAGACCCGTAAGCGCGCCTGACATTTCGTAGCGATGCATCGTGCCGAGCTCGGCTACGCGGATCGGCAGATCGCGGTAGCTGCGCATGTCGCTTTTGTACACCATCATATGGTGAGGGCAGTTCATTGGACGAAGGACGAGCTCCTCGTTGTCGAGCGCCATCAGCGGGAACATATCCTCGGAGTAGTGCTCCCAGTGACCCGAGATTTTGTATAGCTCAACGTTAGCCAGTACTGGCGTATAAACGTGCTGGTAGCCCAGACGCTCTTCGAGATCGACGATATAGCGCTCCATCGTACGACGAACGCGGGCGCCGTTCGGCAGCCATAGCGGCAGGCCTTGGCCAACCTCTTTGGAGAACGTGAACATCTTCAGTTCTTTACCAAGCTTACGGTGGTCGCGTTTCTTCGCTTCCTCCAGGAAGTGCAGATGCTCGTCAAGCTGCGCTTGTTTCGGGAACGCCGTTCCGTAAATGCGCTGCAGCATTTTGTTCTTCGAATCACCGCGCCAGTATGCGCCTGCGATGCTCAGCAGCTTGAACGCTTTGATGCGGCCCGTCGACGGAAGATGCGGTCCACGGCAAAGGTCGAAGAACTCGCCTTGGTCATAGATCGTCAGTTGAACGTCTTCCGGCAGGTCGCGAATCAACTCGAGCTTAAGCGGATCGCCCAGCTCCGTGAACGTCGCAATCGCATCGTCACGGCTAATGACACGGCGGCGGATTGGCAGATCTTCCTTGATGATCTTAGCCATTTCTTTCTCGATTTTCACGAGATCTTCCGGCGTAAGCGATTGCTCCAGATCGATATCGTAGTAGAAGCCATCTTCGATGACCGGACCGATACCGAGTTTAACAGCCGTATTGCCATACAGACGCTTGATCGCTTGCGCCATCAAGTGCGCCGTACTGTGACGATACACTTCCACACCGTCTGCCGAATCCAGCGTTACGATCTCGATGTTAGCATCTTCGTTAAGCGCCGTGTAGATATCGACGACTTTACCATTGATTTTGCCTGCAACCGCATTCTTCTGAAGTCCTTTGCTAATGGAAGCCGCAACATCATCGATCGTTGCGCCAGCTTCGTATTCCCGGACAGCTCCGTCCGGCAGCGTTACTTTAATCGCCATCGTTATTCTCCTTTGTTATTCGACTGTTGCCTTAGATGAGGTCGTTGTCGATTGTTGTGTAAGCTGGCGGGATGGCGTACTTCTTCTATCGCGCTGGCAGTTGCCGGACAACAAAAAAAGCACGCGTCCCCGCAAAGGGACGAGTGCTTGTATACTCGTGGTTCCACCCTCATTCGAACGCAACAGGCTTGCGTACGAATCGATTCTCGATCAATTCATAAAACGCAGCACGTGCGAACCTCATGACATCCAATAACGGGGACGTTCCGTTACGGCTTACACACCTTGTACTCCTATTGGAAGAAGCATTCGGATTCAACCGTAAAGCTCCGAAGGGGTATATTCTCCGCCGCCTCGCAAGAAGCTTACAGCCAAGGCTTCTCTCTCTGGTCCGTGCTCATTCGGGGAATCATTGTCTTCGTCGACGCTTTTGTTCAATGCATTTGTACCCCATTATAACAATTGCCGCTTGAGACGGTCAATAGGACATCAAATCCGGTTCTCAAATGAAGCATGGCAGGAAACGCAGCCGACACATACGGATACCCGGAGTCCAAAAATCGATTCGATTGTCCGAATGATTTGCAGCTCTGGCTGCCGTGTATGAATCACGATCTGCTTCGGCGCGATCGTCACGAGCGTGCTGATGACCATATCCTCGACATTCATCTCATATTCCACCATCTCGGCAACGATCCGGTCTACCGGTTTATGCTCAAGAGGTTGAAGCCGTTCATCGCAGACGATGAACTCATGGCCTGTTTTGTGCAGCAAATGAACAAGCGGCAGCTTCGCATCCTGAAGATCGACGAAATAACGAAGCAGCGAAATAAACTCCTGGTATTGCTTATCCATGACAAACTCATCGACTGCGTATTCCGCCGCATCCCGAAGCTCATTCCAATACGTCTGAAGCCGGAATGTAACGAAGCCGGTTAAATTGAGCTCTGTATTGTCCTGAAGGAACGTGTCCAGCTCGTCCGTTACTTTCTGTTTTCTGCGTTTTCTGTCGGCTTCGCCGAAAGGATCGCGATCCCCCGGATCGGCCTGGACGGAGCCGAGCATCTCGGAGCAGAACCGAACGATTGTTGCCAGCTCCTCCTCCCGCTCGATGCGGTATTGCTTGCGAATAATGGAAGTGAGCAGCTGCTGCTCCAGCTCAGACACGATATATTCGGCAAGCGCGGTTGCAGTGCTTCGATACAGAGGCGGGCCATGCTCAATTAACCGAAAATCAGGGACTGTATCGATTCTGCCCGTTAGCCGATCAAGCTCGCTATTCCATTCAAGCCGCGGGATAACAGGAAAGTTATGTAGCAGCGTGTACTCTTGAAGCAGTAGATCGTGCAATTTCTGGCGCTGACTTTGTTCAGCGTCGTGCAAGGATATGGAAAAAAGCTCCATGCGCTCACCCCTTTCCTTCCTTAAAAGTATATGCTGATGGCGCACGTATATACGAGGAGACAATTGGGATGAGGCTTGTCGCGAGTGATTTAGGTTATTATTGAAAAGAAATTCAGGCTGGTGCAGTCACTACGCAGACGAATGTTCTTCCGAACGCTGTTGTGTCCAGATTGTTCTGATTAGAGTAGATCAGAAAAGGTAACAATCCGGACACAAAGGCGAACGCTAACGCTTCTCCAGAATCATTCGTCCGCTTCGTTCCTACGGTCAGCCTATCCCAATTTAGGGAGGAAACTTGATTCCTATCGCCGCAATATCGGCTCCAGTCATCCGCTATGCAAAGTTAGTTAAACAGATGGTGGTCGGTTCCTGTAAATGTGCAGGTTTTTGACACCTATCGATTCGCAAAATATCGGATATTCCAGCGAAAATGCAGGTATCGAGCTCGTAGTTACGCCAAACCACGTCAAACGACTAAGATAAATGCATCTTTGCAGCAATCGATGATACGTTAGTGTGAATCGTATACAAACTGTAAATTTGCAGGAATCAGTCTTAAGCTGGAACTAATGCTGTTGAACCGAAGGTTAATCTCATTGCTCAGAAACAAGTAACATGTAGATCAAAAAGGCCATCACATATGTGATGGCCTTAAACTCATTCACTTACAAGGCTGAAGTATGGCAGCCTTGCAACTATTCCGGAACGGAATAGTCGAGTGATATTTATATTGGTCTGAGCGACTGGAACGGAGCAGGTGAATGATTTCTGGAGAAGCGTTAGCGTTCGCCTTTGTCAACCGGATTGTATCCGATAGAGAATTTATAAAATCAGAACAATCTGGGGACAACAGCGATCGGAAGAAACATTCATCTGCACAGTGAAATCACGCTCATCTCTAGCGAAGCCATATAAATTCACTCTTGACTAGTTCTGCATGATAAAGTCTTTGTCGGCCGATTCGTTCTCTTCGTACACTTTGAGAATTTCGTACTTCGTGTTGCGTTGGGCTGGGATTTTGCCAGCTTCGCGGATGAGTTTGAGCGACAGGTCGATGTTGACCTTGTGCGTCGTGCCCGCAGCGGAGACGACGTTCTCTTCCATCATCGTGCTGCCGAAGTCGTTGCAGCCGTATTGGAGCGAGAGCTTGCCGTACTCCGGACCCATAGTGACCCACGAAGACTGAAGGTTATCGATGTTGTCCAAGAAGATGCGGCTGACCGCCACCATCTTGAGATACTCTTCCGGCTTCGATTTCTCAACGCGCATGTTCGTGTTGTCGGGTTGAAGCGGCCACGAGATGAAGGCCAAGAAGCCCTTCGAATCGTAGTTGTTCGCAATGCACTCATCCTGCGCATCTCGGACGCGCAGCAGATGGAGCGCACGCTCTTCCATCGTCTCGCCGAAACCGTATACCATGGTTGCCGTCGTGTTCATGCCGTGCTTGTGCGCGGATTTCATGACGTCCATCCAGTCCGTCCATGAGCCCTTCAGCTTACTTACCTTGCGGCGCGTACGGTCGTCAAGAATCTCTGCGCCACCGCCTGGCAGCGAGTCGAGTCCCGCTTCATGCAGCTGACGAATGACTTCGTCAAGCGACAGTCCATCCGATACTTCCTTCATCTTCATAATCTCCGCCGGCGAGAAGGAATGCATCGTAATGTTCGGGAATCGCTCTTTAATTTTGCGAAGAATATCGGTGTAGTACGTAAACGGCAAGTTCGGATTCGTGCCGCCCTGCATCAAAATTTCAGTGCCGCCTACATCTTCAGTCTCTTGAATCTTCTGCAAAATCGTATCGTCCGAAAGCACGTATCCTTCCGGTGAACCCGGCGCGCGATAGAACGCACAGAAACGGCAATAGACGTCACATACGTTCGTATAGTTAACGTTGCGTCCAACGACAAACGTTGTAATTGGCTCAGGGTGCTTACGCAGCATCAGCTCGTTCGCAACTTTCCCCATTTTCTCAATTTCATCTGATTCTAGAAGCACGATGCATTCCTCGAACGTAATGCGTTCGCCGCGAAGCGCTTTTTCCAATACGGAATCAACGGTTAGCATGCTGGATCCCTCCTGAGGTATAAAAATTAAATGAATTAGGCCGATCTAAAGCTATCAACTAATCCTAACATAAAAAGACCACGGCAGTCACTCGACAGAAATGTGACTACCGCGGCAGTTTGATCCAATTGGACTATGAAATTGCTTAATCTAGCAGCTAGTTACGCGCTTCAATCGCTTGAGCGAAACGTTCCAGCGCTTGTACCAGAATCGAGCGAGGGCATGCAAGGTTTACGCGCAGATAGCCTTCGCCCTGCTTGCCGAACACCGAACCCTCGCTGAATGCGACGCCCGCTTCTTCGAACATCAGCTTCTTGAGAGCCTTCGGATCTTCCGAGATGGCACGGCAGTCGAGCCATACCATGTAAGTTCCTTCAGGACGCATCGCTTTGATCTGCGGCAGACGTTCTGCCAAGAAGTCGAGGAGGTAATTGAGGTTGCCCTCCAGATAAACCATCAACTGATTGAGCCACTCGTCGCCATGATTATACGCGCTCTCAACAGCCGTCAATCCGAAATAGCTCTCCATATGAATCGACAACGTCTTGAGCAAATAGTTGTACTTGCGGCGGATTTCATCGTTCGGGATGATGATCGTTGCCGCTTGCAGACCTGCCAGGTTGAACGTTTTGCTTGTTGCGATACACGTAATCGATTGCTGCGCGAACGCTTCGGACAAGCCCGCGAACGCATAATGCTTATGGCCCGGATAAACGAGGTCATGATGAATCTCGTCCGCTACGATCAGCACGTTGTGCTTCACGCAAATCTCACCCACACGCTCCAGCTCTTCGCGCGTCCATACGCGTCCGCCCGGATTATGCGGCGTGCAGAACAACATAAGCTTCGCTCCGTCTGCCGCTTGCTGCTCCAGCAGATCGAAGTCGATTTTGTAGCGGCCGTCCGTATCCAGAATGAGCGCATTGTCGACAACGACGCGGTCGTTCATCTTAATGACATCATAGAACGGATAGTAAACCGGCGATTGCAGGATAACCTTATCTCCCGGCTTCGTGAATGCCTGAACCGCAAGGCTCAGAGCAGGTACGATACCTGGGCTGGATGTAATCCATTCATCCTTGATCTCCCAGCCATGGCGGCGGGACAACCAGCCGCGTACGGCATCGTGATAACCCTGCGTCCGAATCGTGTAGCCGTAGATGCCTTGATTCGCCCGCTCCTTGATCGCCTCAACGACTTCATAAGGCGGTTCGAAGTCCATATCCGCTACCCACAGCGGCAGTATATCAGCGCGTCCGAACAGCTTCTCCGATTGATCCCACTTATAGGAAGCTGTACCGAAACGGTCAATGACTTTGTCAAAATCATACGTAATCTTCGATGTCTTCGGCGTACTCATCTTTCCTTACGCCTCCTCAATCTCGCGCTTCGCTGCTTCCAGCGCTTGCGACAAATCGGCAATCAGATCGTCCACATGCTCGATGCCGACAGAGAAACGAAGCAGACGCTCGTCCACGCCAATCTTCTGGCGGATCTCGAGCGGAATATCAGCGTGCGTCTGAACCGCTGGGTAAGTCATTAGCGACTCGACGCCGCCAAGGCTTTCAGCGAATGCGATCAGCTTGATATTGCGCAGAATCGGTTCAATGTAGCGGGCATCTTTCACTTTGAACGAGAAAATACCCGTGTTGCCCGACGATTGACGGTTCTGGACCTCGTGACCCGGATGCTGCGGCAGTGCAGGATAGTACACTTCTTCAATCGATTCATGCTCGAGCAGGTATTCAGCAATCTTCGTTGCATTGTATTGATGACGCTCCATGCGCAGCGCCAGCGTCTTCATGCCGCGCATAAGCAGCCAGGAATCTTGCGCGCCAAGCACTGCGCCGATCGAGTTATGCAGGAAGCCAATCTGCTCCGACAGCTCTTTGCCTTTGGTAACGATCAAGCCGGCAAGCACGTCGTTGTGGCCGCCGAGATACTTGGTCGCGCTATGTACCACAATGTCAGCGCCAAGCTCGAGCGGGCGTTGGAAGAACGGCGTGAGCAGCGTGTTGTCAACGATCGTGAGCAGTCCCTTGGACTTCGCCCACGCGCTGACGCGCTCGATGTCCGTGATCATCATGAGCGGATTCGTCGGCGTTTCGATCAGAATCGCTTTCGTATTCGGTGTAACCAGTTCGCCGATTGCATCGATGTCATTCGTATCCACATAAGAAGCCGTTACGCCAAAACGGGACATGATCCGCTCCAGCAGACGGTACGTACCGCCATACAGGTCCAGCGACACGATCAAGTGGTCGCCTTGGCTGAACATAGAGAATACGACTTGGAGCGCAGCCATACCGGTACTACAGGCAAATGCTGCATCTCCGGACTCCAACTCAGCTGCCGCTTCTTCCAATACGGAGCGCGTCGGGTTCTTCGTACGGGAATAGTCGAAGCCTGTGCTTTCGCCAAGCTTAGGATGGCGGAATGCAGTCGAATTGTAGATAGGGAAGCTGACTGCACCTGTTTTAGGTTCTTTAATAGATCCGATTTGTGCCAAGCGGCTTTCAATGTTCATGGACGATTGCTCCTTTATTAGGCATCGAATAGTAAGAAACGGTGGTGCTTGCGATTAGATATATGCCCCCATGTCAATTTCAAAGGGCGTCTCTTGGTACACATAGTAATTCAGCCAGTTCGAGAACAGCAAATTCGCATGCGCACGCCAAGAGGATCGAGGCAACCGCTTAGGATCGTTGTTCGGGAAGTAATTGACCGGCACTTCGATATCCATTCCTTTGGATACATCGCGATCGTATTCCCATTTGAGCGTCAGCGGATCATATTCGGAGTGGCCCGATACGAACACCTGCTTGCCGTCCTTGCTCGCTACAATATAGATACCCGATTCATCCGATTCGGATAAAATCTCAAGCTCCGGCACTTTCTCAATATCTTCGCGGCGAACTTCGGTATGGCGCGATTGCGGAACGAAGAACAATTCATCGAAGCCGCGCAGAAGCGGAACGTTCTGTTTCTCCGTCGTATGCGGGAATACGCCGAATATTTTCTTATCGACATCATGTTTCGGCACACCGTAGTGATGATACAGACCCGCCTGCGAGCCCCAACAAATATGAAGCGTCGAAGTAACGCGGCGTTTCGACCAATCCATAATGCGCTGCAACTCTTCCCAATAGTTGACGTCCTCGAACGGCATATGCTCAACCGGTGCACCCGTAATAATAAGCCCATCATACCACTGGTCTTCGATTTCATCGAATGTTTTATAGAACATCTCCAGATGCTCGGCGGATGTATTCTTCGATACATGCGTCGCCGGGTGCAACAGCACCACTTCGATCTGCAGCGGCGTATTGCCAATCAGACGCAGCAATTGCGTTTCGGTCGTTTCCTTCGTAGGCATCAAGTTCAGGATCGCAATGCGAAGCGGTCGAATATCTTGATGATACGCTCTGCTTTCGTCCATGACGAAAATATTCTCTTCCGCCAAAATCTCTCTTGCCGGCAAATGATCAGGTACTTTAATCGGCATTGTTCATTCACTCCTTCTGTCCTGCACGGATTTCGTGCGCAATTGTGGTCGGTAAAGCTGCATCGTGTTGAACAGCGGGTTATTTAAAACGAGAAAAACCCGCTCGTCAAATAATGAGAGGGGTTTATAAATATATCCATAAACTCTCTCATCTCCCAGACCCAAGACGACTGTCTCAAATCCGCAAGAATTAGCACCGTGCATAATGCCGGTTGCCGGGCTTCATCGGGCTAGTCCCTCCGCCTGCTCTTGATAAGAAAGATCCATATTCAATTGAGGAGCCTTGCATGAATCCGCGAGCACGATGTTCGGCAATGCCATCTGTCGTACACATACGGAGCTTCAATATAGTCTATACTATAGATTATTTGACATAGATGCGTCAAGCCGAAATTAGCCCGTCCTAATTGGCAAAACATGCCGAATTCAGCATACTTTAAACCGTTGTGTCAAATCGCTCACGATCGCTGCGCGGCGCGGTTATCCCCTCAGTGTAACGCCGCTTACAAATCTTCTTGTACGGGTACCCTTGCAGGAGTATACTAGACAAGAATTACACAGACTATACCATTGAGAAAACCTACATCGAGGCCATTCAGCGGTGAGCGGCCGCGTTTTAAGGTAGGTTTTATCGCCAATAAGAATTTGTTCTTTCCAATAACTCGGAAACTTATAAATTCTTATGTGGTAAATTATCCATTCGTAAGGGGGTAAAGGCATGGAAGGCGATGGGTCTAGTCCGCAGATTAATGATTCGCGCATAGCGATCCGACGGCCGAACTGGCGTCCCGTTTCCGCCTGCCATGCGTGACGAGCTGTAAGCTTTCGGATATTCCGGCAGCCGATTCAGCCGTCTACCCGGCGTGGCTATTACGCGCGCCTGTTCGTCATGGCCGTCCGGCATCGGATGACATGACGAGAGGAGAGAATGCGGCATGAAAATCCGCCACGTTCACAACGGTGTTTTCACCCCGACAGATGACATTCAAAGCGTACTTGCTCCACCTAAGGACGGCTTCTACTGGATAGACGCCGATCTGGAGGATCTGGTTATTCTGCAGCCGTTATTCGGCTTGCATGATCTGGCTGTAGAGGACTGTCTCAGCGAAGAGGAGCAGCGGCCGAAGATCGAAATTCATGATGGCCATTATTTTATCGTTATTAACAGCATTCGATTTGATGACGAGGAGATTTTTCTCCGCGCGCTTAATATTTTTCTCGGACGGCATTACATCATTACGGTTACGAAACAGAAAATTAATGAGCTCCGCTCGCTGAAGCCTGTTCTATGGGAGCAAGAGGTCAATAAACCTGACCGGTTCTTGTACCATCTCGTCGACTTAGTCGTCGACAACTACTTCTTCGTCGGCGATCGCATCGAGGTCCGCATCGAGAATCTTGAAGAAGACATTCTGATGCACACGAAGAAGACGCATCTGAACGAAATTATCGGTCTGCGAAGCGAAATCTTGTGGCTGAAGAAGGTACTCGGTCCGCAGCGTGACGTTATTGCCACGCTCAACAAGAAGGATCTCAAGCTCATTGACGATCAACTCCAGAAGTACTTCAGCGATATTTACGAGAACGCCGTCAAGATTTCCGAGACATTCGATACGTACCGCGATCTGATGAGCAACTTACGAGAAGCTTATCAGTCGAGTCTGTCGAATCGCGCCAACGAAATCATGCGCGTGTTCACTGCTCTAACAACGATCTTCATGCCCTTGACGTTTATTACAGGCGTATACGGAATGAACTTCGATTTCATCCCCGGCCTGCATATTCACAACGGGTCCTATATTCTGCTCGGCTTCATGATCCTGCTCGGACTCGGCATGTTTTATCTGTTCCGCAAGAAGGATTGGCTCTGAAGAGGCGGCACTCGCCTCATAACCCCACCGGCAGTAGCGAGTTACTGCTTCAACGTAATGCAAGGTAATGCAAAAAGGCGGTGCGCATTCGGCATATTGATCTGCCGAGCGCCCTGCCTTTTTATTTGGAACGAACTTAAAGTCTAACCTCTTAAGCGCTTTCCTCTGCAAGCGCTTCCTGCTTTCCTTTGTTCAGGTTCACGTATCGCAGCAGCACAATGCCTATAACGAAGAAGGCGATCAGCGATAAGATACCGAGCCGGCTAGAATCCGTATTGCCCGCAACGAGCGCGAATACGAATGGTCCCGCCACGGACGAGAATTTGCTCGAGATCGTCAGGAAGCCGAAGAACTCTGCTGCGCGTGCTTTCGGCACAAGATCCGCATAGATGGATCGCGCAATTGCCTGGCTGCCGCCTTGTACTAGGCCGACCATCGTTGCCAGGATATAGAAGTGCAGCGCATTTTCCATGAAGAAACCAAGCGTGACAATCACGATATATATGCCCAATGAGATGTACAGCAGCTTCTTGGCACCTAGCTTGGAAGCATAGCGGCCGAAGAGCAGCGTGCTCGGGAACCCGACGATCTGCGTAATAAGCAGCGCTGTAATGAGATTTCCCATCTCAATGCCGATGCTGCTGCCGTAGGCCGTCGCCATTACGATAACGGTATTGATTCCGTCATTGAAGAACCAATAAGCAACCATGTACTTAAGCAGCTCGGGATAATGCTTGATTCGTCGGAACGTCTGGGCGAGTCTTGCGAAAGCCTGTTTAACCGCTTTTGCGGCCGTTGTGCTGCCATCCGGCTTGCGCTCCTTCACATGACGAAAGATCGGAATGGCGAACAACAGCCACCAAACACCAACGGTCACGAAGACGGTTCGCGTTGCGCTCTCACTGCTCGAGAAGCCAAATGTTTCCCAAGCTTGGATCATTGCAACGTTAACGCCTAACAGTACGCCGCCGCCTAGATAACCCCAAGCATAGCCCTGCGCGCTCACCTTGTCTCGTTCCTGAGGACCAGCCACATCGACCAGCAGCGCATCATAAAATGTGTTGCCCGCAGCAAAGCCAATTGTACCGATAATGACGAGAACGGAAGCAAGCAGCCAATCTCCTTCGCCGATGAGTGCAGATAACAAACAAGCGATGGAACCAAGTATCGCGAAGAAGCTTACAAACTTAACCTTCGAGCCGGTAAAGTCGGCGATTGCGCCTAATATGGGCGATAGGATCGCAACGATAAGCGCAGCGATGCTCTGCGTATTCGCCCAATAGACCGTGGAAACGTTCTCTCCCAAACCCTTCCCTGCCACTTTATCGTAATAAACGGGCATTACAGCCGCGATCATCGTTGTAACAAAAGCCGAATTCGCCCAGTCGTACATAAGCCAGCCGCGAACTGCTTTCTTATTGCTCAACTTGTAGCCTCCTCATATGACCAAGTCACATAAAATATACGTGATCATTTCGACAATTGGTACCCTTCTCCTCCTTAAAGTTACGTAAAGATTGAAACCGCTTTTGATCACGAAGCATCACTTTAAACCACGAAGTACTTACACCTTTGCCTCATTCGGTTATTTCCTTTATAATAAATGTAAATGTGATAAATATCTCTTATCATTGTTGCATGATTTGCTTATTAAGCGACAGAAAAACCAACAGACAAGGAGGCTGTTCATGAATATAAACCAGCTTGAAACGCTCCTTACGATTTCCAAGACGATGAGCTTCCGTAAAGCAGGCGAAATACTCAATCTGACGCAGCCCGCCGTTTCCGCTCAGATCAAAAGTCTTGAGGACGAGTTCAAAACGGTGCTCATTGACCGCAACCAGCCTGTGACGCTAACCGACCGCGGCGTGGTGTTTCTCGAGCATGCCGAGCGCATACTAAACATAGTTGAGGAATTGAAACAGAAGCTGTTAGATTTGAATCAAATTCCGCAAGGCCATATCGTTCTTGGCACAACAAGTACGATTGCCGTTCAAATTTTGCCGCGCGTCCTAACGTATTTCCAGAACCAGTTCCCAATGATCAAGACGACCATTCATTCCATGCCCTCCTCGCAAATCACGCCTGCAGTCGAACAAGGCACGCTCGATATCGGCATTACGTATATCCCCGAGAAAAACAACAATATCGAGACCTCTACCTTGTACTATGACACGTATGAGCTCGTTGTATCGCCTTCCCACCCAATGGGCCATCTGAAGCATACAACCGTCGATGCCCTGAAGGACATTCCGATGATTATGCTGTCTCCCGACACTTTCGGCCGAAGATTCGTCGATCAGTTGTTCAATAAGTACGGCATTCAACCGAATATCGTCATGGAGCTGTCCAGCAGCGAGGAAGTGAAACGGATGGTCGAACTGAACCTTGGCGCTGCCGTCGTCTCCAAGCTGTCCATCTCGAATGAATTGAAGCTGGGCACATTGCGAATGATCAAGGTGAACGAGTTGGAGCTGGCACATCCGGTAGGCGTCGTGTATCGAAGCGGACGTTATTTGAACTCTGCGATCAAGCAGTTTATCAGCGATTTGAAGGGTATGCCGGAGAACCAATTTATAAGCACTGAATAGTCAGGAGGCTAAGCCGATGAAATTCGATCTGCACACGCACCATTATCGCTGCGGACATGCTGATGGGACAATCGAGGATTACATTAAAGCCGGAATTGAAGCAGGTCTTGGGGTCATCGGCATTTCCGACCACTCCCCTTATTTTGCGCATGCGGAAGAACAGCCTTTTCCGAAAATCGCCATGGCACGCGGTGAACTCACCCATTACATCGAAGAGGTACTGCGTCTGAAGGCCAAATATGAAGGTAAAATCGACGTGCTGCTCGGCATGGAATCGGACTACTTCCCCGATGTCTTCGACGTTTACCGTAATGTATATGCGAACTATCCGTTCGACTATCTCATCGGATCGGTGCATCAGACGAGCGGCGTCAGCATCTTCAACCGCAATCGCTGGAAGCATCTGAACCAAGAACAGCAGATTGAAGAGAAGCGCCGTTATTACAAGCTGATTGCCGACTCGGCTAGAACGGGCGCATTCCAGATTCTCGGCCATATCGATGCGATGAAAGCCTATTATCCCGCTTTCTCCGACCTGCCTGCGCAAGACACCGTTGACGAGACGCTGCGTGTCATCGCTGAATGCGGCGTTGCCATCGAGATCAATACTTCGGGTAAGATGAAGGATGTCGGCGGCTGGTATCCGTCGAATGCGATCTTGGAGCGCGCGCTTCATTATGGCGTCGAGGTCACCTTCGGATCAGATGCGCATGCCCCGTCCCGCGTCGGCGATGATTGGGAGCTCGTACGAGCAAAGCTGAAGGAAATCGGATTTAAGCATTGGGTATATTACAAGAACAAGAAGCGCGTCGAGGTTAGCTTGTAAGAACAACTGTAACGAGGCCGAAGCGTAGAAGCATTGATTTCCGATCATGAGACAAAAAAAGGAGCCTTCCCTAGGGAAGGCTCAAAATTTTATATTAAAAAAGGGGGTCTTGCTTATTATAATAGCCGGCTTATGTAATGGGACCGTAACAGGAACATTACACTTTCATTACAAAATAATCGGGGCAAGCACCCGCTGTCAGGAGCCAATACGAGCATGTGGCTGCTAACGGCAATCGGGAGCGCCATCCTATTCGGTCTGGCCGGCTGGTGGATGAAGGTCAGCCAGATGAAGGGCGGCTCGTCGAACGGCCTGCTGTACGGACTTTATGTATCGGGTACGCTCGGCTTCGGCATACATAGTCTTGTTGAGGGAACGCTGGACGGGCTTTCGGATTGGCGCCTGCTGCTCGCTGGTATTATCATCGGCGCAGGCTCTGCTTGGGGCAATGCCTTATTCATGAAAGCTCTCGAATGCGGTCCGGCCAGCCTGACCTCGCCGCTAACGAATATGAACATCGCCCTTGTGATCGGCATGGGCATTGTTGTCTATGGAGAGCCCGTCTCGGCGGCCGAAGCTGTCGGCATCGCCTTGCTGCTCTTATCCGTTGTTCTGATTTCGATTCGTTTCCGGGAATCGATGAGCGTCACCCAGCGTCGTTGGTTCTTGCTTGTCGCTGCGGCTGTCCTGCTGTTCGCTATTCGCAATGGCGGATTGAAGGTTACCGAGCAGCTTGATCTGTCCAGCGCGCCGGTTCTTCTCGTCGGTTACGCGTTATCGATGCTCTGGTTCGGGCTCCTCGACCGTTCCGAGCGGCAGCGGATCGTCCCTGCTTCTGCGCCGGATCCTGTACGATTAAGCCGAATAGGCTTCCGTTGGGGGCTTCTCGCAGGCATCTTCTCCTACGCTGGATTACAGCTCTATGCAGTCGCGCTGGAAACTGGCAAAGCAAGCATCGCCGCGCCTATCTTCGCAACCAACAGCCTGATCGTAGCGCTCGGCTCCATCGTGCTGTACCGCGAGCGGCTGACGAAGCAGCAATGGACTGCATTCGCTCTCACGCTCGCAGGTCTCGTTATTATTAGGTTGTGAGCGATCGTTCCAAATAAGAAACGGTTATTCTATCCCACAGATCAAAGTCTGTATGCGGAACAGAATAACCGTTTTATTGTAGTTGCAGCACCTTACTTCGGCAGCCCATTGCGTTTGCCGTTCGCGGCGCCTCCGAAAACCCGGCGAACCGCCGCGCGAATACGGGCTGACAATGACAGCTGCATCGCCGATCCCCAGCCGTCATATTTGCCTTCGCTCCCTTTGAGCAGCCGATACAGTTCATCAACGCGCCGATTCAGCGTATCCAGCCGTACATCATCGGTTCTGCTAATGACAAGCGGATACGGGTAATCCGGCTCAGGATCGCCCTTCTTGCCTTCTTCGATCCGGTAGCCCATGCTCTCGAGCGTTCTCTTGATACCGACACGATCATCGTTGCGACGAAACAGCAACCAATGATACACGGTCCGCTCGCGGTTGATTTGATCGCCATGATGCGCTAGCGCGTATACCATCTGTGCATTGTGAATGAGCAGCTGTTCCCGATCGTCAGGCAGCATGAATGCATAAAACTCCCACTCGGCATCGGGCTTCCGATACATTTGCGCCCGAACGTCCTGTTGGCTGTTAATATGCGCTCTAACGGTGCTTTCATCGAATGCCTCGTTCACATAATAATAAAACTCAAGCTTCGACTCGGTATGAAGCCGTCCTACGTAATAGTAATTACCAGCGGTTCGCATGACGCCTTCAAGCCGAGCCGTCCAGCGCTCCAGCTCCGCTATTGCATCCATCTTCTTCTTGCCGCTGTGCGACAAGCGATATACATTCACCGTGATGGACACTAGTTCATTGTAGTTTTGTATAGGATAAGCGTCCTTGTAGCCGGAATTGACAAGCAGCCGCAGATGCTCGCCATTTGCTCGACGCTCAAAAAATCCCCAATCCTCTTCCGCCATCTCCCGACTATTCCCTCTCTATCCAGCCATGTTGTCGCTCAATTGTTAGTTAAGCCGCTGAGCCTATTATACTGCACCCCGAGGATAAGAACCAACCTACGATTTGCCTAGTTTGCCATCCACACGCATGATTGGGCGAGGGCGCATAGACGAGTAAACAGACTGCACCTTGAAACTTGTGTTTCAAGGTGCAGTCTGTTTATTTTTTATAACTGATGAATGTTGGGTTGGAATGCTTCTTATGGCAGATCGATTATCAATACTCGGTTGCTGCCCTTTGTTTGACCTGCAATCGTCAATTCAGCTTGCCCTTCGATGCGGGCGGAATCCCGACGCCCGAGCGACGCTGTATCTGGCCCGCCCTTCACGTTAACGCTTCCTTCCAGTACGAACAGAAATACACGGCGTCCTGCTCCTTGGTGGAATTGTACCGATTGACCCTCCGCCAGTTCGGTCAAATACATCGTCATGTCTTGATGAATGACAGCTACCTTGCCAGCCTGCTGCAGCTGAGCGTTCCCGCTTACAATCGGTACAAGCTGACCGCTCAGCGATTGCGGATCGAACGATGATGTCTCATACGATGGCTCGAGCCCTCCCGACGCTGGCATGAACCACATTTGCAGCAGCTCGACAGGCTCCTCCTCCGACGGATTCATTTCCGAGTGGAAGACGCCTGTTCCCGCCGACATGCGCTGGATCCCTCCCCACGTCGTGTTCGCCCGGTTACCCATACTGTCTTGGTGTTCAAGCCGGCCGCTTAGTACTAACGTGACGATTTCCATCTCGCGGTGCGGATGCATGCCGAACCCTTCACTCGCCGCAATGTAATCATCATTCAATACACGCATCGGCCCAAATTGCATGTTGTTCGGATCATAATAATCGGCGAACGAGAAGCTGAAGTACGACTCAAGCCAGCCGTGGCTGGCATGATATCGTTGATCTGCTGGATACATGGCGATCATAGATAGGTCTCCTTTGAAGTTAAAAGTTATCAATCGAGTCGTGTAACCGCCGTGTTCATGTCTATTATTTCAACAAATGATCGATCGAATATTCGCCTGCGCCGGTGAAGGCAATGCCGAGTGCAACGACGATCAGAACGAGATTGTATTCATAACCATTTTGCGTAACCCAGAGACCGTTAGGAAGATGCACTTTCACAGCTGCCGCCAACATCGTAACGATCAACAGTGCTGCACCAAGCCATGTCACGAGTCCTAGACCGAATAGCAGGCCCCCCGCCAACTCCGATACACCAGCAGCGAACGCCATCAATACGCCAGGCTTCATCCCGATCGATTCCAGCCAGCCTCCAGTACCTTTCAGCCCATAACCGCCGAACCACCCGAACAGCTTCTGAGCACCATGCCCAATGAACAACAACCCAATTACAACCCGAATAATAAGAAGTCCTGTGTCTAACATTTATAACCCGCCCTTTCTGTTCCCTTCCAATCGAAGGAACGTAAGAAAATTTGTTTTGTTCGATGGACCAATCATAATATAGTTACTTACTTTAGTCAAGCGAATATAAAATATAAAGTTAAAATCGTATTCCAGCTTAATCTCACTTACCTTTCCTTAGTACATATGGTACAATAGAAGCAGAAGAGGGGTGATACGGTTGGATTACTCGAAAATGTGCCCAAAATACGAATCCGCCGCCGAACTGCTCGGCAAGAAATGGACAGGCCTGATTATTCGGGTACTGCTGGGCGGACCGAAACGGTTCAAAGAGATCAAAGAGCAAATTCCTGATATGAGCGATAAGATGCTGACCGACCGCATGAAGGAGCTTGAAGCGATTCATATCGTGAAACGGACCGTCTATCCCGAGATGCCGGTTCGTATTGAATACGAGCTTACGGACAGAGGCCATGATCTCGAACCCATCATCGCATCCATTCAAGACTGGGGCGAGAAGTGGATGTAAGGTCAAAGAAAGCCAACGGAAATCACAATTTTGTGATTTCCGTTGGCTTTTTTTCATGTATGACCACACCCACCCTCTTACGACCAGCTCCACCCAAACCC